>JBPCPC010000201.1:0-7283 GCA_050999585.1 Solirubrobacteraceae bacterium | reverse complement strand
GGTCGCGCCCGCTGTGTTTTTCGTTGTGGTTGTGCTCATGCCCAGAGACACTACTGCGGTCCAAGCGTCCCCTCCGGGCCCCTCGGACCGCGGGGAAGCGCCCCCACCAGGTCAGCTGTTGCTGGAGGTCTGCAGCGCGTTGATCTGCGCGATCGTCGAAACCGTCGGCAACGTTCCGTTGCCCGGCAACGACGCTGCGCAGGACACCGTTGACGTCCCCGCCGAGCCCGCGAGCTGCAGCGGGATCGACGCGGTCGCGGTCTCACCGGCGGTACCGCTGGTGAGGATGACGGCGCTACGCGTCACCGTATTGGAGCCAGCCGTAAGGGTGCAGCTGACCGTGGCCCGCTGGGCGTTGACGCCACTGGTCACCGTCGTGGAGGGGTTGGCCAGCACCAGATACGACGGCCCCGCCGGCAGCGTGACGGTGCTCACCGTGGCTGGCGTGGTGGTCAATTTCACGGTGTTGCTGGTCGTGCCGAACTCGGCGGGCAGCGACGAGTTGCACGTGACCGCTCCCTTATTGTCGACGGCGCCGACGGCGCTGCCGGCCGCGCACGTCCCATTGACCCGCGCCTGCAGCTGGTTGAGGTTTGCCCGCACGGTGCCGACCGCCGCGGGCTGGATGTCCTTGAACGAGACCGAGCCACTGGCCAGCTTGCTGTTGATCACGCCGCCGTCGGCCAAGCGCACCTTGCCGACCGAGTTGGGCTGGATCTTCGTGTAGGACACCGCGCCGTTCTGGAGCTGCGCGGTGCCGACGCTGTTGTTGGGGAGCGAGACGGCGGCGTAGCCGACGCCGCCCAGTGACATGAACAGCGCCACCAACGCGGTGGCCATGGCCGGCGACGGCCGGCGGAGCAGGGAACGAAGTCGCAAGGGATTACCTCCCGTGGTTGGGGTGGCCCGGAAACGGGCTTTGCACTGCTCACCACAACGCGGGGCGAGGCCAGAAGTCGCGGCGACCGGTCAGCCCGCTGACGCGAACCTGACGCCGCGGTCAGCTCGCTGGCGTAAACGCTCAGCCGCGCGCGAGCTCGAGACGCAGCGTATGACCGCGTACGTCGGTACCGCCGGTCTCCTGCACCACGCGGTCGGCCTCAGCCTGCGGCACCTCGACGAACGCGAAACGCTCGAGGATGCGGACGTTGCGCACCGCCTCGCCCTCGAGCGCGGTGGCGGCGGTGATCGCGTGGATGATGTCTGACGGCTCCAGGCCGGCGGCGCGTCCGCCCGACACGATCACCTTGGAATAACGGCCCGCCAAGCCGTCGCCATTGGGCGACACGTGCGGCTTGGAATGGCGCCGGGGCTTGGGCACCACGGGCGTCGGAGCCACGCGCGCGTCCTTGACCCACGGCGAGAGCTTGACCCCGGCGTGGTTCTCGATCGCCTGGATGTCACGCGCCTGGCGGTGCTCATAGAACGTGAGCGCGCGGCCACTGCGCCCGACGCGGCCGGTGCGCCCGATGCGGTGCACGTAGACGTCGGGCGACGTCGGGACATCAAAGTTGATCACGTGCGAGATACCCGAGATGTCCAGCCCGCGCGCGGCGACATCGGTCGCGACCAGGAGCGGCACGCGGCCGCTCTTGAACGAGATCATCACGCCGTCCCGAGAGCCCTGGGACATGTCGCCGTGCAGCGCGCGGACGTTCATGCCGCGGTCACGCAACGTGCGATAGAGCTGGTCGCAGCGGATCTTGGTGCGCACGAACACGAGCGCTTGGTCGGGATGCTCGGCCTCCAGCACGTCGACCAGCGCCTGATTCTTGTCCTTGGCCGTCACCTCAAGCGCGAACTGCTCGACGGTGTCGACGGTCAGCGTGTCGGTCTTGACCTTGATCGTTACCGGTTCGTACAGGTATTGATCGGCCAGGCGACGGATCTCGGCCGGCATCGTCGCCGAGAACAGCGCCGTCTGGCGGCTGGACGGGGTGAGCGAGAGGATCTTCTCGACGTCCTCGAGAAAACCCAGGTCGAGCATCTCATCGGCCTCGTCGAGGACGACGAAGCGACACGAGTGCAGCATCAGCGAATGGCGGCTGATCAGGTCCTTGACGCGGCCGACGGTGCCGACCACCACTTGGCCACCGGCGCGCAGCTGCGCCTGCTGGCTGCGAATCGGCGCGCCGCCGAACACCGCGACAACGTCGACGCCCTTGCTCTTGCCGTACGCGCGCAGCGCCTGGGTGACCTGGATGCAAAGCTCGCGCGTGGGCGTGAGCACCAGGCCCTGCACGTCGCTCTGCTCAGCGTCGACATACTGCAGCATCGGCAGGCCGAAGGCGGCGGTCTTGCCCGAGCCCGTCTGCGCCTGGCCGATCACATCAAGGCCCTCCAGCAGCGGCGGGATCGCCTGCTCCTGGATCGGGCTGGGCGCGTCGTAGCCGACATCGCTGAGCGCTTGCAGCAGCGGGGGCGACAATCCCAGGTCGACAAATGACGTCACGCCCCAGACGATAGACGGCTGGGGCCCAGGACAACGGGCCGGGGCCGGATCGCGCTTGCTATCTTTCGGGCCCGAATCATTCGGACCCTAACTTTTCTCCGCGCGCGCCGTGAGCCCAGCCACTGACTCTGACCGCATCGACGCCTACGTCTGGCGCATCAGCGCCGTCGTGATCGTCGGCTCGATCATGTCGATCCTCGACACGACGATCGTCAACGTCGCGCTTGACACGCTCGGCCGCGAGCTGCACTCCTCGATCGCCAACATCCAGTGGGTGGCGACCGGTTATCTGCTGTCGCTGGCCGCCGTGATCCCGGTCACCGGCTGGGCGGCGCGCCGCTTCGGCGCCAAGCCGGTGTACGTGCTCTCGCTGATCCTGTTCACCGCCGGCTCCGCGCTGTGCGGCCTGGCCAGCTCCAGCACCGAGCTGATCGTGTTCCGCGTCCTGCAGGGCGCGGGAGGCGGCATGATCCTGCCGATCGGGCAGCTGATGATGGCCGAGGCGGCCGGCCCCAAGCGCATGGGCCGCGTGATGAGCGTCGTGGCCGTGCCCGCGATGCTGGCCCCGATCCTCGGCCCGACGATCGGCGGCCTGATCCTCGAGAACGCGAGCTGGCGCTGGATCTTCTTCGTCCACGTGCCGATCGGCGTGCTCGCGGTGACCTCGGCCCTACGCGTGCTGCCCAAGGTCGCCCGCCAGCCGACCGAGCGCTTGGACTACCTCGGCCTCCTGCTGATGGCCACCGGGCTCCCGCTGATCACCTACGGCCTGGCCGAGATCGGCACCACCGGCGGCTTCTCGAGCGCGAAGGTGATCGGACCGATCGTCGGCGGACTGCTGCTGGTGGCGACGTTCGCGAGGCACGCGCTGCATGTCCCGCGCCCGCTGCTGAACCTGCGCCTGTACGGCCGGGCGACGTTCTCGTCAGCCTCGATCACGATGTTCTGCGTTGGCGCGGCGCTGTTCGGCGGAATGATCCTGCTGCCGCTGTACTGGCAGACGGTGCGCCATGAAAGCGTGGTCGTCACCGGTCTGCTCACCGCCCCTCAGGGCCTCGGCGCGGCGCTGGTGATGCCGCTCTCGGGCAAGCTCACCGACCGCGTCGGCGGCGGCCCGCTGGCGCTCTTCGGCGTGCTCCTGCTCGCAGTGGCGACGGTTCCGTTCGGGCTGATCGGCGCCCACACCTCGATCCTGTGGCTATCAATCGTGATGCTGGTGCGCGGCGTCGGCATCGGCTGCGCGTTCATGCCCGCGATGTCGGCCGCGTTCGCGGCCCTGGATCGCTCTGAGCTGTCTGACGCCACTCCGCAGCTCAACGTGCTGCAGCGCGTCGGCGGTTCGATCGGGATCGCCGTGCTGGCGGTCGTGCTCCAGCGCGGACTGAGCAGCGCCCACTCGCTCAGCGACGCCGCATCCGCGTACGGGACCGCGTTCTGGGCCGCGGCGGGGCTCAGCGCTTTGGCGATCATCCCGTGCATCGTGCTGCTGCGGTCCGAGCGCGCCGCGCGGCGTCAGCGTGCCGATGCGGTCCCCGAGGAGACGCTGGCCGAGGCGGTGGCGGCATGACGAGCCCACCCGCGAGCGTGGCGCCCGCCGCTGACCGGGGTCTGGTCGACCGTGAGCCCGCGCGAGAGCTGGGGCTGGCGTTCAAGGGGGTCCTGGCGTCGGTGCGGCGGTTGCGCGGACGCGAGACCCGCTCGGTCAGCTGCCTCTCCGACGCTCAGTACGGGCTGCTGTTCGGGCTGCGTGACCAGGACGAGGTGTCTGCCGGCGAACTGGCAACACTCGCCGATCTGTCTCCCGCCTCTACCACCCAGATGCTCGACGCCCTCGAGGCCGCCGGCCTGGTGCGGCGCGAGCGCTCGCTCAAGGATCGGCGCGTCGTGCTGACGTCGCTGACCGAGCGCGGTCACGCCCTGCTGGAAGAGCGCCATGCCCGCATCGCACCGCGTTGGAACGCCGCCCTGGCGCAGTTCTCCGATGACGAGCTGCGCACCGCGGCCGCGGTCCTGGACCGGATCCGCGGGGTCTTTGACACGACCACGCCCGGCGGATGATCGCGCCCCCGGCGGGGCACCGCCGGCGGTGAAGCTCGCGGCCCTGTCCACGGAGCGGCGGGTGGCGCTGGTCTGCGGGCTGATCTTCGTCCCCGCCGGGTTGGTGAAGTTCGCGCTGCACCACTGGGAGCTGCACGCCTTCCGCCGTTACGGGATCCCGGCCCCGACGGTGCTCGAGCCGATTGTCGGCGCCGTCGAGATGATCGGTGGCGCGCTGCTGATCCGCGGAGCACTGATCGCGCCGACTGCGTTCGTGCTGGCGATCGTGATGCTCGTCGCGTTCATCACCGGCGGGATCATCCACGGCGATCCGATTCCCAGCGCGACGCTGGCCCCGGCGCTGCTGGTGGCGTTGCTCTACCTGCTGGTAACCGACCCGGAGCTGCGCTCCTCAGCCGCCCGCTGGCGCGCCCTGCACTGAGCGGGTGACCGCCCCGTCGAGGTGCGGGGTGTCGCGGCGTTGGTCACCTACGCCGAAGGTGGGCGCGCTGCCTGGCCGCGCTGGCTCCGAGCCTGCCCACGGCGTTCACGGTGCAGGTCGCGTTCAAGGCGCCGGTCCGGCTGCCGGCCACGGTGCAGTTGGCCGCGGCCGCGGCCGCCGGCGCGATCACCTGCTCCCACACCAGGTCGTCGGTGACTTCGTGCGGTTCAGCTCCGGCAGCAGCTCGCGCAGGTCGAAGGCTTCCATTTTCCATAGTCGCCCCACCGTAAATTAAGCGCGGGGGCTGGGGGGGTCAGTCGCGGGCGCCCGTCCGGGTCGTGAATCGGCCGCCGGCGGTGGCGCGGCGGACCAGCGCCGGGGCGATAATCCGCAGCGCGGCCGCAATCCGGTAGGGCCGCGGGGCGTAGCGCTCGGGAGCTCCGCCGGGACCGGCGTCGAGGATCGCCTGAGCGACCGTTCTCACATCGCCCACCAGCCACCGCGTGGGCGGGTGGTCCAGCAGTTCGCTGGCGGGGAATCCTTCTGTCGGGACGAAGCCGGGCAGCACCAGTCCGACGTGCACGCCGTGCTCGCGCTCCTCGGCGTACAGCGCGTCGGTCCAGCCGGCGAGCGCGAACTTGCTCGCCGAGTACCCGCCCGAGCACGGACGCGAGACCCGCCCTGTGTTTCGCGAAGCTTTGACGCGCACCACTCGTCTCGTCCTTTCGCCGGGCCCCCCCGCCGCGGTGGCGCGCAGCATCGGCAGCAGCGCCTCGGTCAGCCGCAGCGGCGCCTCGAAGTTGAGCTTCAGGTGGCGCTCGACGTTGGCCCACCCGGTCTCGCGAAAGCTCCCGCGCCAGGCCGCGCCGGCGTTGTTGACCAGCATGTGCAGCTCGCCGCCGTGGTCGCGTTGCAGCGCTTCGCGGATGCGGGCCGGAGCGCCGGCATCGGTCAGGTCGGCGGCGAGCACGGTCGCATGGGTGGGCGCCAGTTCCGCGGCCAGCCGCTCCAGCCGGTCCTGCCGGCGGGCGACGAGCACGAGTTGGGTGTCGGGCTCGCGGCTCAACCGTCGCGCGGTGGCCTCGCCGATCCCGCTCGAGGCCCCGGTGATCAGCGCCACGTAGGTCATCGGGCGCGAAGGCTACCTCGGTGAAGCGCGGCGTCGATCGCCAGCGGCGCCCCCGGACCGGGCCTAGCTTGGCTAGCTACTTCCCCCGGATAAACGATTGGGGTTAGGCGGCGATGTGGAGGCCGCCGGGGGTGCGGCTGATGCCGGTTGATACGGCCACGGCTTCGAGCAGGCTGGCACCGATGAGGCGGGTGGATCGGGTGCTGAGGTCAAGCAGCGCGTAGGCGGCTTGTCGGCGGTTGATGCGGCGCTGGTCGCGGAGTCGGAGGATCGCGTCGGCGAGTTGGGCTCTTTGGTGGGGGGTGTCGATCTGTTTGGCCACGGCAGTGAGCGCGTCCCAGCCCCAGTCGGGGTCGTCGTGTTCGATCGACTCGCGGAGCCGCTGAAGTTCGGGACCGATCAGCTTGGGGAGCGCGACCAGCAGCGAGAAGTCGACGCTGGGGAGGTCCATGAGTCCTTCCCAGAGGTGGTCAAGCGCACGGTCAGACAGGCCGGCGAGGTCGGGGACCGCTTGG
The DNA here is from genome assembly GCA_050999585.1 of Solirubrobacteraceae bacterium. Lineage (GTDB taxonomy): Bacteria > Actinomycetota > Thermoleophilia > Solirubrobacterales > Solirubrobacteraceae > Palsa-465. The sequence goes on along the minus strand of JBPCPC010000201.1, from coordinate 708 downwards.
CGGGCGAGCTGGGCGACGTGAGCGCGGGCGAGCTGCTCGGCGGAGGGGCCGCGTTGCTGACCGCAGCAGTGTTTGGTCTTGCGGCCTGAGCCGCACGGGCAGGGCTGGTTGCGTCCGGATCTGGGCACTTTGAGCCTCCTCGCGTTGGTCGCGGTGAGGGTCGCATCCAGGCCGGTCAGAACGAGCGGTTCCGTCCGAGCAGTTTAAGAGGATCTGCCTGCTCGTGAATGATTTCCTGACCTGGTGGAGGTGTGATGCTGACGCTCGTGGGCGTGCAGGTGGAGTCGTTGTGGGACGAGGTGCTCCCGATCGAGGTCAGGCAGCTGCCCGAGGATCTCGCCCGCCTGGACCGGGTGCTGGCCGATCACTTGTTGTTGTTCCCGATCGCCCAAGCGTGGGAGCAAACTGCAAGGGAGCGAGGCCGCCCGTCGATCGCGATGGTCACGTTCGTGCGGTTGATGGTGGTCAAGCAGCGCACCGGATGGGGATACGAGACGCTGGTGCGGGAGGTGTCAGACTCGCTGCACTTGCGACGGTTCTGTTTGATCGGGATCGATCAGCGCGTCCCGGACGAGTCGACTGTCAGAAAGCTCGCCCGCCGGCTCGGTCCGGAGGTAGTTGCGCAGATCACCCGGATGGTGATCGAGAAGGCACAGCGCGAGACGCGGTTTACCGCGCGCGCTGCGCGGATCGATTCGACCGTGGTGG
>JBPCPC010000156.1:0-42468 GCA_050999585.1 Solirubrobacteraceae bacterium | reverse complement strand
CGCCGGGTCCCCACGGAGCCTCGCCGGGGATCGCGTGCACCGCGATCAAGCCCGAGCGGCGGTTGCCGGCGCACTGCAGCGTGGCCACCTCCCGCCGCACCGGGAAGTGATCATGAAGCTCGGCGAGCGTGAGCTCGAGCTCGCGAGTGACGAGGCCGTTCACCCGGAGTCGCCAGCGTGCCGGATCGGTGTCTGGGATCGGCCCGTGGCTACGGACGTAGAACGAGTCGACGGACGTCAGCGCCGCGGACGCGAGCGCGCCACGAGGCGGTTCGGCGTTGTAGGGCTCGATCTCGTGCACGATCATGTCGGCACGCTTGCCGAGCGCTGCTGCACTGGCCCGAGCGGCGCCGGTCAGGACTCCACCGAGTGCTGAGTGCTGGGCGCCCAGTCCGCGTGGCGCCCCTGGCCGTTGCCTGAGCCGTCAGCCGGCTCGCCGTCGGCTCCGTTGGCGTCGGCGGGCAACGCGCCCAGCGCGCCGATCACCCGGTACAGCTGGGCACGCGTCAGTGCCGCCTGATCGGCATGGCGGGCGACCGAATCGATCTGGTCGCGGAGCTCGGTGACCAGGCGCTCGCGCTCGCCACCCAGCTCGGCCAGCCGGGATCGCAGCGCGGCGGCGTAGCGATCGTTTCGCTCCATCGCCTCCTCCAGCAGCGCACGCGACTGTGCCTCGGCGGCGGCCAGCTGAGCGGCTCGGTGGCGTTCGATCCGCCGCTCGACCTGACGCCCGTAGTCAAGGGCTGCCTGCTCGGAGGTAGCAATGACGGCATCTGCGCTGCGCACCACGTCCTCGGCCGGGGCCTCGGGCTCGGGCTCCGCCGCGGGCGGTTCGGCGGTCTCGGCGGACTCGGCGGTCTCGGACGTTTCGGAGGTCTCGGCGCTCGGAGGGCGCTGGCCGCTGCGGGCCGCCGAGGCCTCGAAGTCCTTGCTGCGGATCAGCACCAGCGTGAGGACCGCGGCGACCAACGTGAGGATCGCCCCGACGAGGAAGATCTCGTTCAGGCCGGTGGTGAAGCTCGCCTTGACCGCGTGCGCGGCCGCCGGACGTGCCCGGGCGGGCAGACTGCCGAGGCCACTGCCCGCGCCGCTACCCTGCGCCACCGTCGAGGCGAGCGCGGCCGAGCTCTGAGCGGTGATCCCCGAGACGCCGTGCAGCATCGAGACGATGTGGGTGCGCACGACGTGCGCGAACAGCGTCCCCAGGCCGGCGATGCCGGTGGCGATGCCGACCTGACGGAAGGTGGAGTTGATGCCCGACGCCATACCGGCGCGGTCGGGCGTGACCACGCCGATCGCGGTCGAGGCCGGCGGCGGGTTGATCAGCCCGGCGCCGGCGCCGGCGATGATGAAGCCCGGGATCAGGTGCGTCCACCCGGTCCCGGCGTTCAACCCCCGCATCAACAGCAGCCCGACCCCGACCAACAGCAGGCCGGGAGCGATCAGGAACCGGATCGGGACCTGCGAGGTCAGTCGGCCGGCCAACGTGGAGGTGAGCAGGATTCCGCCCGAGAGCACCAGAAACCGCAGGCCGGTCTGCAGCGCCGAGTAGCCGAGCACGTCCTGCAGGTAGAGCGTCAGGTACAGGAACAGCGCGAACAACCCGCCCGAAAGCGCGAACGCGGCGATCGAGCCGCCGGTGAACGTCGGCTTGCGGAACAGGCCAAGGTCGAACATCGGCTCGCGCTGCACCAGTTCGGCGATCACGAACGCGATCAGCAGTACCGCGGCCCCGGCCAGGCAGACGAGGATGATGCCAGAGCCCCAGCCCTTGGCGTTGGCCTTGATCAACGCGTAGACGAGCGCGCCGAGCGCGCCGCTGAACGTGATCACGCCGATGATGTCCGGCCGATGAGCGCCCGGCTGGCGGGACTCCTCCACGCGCAGGACGCACAGGATCACCGCGATCACGCCGATCGGCACGTTGACGAGGAAGATCCACCGCCACGACAGACCGGTCGTCAGCGCGCCGCCGACCACCGGCCCGATCGCCACCGCCAGCCCGGTGATCGCGCCCCAGACGCCGAACGCAGTGCCCCGTTCGCGGCCCTGAAAGGCGCTGCCGAGCAGCGCGAGCGAGGTGGAGAACATCGCCGCGCCACCGACCCCCTGCGCACCCCGGGCGAGGTTCAGCCACACCGGCGTCGTGGCCAGGCCCGAAGCCAGCGAGCTGATCGTGAAGATCACTAGGCCGATCACGAACAGGCGCCGGCGGCCGAACAGGTCGGCCAGCGAGCCGGTCGTGAGCAGCAGCGCGGCCAGCATCAGCGAGTAGGCGTCGACCACCCACTGCAGGTCGCTGAAGCTCGCATGCAGCGAGGACTGAATCACCGGCAAAGCGACGTTGACGATCGTCACGTCCAGCAGCAGCATGAACGTGCCCACGCACACCGCGATCAGAGTCCACCACTTGCGATCCATCTAGCCTCGAGTTCTTGTTCGTCCGCTGCGGCCGGCCTCGGCCAAGGCTAGCCAACCGATGCGCCGGGCCATCACGGGAGCTCGTGGCGGGTGAGCTCCACCACCGGCAGATCCCCCGGCGCCAACGACTCCAGACAGCGACCCAGCTCGTCCCCGCCCAGCGCCGCGAACGCCGCCCGCACGGCCCGCAGATAGTTGACGTCGATGACCGCGGCATCGGCCCGGCGAGCCGTCGCCAGGCGCTCGCGCGCCTCCGGGCGCCCGACGTAGACCCAGACGCGCGCCTCGAGCGCGTCGATCCGGTCTGAGACATCGAGCCGGACGTAGTTGCGCTCGCGGCGATCGAGGATTTCGAGCACCCCGCGGTCGACCGGCAGGCACAGACCGTTGCTGGCCCCTTCCCCCACGCGGATGTCGAGGAACGTCACGAACACCGCGGGGCGCGATCCGTCAGCGTCGGTGTAGTACTTGTAGCCGGGCAGGTCGCGCCGGTTGTCCATTGCGACGCCCCAACCCCTGACCCAGCCGGGGAGATCGACCACGAAGCCATCCGCCCGGCGCTCTCGGGTAAGCGTGTGGCCGACCGCGGCGGCCAGCGAGCCGTACCCGAACACGAACTGCCGCTCGCCGCTCATCGCCAGAACCGTAGGTACGTATGCGGACGCCGGCCGCGGTCGCTCGCTTGGGGCGACGGTCGCCGGGGTAGGGACGCGTGGTGAGATTTGCCGGCCTGATCGGGACCCTGGTCATCTGCGCCGCCACGATCGTGGCGGCGATCCTGCTCGGCGGGATCGTCTGGATCGTGATCGCAGTGCTGGCCGGAGCGCTGGCGATCGTCGGCCTGCACGACGTCATCCAGCGCCGCCACTCGATCCTGCGCAACTATCCGATCCTCGGCCACTTCCGCTTCATGCTGGAGGCGATCCGCCCCGAGCTGCAGCAGTACTTCATCGAGCGCAACTTCGACGGCCGTCCGTATGACCGCGATACCCGCACGGCGATCTACGAGCGCGCCAAGGGCGTCCAGGACGAGCAGGCCTACGGCACCGAGCGCGACGTCGCCGCGCCCGGTTATGAGTGGTTGCTGCAATCGATGCACTCCTTCGACCCGCCGAAGGAGCCGCCGCGGGTCAGGATCGGGGGCCCGGACTGCTCGCAGCCGTACGAGATGGCGCTGCTCAACGTCTCGGCGATGAGCTTCGGCGCGCTCTCGGGCAATGCGCTGACGGCGCTGAACCAGGCGGCGGCGGCCGGCGGCTTCGCCCATGACACGGGTGAGGGCGGGCTGTCTGAGTACCACCTCAAGGGTGGCGACATCGTCTGGGAGATCGGCACCGGATACTTCGGGGCCCGCGCCAAGGACGGCGGCTTCGACGCCGACCAGTTTCGCGAGAAGGCCGCCCACGACGCGGTCAAAATGGTGTCGTTGAAGCTCAGCCAGGGAGCCAAGCCGGGCATCGGCGGTGTGCTTCCCGGACCCAAGGTGACCAAGGAGATCGCCGACGCGCGCAGCGTGCCGGCCGGCCAGACATGCGTCAGCCCCCCCGGCCACAAGGTGTTCTCGACGCCGCGGGAGCTGATCCGCTTCATCGCCCACATGCGTGAGCTGGCCGGCGGCAAGCCAGCCGGCTTCAAGTTGTGCGTCGGCACGCGCCACGAGCTGCTGGCGATCTGCAAGGCGATGCTGGAGGAGCAGACAGGACCGGACTTCATCGTCGTCGACGGCTCTGAGGGTGGCACCGGCGCCGCTCCCGCCGAGTCCGAGGACCACATGGGGACGCCGCTGACCGAAGGGCTGATGATGGTTCACAACGCGCTCGTCGGCTGCGGGCTGCGCGACCGGATTCGGATCGGCGCCAGCGGCAAGGTCGCCACCGGCTCAGACATCGTCAAGCGGCTGGCCCAGGGCGCCGACTACACCAACGCCGCCCGGGCGATGATGCAGGCGGTTGGCTGCCTGCAAACCCAGCGCTGCAACACCAACCAGTGCCCGGTCGGCGTGGCGACACAGGATCCCAAGCGGGCGCGCGCCCTCAACGTTCCCGACAAGACCCAACGGGCGCAGCGCTATCAGCACGCTACGGTCGCCGAGGCGCAGCGCTTGATCGCTTCGATGGGCCTGCACTCCCCGTCTGATGTCGGGCCCCATCACCTGGTGCGCCGCGTCGACCGAGCGGCGGCCGTGAGCTACGCCGAGCTGTATGAGTGGCTGTCCCCGGGTCAGCTCGTCGAAGAGCCGCCCGAGAGCTGGGCCGCCGACTGGGCCCGAGCCGATCCTGACCATTTCGCCCCCCGTCTCGTCTAGGAGCCACGCCGATGCCAACCGTCGCCGAAACCATCGTCACGGCGCTCGCCGAGCTGGGCGTGAAGACGATCTGGGGCGTGGTCGGCGACGCGCTGAATCCCGTCACCGACGCGATCCGCCGCGAGCAGCGACTGGAGTGGATCGGTGTCCGCCACGAGGAGGTGGGGGCGTTCGCCGCCGGCGCGCAGGCCCAGCTCAGCGGCACCCTCGGTGTCTGCATGGGCACCGTCGGGCCAGGCTCGCTGCACCTGCTCAATGGTCTCTATGACGCGCGCAAGTCCCACGCCCCGGTGCTGGCGATCTGCGGCCAGGTCCCGCTGGCCGAGCTCGGCAGCGACTTCTTTCAGGAGGTCGACAACGACGCGGTGTTCCACGACGTCGCCACGTTCTGTCGCACGATCACCAGCCCCGAGCAGCTGCCCGGGATACTCGAGCAGGCCGTGCAGCTCGCCCTGGGAACGCCTGGCGTGGCGGTGCTCACGCTCCCGGGCGACGTCGCTGGGCTCGACGCACCCGGAGCCGTCCCGCACTTCGTCACCGAGCGCCGCCCGGTCGTGCCGGACCCTGCCGCCCTGCGCGACGCCGCGCAGCGCTTGGACGACGCCGGCGCGGTCACGCTGCTGGTCGGCGCCGGGGCGCGCCACGCGCGGGCGGAGGTGCTGGCGCTGGCCGACCGGCTGGCGGCGCCGATGGTCCTGACGCTGAAGGCCAAGGAGTCGCTGGAGACCGACAATCCATTCGCGGTCGGCCAGAGCGGCCTGATCGGGAATCCCGCCGCCCAGCACGCGTTGCAGCACTGCGACACGCTGCTGATGCTCGGGACCGACTTCCCCTACAGCGCCTGGTACCCGAAGGGCAAGACGGTGATCCAGGTGGATCAGCGCAGCGCGCACATCGGACGCCGGACGAGCGTCGTGCTGGGGGTCGTGAGCGACACGCGCCTGGCCGTCGCCGGTCTGCTGGCGTCCGTTGCCCCCAAGAGCGACCGCGGTCATCTCGAGGACTCGACCGGCCGGTACGGCAAATGGCGCACGGAGCAGCTCCAGCTCGCAGACCCCGACTACGACTCCCGCGGGATCGTGGAGAAGGTCCGCTCGGCGTTTGACAATCCCGACGAGCGGATTCGCCCCGAGGCGGTCGCGGTGGCCGTCGACCGCCATGCCGCGCCGGACGCGATCTTCACCTCCGATACCGGAATGTCGACGGTGTGGTTGTCGCGGTTCGTGGTGATGAGCGGCAGCCGCCGGCTGCTGGGCTCCTACAACCTGGGGTCGATGGCCAACGCGATGCCGCAGGCGCTCGGGGCCCAGGCGCTGGATCGTTCGCGCGAGGTGGTGGCGTTCTGCGGAGACGGCGGACTGACGATGCTGCTCGGCGACCTGCTGACCGCCGTGTCCCACGACCTGCGCGTGCGTCTGGTGGTGTTCAACAACGGACGCCTCGGCATGGTCAAGCTCGAGCAGGAGCAGGGCGGCCTGCCGGAGTTCGGGACCGTGCTCGGAAACGTCGACCTAGCGGCGATCGCGCGGGCCGCGGGACTGCACGCCGTCCGGGTGGAGAAGCCCGACGATCTGGATGAGGCGGTCCGTTCGGTCTTCTCGGTGCCGGGCCCCGCGCTGCTTGACATCGTCACCAACCCCGAGGAGATCTCGCTACCGCCGAAGGTCAAGCCGGCCCAGGCCTGGGGGTTCGCGATCGCCAAGCTGACCGAGACGCTGGAGAGCCGCTCCAGCTAAGCGGTGCGTCAGCTGCGCCCGGTGGCCTCATCCCCGCCGGGAGGGGCCGGGGCCGGCTCGGTCACCGGCGCGTCGGCGGTGCCCGCGGTTTGACCCTCTGAGCTCGCGTCATCGCCGCCGGCGAAGCGATCCACGGCAGCCTCCGTCTTGGAGGCGGCCTGGGCGATCTTGTCGGTGTACTTGCCGCCCGTGCGCTTATCGGCCAGCCCGCCCATGGTCTCCACCGCGTTGGAGATCTCCTCCCGGTGCTCGACCGCCGACTCCTTGGCCTTGTCTCCGAACTGCTTCAACCTGTCAGACAGTCCCATGTCAGATGCCCCTTCGCTCGGGTGTGGAGTGCGTACGCTAACGGGCCCGTCAGCCCCATCACGAGTTGCTGAGGGACCGCATTCAGCCACACAGCGTACGGCGGCCTCCGGCCCGGCGCTACGTGCTGGAAGGTTCGTAACCCGGTGCCGGGAAGCGCGCGGGTCGTCCGTTTACCGAGACCAGGAGTCGGAAAGAACGCAGACCATGCTCGACGAGAACGACGACCCCAACCTCAAGCCCGACGAGGACGAGCTCACCTCCGACGATCGACCGAGCCAGAGGGATTTCAAAGGCTCGCATGACGTAGCGATGCCGTTTTCCCCGCATCAGGCGGATGACAGCCCGCTCGGCGACTCAGACCAGCTCTCCACCGCCTGACGACGTGGTCCCCTGAGCCGACCATCAGTCAGCGAGACGCGCTTCGGCTCTGGCCGCCCGTTCTCGCTCGGCGTCGAGGAGGAGCTGTTCCTGGTCGACCCCGTGACCGGTGCTCAGGCCAACTCCTCCAAGGCTGTGATCGATCGGCTGGCCGACGCGGACGCGCTTCCGGGCAGCGTCGTGCAGGAGCTTCACGCCTGCCAGGTGGAGCTCGTCACCGGGGTGTGCGCTCGCGCCGATGAGGCGATCGGCGCCCTGGGTAGGCTGCGCGCTGCAGTACTGGAGACCGGGGCCGGCCTGCTCGGCGCTGGGACACACCCGGCGGCCGTCGAGGGCACAGCCGAGATCACCGATAAGGACCGCTATGAACGGATCCGCGATCTGCTCGGCGACGCTGCCGTCACGCCGGTGGCAGCGTTGCATGTGCATGTTGGGATGCCGGATGCGGCCACCGCGATTCGTGCGTTCAACGGCCTGCGCGAGCACCTCCCCCTGCTCCACGCACTGGCCGCCAACTCGCCGTTCCGTCACGGGCGCGACACCGGTCTGGCGTCGGCACGCGAGGTGACGATCCGCTCGTGGCCGCGCTCCGGCGTACCGCCGGCCCTGGCGGACTTCGCCGGCTTCCGCGACGTCGCGGAGGCGCTGGCTCGTGCGGCAGGTGTACCCGACTACACGTGGTTCTGGTGGAAGCTGCGCCCTCACCCCCGGCTTGGCACGGTCGAGGTCCGGGCGCTGGACGTCCAGGCCTCCCTGCGCGACACGGCCGGACTGGTCGCATTGACGCACTGCCTGGCGCGAGACGCGGCCGAGATGATTGTCGAGCACCCGTCGCCGGCCGAGATCGTGGATGAGGGCCTGTTCCGAGCAGCTCGCTTCGGGACATCAGCCGAGCTCCCCGACCGCGACGGCCGGCTGCGTCCCGTCCAGCGGCTCCTCGATGATGCTCTGAGCATCGCCGCCCGACATGCCCGCGAACTCGGCTGCGAGCGCGAACTGGCGATCGTGCCCGAGCTGCTGCAGTTCGGTGGCGGGGCTGGGCGCCAACGCCGTTTTCACGAGATCGCCGGAATGGACGCCCTGCTGCGACAGCTGACCGAACTAACCGCGGCGGCCGCCTGAGCGGTCCCGAGCGCTCACTGCGGATCAGTCAGTTCGCGCAGGCGGCTGGTCGCGCGGCCTAACAGCCGCGAGACCTGCATCTGCGAGCAGCCCAGCTCATGCGCGATCTCGCTCTGGGTCAGCTGACGCTCGATGCGCAGCGTTAGGGCCTGGCGCTCCTGGTGCGCCAGCACGCGTATCGCTGCGGTCAGCGAGAGCTCGGCTTCGACCAGCCCGAAGCGGTCGTCCTCGTTGCCGAGGCTCTCGCCCAGCAGCTCAGGCCCGTCCTCCTCGCTCCCGCCGACGGGAGCGTCCAGCGAGACCGCGTAGTGCGCCGAGCCCGCCTCGAGCCCGGCGAGCACCTCGGCCGCGTCGAGCTCGAGGAACTGGGCAAGCTCCTCGACGCGTGGCGTCCGGCCGCTGTCGGCGAGCAGCTGTCCAAACGCCCGGTCGACGCGCAACGCCAGCTCCTGGCTACCACGGGGAACGTGGGCCGACCAGCCCGTGTTACGGAAGTAGCGCTTAAGCTCCCCGAGGATCGTCGGAACCGCGAACGCGCGAAAGCCAGCGCCCCGTTCCGGTTGGAAGCGGTCGACCGCGCCGAGCAGACCGACCGCCGCGACCTGAACGAGATCCTCGAGCGGTTCGTGCGGGTTGCGGTAGCGCGCGGCCAGCCGGCGCGCCAGCGGCAGGTAGCGCTCGAACAGCTCCGCGCGGGCTCGCTGATCACCGTGCTGCTGCCAGCGGAGCGCCAGCTGCGCCGCTCGGGCATCGTCAGTCCTCGGCCGGCCGTCGTCGGTCGCCGGCGTGCTGTCTGGAACGGCGTGATCGGCGGTTGCCGCCCTCATCGAGATTTCCTTTCGGGCACGCCGATCTGCGATCGCCAGGTCAGAGACCGCCGCGGGCCGCGCCTGCCATTCGGCTGCGTCATTTGTACCGGCTGCCCGAGCGCCCGGACCGGCCCCAGGTCTGCATGCGGACGTCCGGTCTAAAACCGGCTGCGCGCTCAGCCCACGACGGCGCAAGGTTAGGTCCGTGGCCTACCGGTAAGTAGAAAGGTGAAGCGGGTGGGGGACCAACCAGACTTCGAACACCGAGGAGTAAGCATGGCCACCAAGCAGAAGATCCTCAACGAACGTGACACCAAGCTTGTCCAGTGGCTCAACGAAGCCCACGCCAAGGAAGCCGAACTCGAGGCCGACCTGGCCGCGCACATCAAGCTCACACATAAGGCCGCCTACAAGAAGCGCCTGCAGCAACATCTCAAGCAGACCAAGGAGCACAAGCGGGCGGTCGCACGCCGGATCAAGCAGCTCGGCGGCGAGGCGCTGATCGCGCCGGAGGTTCCCGGCGTGCCCGCGGCACTCGGTGCGGCGGCCGGCAAGACCGTCGCGGCGGTCAAGGGCCAGGTGGGTGCGGCCCGGGCGCTGGTCACCGACCAGGCCGAGACCCACGTTCGTAACGCGCAGCTGGAGCTGCGCGCGGAGCAGGTCGAGATCGCCACCTACCTGCGAGTCGAGGCGTTCGCCGCCGCGGTCGGCGACCGCGACACTGAAACGCTGGCCAGGCGCATCCGGCGTGAGGAGGAGCGGATGGCCAAGTATCTGACGGCCGAGCTTCCGAGGCTGGTCAAGGACGTCGTGAAGTCAGAGGTCCCGCGCGATCAGCGCGCCCAGCCCGCACGGGCCCGCCGCCCGCCGGCGCGGCGCACGCCCACGCGGCGCCCGAAGACGACCGCGAGCCGCTCCTAGGCCCGCGTCGGCTCCGCTGACGCCGCCCGCCGGGAGATCGCGATCACCAGATCGGTGAATGACATCCCGGCGGCATCGGCGGCGTACGGCGTCGGCCCGGTCTCGGTCAGCCCCGGGATCGTGTTGATCTCCAGGATCTGCGGCTGCTCGTCGCTGTCGAGCATCAGGTCGACGCGCGCGAAGTCCCGGCAACCGAGCGTCGCATAGGCGGCGAGGCTGACCGCCTCTACGGCGGCGCGGACCTCGTCATCGAGGACCGCCGGAGCCGCGAGCTTTACGACCTCGAAGTCGTAGTGGGCCTCGTAGTCATAGAACTCGCTGGTGGAGTAGATCTCGACGATCGGCAGCGCCTGCGGTGACTCCGTCGCGCCGACAATCGTCACCGCCAGCTCGCGACCGGCGATGTGCTGCTCGACGAGGATCTCGTCGTCATAGGCGACCGAACCGAGCACCGCGGTGCGCAGCTGGTCGGGGTGCGATACGAACTTGATCCCGAACGAGGAGCCCATCCGGGCGGGCTTGACCACGACCGGCGCCCTGAGCCGCGACATCACATCGTCAAACACCGTGGCGGCACCGAGATCCTGAAACGTGCGGCGGCTGAAGGCGTGAAACGGCGGCGTCGGCAGGCCGGCGCGCTGCAGGAGCCGCTTGGTGAGGATCTTGTCGATGCACAGCGCGCTGGCGAGGCTGTCAGAGCCGGTGTACGGAATCTGCAGCAGCTCCAGCAACGCCTGCAGGGAGCCGTCCTCGCCGTTTCGCCCGTGAGCGCAGATGAACACGAACGACGGCGCCAGCTCGCGGACGTGGTCGAGCACGGTGTGGTCGATCTCGACCTCGACCACCTCATGACCGGCCTCCCGCAGCGCCGCCGTCACCCGGCGCGCGCCCCGCAGACTGACCTCCCTCTCAATCGAGGTGCCGCCCTTGGCGACGGCCACCCGCCCCGCGCTCATCGCGTTTCGCGCGTCATCCGGCCGGTCACGCCTTTGGGCCCTTGCCTCGCATCGCCAGCAGATTGGTCTGGAAGGTTCGCGTGGTCTGCTGCTTTTCGGCGTGCTCGGCCAGGGCGATGTCGATCAGCTCGTCGAGCAGGTCGGGGAAGGCGAGCCCGACCGGCTCCCACAGATAGAACGAGAACGACCCGGGAATGGTGTTGGGCTCGTTGACGAACAGCCGGTTCTGCGCATCGAGCAGCAGGTCGACGCGCGCGACCCCGGTGCAGCCCAGGGTCTGAAACGTGCGCTTGGCCAGGTCCTCCACGCTGGCGGTGAGCTCGTCGCCGATCGGCGCCGGGATGATCCGCTGCGCCGAGCTCATGCCCCCCTCGGTCTTCAGCCCGCCGCCGCTCTTCTCTCCGCCGCCCTTGCGCTCGCGCATGTACTTGTCCTCGAACGACAGAAAGCCGGCTGACGCGATCGGCTGCTCGCAAGCCGACACTCTCGGTTCGCCGCCCGGGCGACCCAGCACCGCGCAGTTGATCTCCTTGCCGCCCTCGATCGCCGGTTCCACCAGCGCCAGCCGGTCGAGCTCGAACGCGAGCTGCAGTGCGTCGGCCAGTTCACGCTCGTCGCCGCAGCGGCTGACGCCCACGCTCGAGCCCAGCGATGCGGGCTTCGCGTAGACCGGCAGCCCGAACCGCGCCTTGACCTTGGCGATGATCGCGGCCGCGCCGTCGCGCTCGTATTCTGAACGGCGCAGCGTTAGGTCCTCGAGCACGGGGATTCCCGCCGCCCGCAGCATGCTCTTGGTGACCGCCTTGTTCATCGCCAGCACGGCCGCCTCCAGCGTCGGACCGGCGTAGGGCAGGTCGGCCAGCTCCAGCGCTCCCTGCAGGCACCCGTCCTCTCCCTGCGTGCCGTGCGTGGCGGGGATGACCACGTCCAGACGCTGCTCCTGTGCTCGGGGCGCGCCCCGGTGCAAGCGGCCGCGGCGCTGGGTCTCCTCGGCGCGCAGCACACCGCTGCTGAGGTCCAGGACGACCGGCTGGGCATCGAGTGGGCCATCGCGATAGGACTCGATCCGGCGCAGCGACTCGCCGGCGAACCACCGCCCCTCGCGATCGATGTACAGCGCCACCGGCTGGTGGCGCGCCTCGAGCACCTCGCAGGCCTGCAGGCCGGTGATGATGGAGACATCATGCTCGACCGAGCGTCCGCCGAACACGACCCCCACACGCAATCCGCTTCTGGGCACGGCGCCGGAGTGTATTGGTGAGGCGGGCGGCCGAGCTGAGCGGGTCGACTCAGGCCGCGCCGGCGGTCAGCGCGCCGGCGGCGGGAGCCGCGGCGGCCTCGCTGTACATGTCCGGCAGGTCGTTTTCGAACAGGACGACGTCGCCGGCTCGCGTCATCCGTCCCAGCACCGCGGTCGCGCCGGCGATGTCGCGCACGACGTCGATCCCCTCGGGATCAAAGCCCTCGGCGCGAAGGCCGGCGGCGATCGGGCGGGTGCGCTGCGGTCCGACGAGGATCACCCGGTCGCACACCGCGGCCGCCTGGCGGCCGAAGCACTCGTTGAGCTCGGCCTCCTGGTCGCCGAGCTCCACCATCCCCGGCGTGACGAGGATCCGGCGCTTGGCGGGATGGCTGTGCAGCACCTCCAGCGCGGCGGCCGCGCCGGCCGGGTTGGAGTTGTAGGCGTCGTCGATCACGACGATTCCCGCCCGCACGTTGGAGATCGGCTGCAGACGGTGCTCGGGCGGCGCCACACGCTCGAGCCCGCGTGCAATCTCGGCGATCGACATCCCGCGCAGGTGGCCGACGGCGGCCGCCGCCAGCAGGTTGGAGACGTTGTGGCGCCCCAGCAGACCGCTGGAGACCGGGATCTGCTCGCCGTCGATCACCAGCGAGAAGTGGGTGCGGCCGTCGGCAAGCTCGATCTCCTGGGCCCGGACGCGGGCATCGGGGCTTTCCAGCCCATAGAGCAGCGTGTCGATGGTCACGCGTCCGGCGATCTCGACGCAGCGCGGATCGTCGCCGTTGGCTACCAGCTGCCCGTCGGGTCGCAGTGCGAGTGCCAGTTCGGCCTTGGCGTCGGCGATCGCGTCGAGCGTGCCCATCCGCTCGAGATGCACCGGGCCGATCGCGGTCAGCACGCCGATCTGCGGTCCCACCAGCTCGCACAGCTCCGCGATGTCGCCCGCGCGATACATCCCCATCTCGACGACGAAATTGCGGTGCGCCGGCTCGAGACCCTCGTTGATCGCTCGGATCACGCCCAGATAGCTGTTAAAGCTCGCGGGCGTGATCAGCGTCGGCTCGCGCTCGGAGAGCACCGCACCGATGCAGACCTTGGTCGTCGTCTTGCCATAGCTCCCGGTGATCCCAACGACCACGGGGTCGACCGCGGCGAGCTGCGCACGGGCGCAGGACTCAAAGCGCCGGTTGATGCGACGCTGTATCGGCGCCAGCGAAAGGTTGGCCGCCGCCAGCAGGCGCGCGCACAGTCCCAGGCAGACGATCACCGCGAGGGCCGCCGCCGCCATCGGTACGTCGGAGCTCAGGGCGATCGACAGCGCCACGCCGAGCAGGCCGCAGGCCCCCGGGACCAGGAGCGAAACGGCGAACAGGCGCCGGGCGCGTTGGGTGAACACGAGCGGTTTGATCTCGCCCTGCGCGGGCTCGCGGCGTGCGAACGCGCCGAGGGCGAGCAGCAGCGCCACCCACGCCGCCAGCTCGGCGGCGGTCACGCCTGCGATCGCCAGCACCAGGCCGGCGACGGCCAGCCCCGCTTGGGTGCCCAGCTCGAGCGGGTCGCCCTGCTCTCCGCGGCGGGCCAACCACAGCCGCAGGCGAGCGCTCTCATAGTGCTCGAGCTGCAGCAGGTGCAGCATCCGCCGCGCCCGCAGCCGATATCGCCATCCGGCCGCAACCGCGACCAGTAGCGCCCCCCCCACCGCGTAGCTCATGACACCGCGACCGGCGCCGCGAGGAAATGCGAGGCGACCCGCCCGAAGCGCTGGGACTGGTCCAGGTAGGCATAGTGCCCGGCGTCCGCGAACACGACCAGGCCGGCATCGGGGATCAGTCGCTCCATCGTCTCGCCGTCTGACACTGGAGTGGAGTCGTCAGTCTCGCCCCAGATCAGCAGCGTCGAGGCGCGGATCTGTGACAGCAGCGGGGTCAGGTCCTGGTTGACCAGCTTGACGAACGTCGGCCGCAGCGGCCCGGCGTTGGCATAGTCCGAGGACGCCGCCCGGGCCAGCACCCGTTGCTGCAGGCGACGGCCCGGCGCGCCCAGCATGCGCGCGGCGTACTTGGCCGCCTTGGCCATCCCCACGCGGCGGTAGTAACGGAGACCGCGCCGGGGCTTGATCCCTGCGGAATCGACCAGGATCAGCTTGTCGACGCGCTCGGGGTGATGACTGGCCAGGTGGATGGCGATGCGACCGCCGTTGGAGTGGCCGATGATGCTCGGCCGCTGCAGACCGAGAGCGTCCATCAGCGCGCGCGTCCAGTCAGAGTAATCGGCGACGCCCCACGGCGCCGGCGGCAGCTCGGTCTCGCCGAACCCGGGTAGGTCCACCGCGTAGACCGTCAGCCGCGGTGCGAGCGAGCGCAGGATCGGCTCCACCGTCTCGATCCTGGCGCCCCAGCCGTGCAGTACGAGCACTGCGGAACCGCTGCCGACCTGGCGGTAGCGCGTGCGAATGCCATTGATGTCGACGATCTGGTCCATGGGCGGATCGCGGGCTGGCGATGCTAGACGATGGCCCGGTCCGCTTCCGGGGCCCGCCGGAGTCTGGTGTCAGGACAGCAGCCCGCAGCGCATCGACTCGGCCACGGCCCGCGCCGCGATCGTTGACCACAAGCGTTGCGTACAGGTTCTGCCGCCTGGGGCCCTCGCCAGCCACCATCTCCCCGATGTCAAGCGACCCTGTTGTCTTGACCAGTTTACGTGTCTGGACGACTGGAAGCCAACCGGGGGCGTAGCTGGCCGTTTGACCGACCCGACGGGGCTGGTCAGGACATTCGACGGTGTAAAGCGACACAAAGCTCCACAACGCTGTAACTCCTTGCACTGAATTCCAGCGCAATTCTGGCTTCTGAGGTAATCGGTCGGTACGATCGCGGTGCGAACGCAGCTGGATCAAGACTCACCCGATGGCTGTCTTGCCAATCTGCCACCGCGATCTCCACTGCGCCATCCGTGATCTCAGCCTGGTTTGATCAGACTGGACCGAAACTTCTTGATTCCACTCGGCAACCTGATTCGACATCCCGCCGGTCCACCCGGGCCCGGAACGGGTCGTTTTTCCGACCGTCCGGTGGAGCCCTTGCTCCCGGATACGACCACCGCCGGGCGGGGCACGGTGCGTTGCGAGTGCCGGTCCTGCGGCGTGCATAGGATGGCGCTGGCCGGCGCCAGCAGTGGCGGCAGCTGTCCCAACTGCGGCAGTCACGACGTCGCTCCGGTCTCGGCGCCGCGGCGGCACTGAGCGACGCCGCGCCGAACCTCGGCGCACCGGCGGGCGGGCGGGCGGACCGGGCTCCGCAGGGTCGCCGTGGTTGAATGCTCAACCATGAGCGATTCGCTGACTGCGCAAACCATTCGGATCACTGGCCACGGCGGTGACGACGTCGAGGCCTACCTGTCGCGCCCCTCTGACGAGGGCACCCGCGGCGGCGTGATCGTGATCCACCACATGCCCGGCTTTGACCGTGGCAGCAAGGAGATCGTCCGCCGCTTCGCCGAGATGGGCTATGACGCCATCTGCCCCAACCTGTACTACCGAGAGGCACCCGGAGCCGCACCCGACGATGCCGCCGCGACCGCCCGGGCACAGGGCGGCGTGCCCGACGACCGCCTGGTCGGAGATCTCGGCGGCGCCGCCGAGCACCTGCGCTCGCTGCCCAGTTCCGACGGCAAGGTCGGCGTGATCGGCTACTGCTCGGGCGGCCGGCAGTCGGTGCTGGCGGCGTGCCATCTCGACCTCGACGCCGCCGTGGACTGCTACGGCGCATTCGTGACCGGCACGCCCCCCGACGGGTTTCCGCTCAAGGTGACCAACCTCGTCGATCAGCTCCCGAACCTGCGCGCGCCGCTGCTCGGACTGTTCGGCAACGAGGACTCCTACCCGAGTCCGGAGCAGGTCGACGAGCTTGATCGGATCCTCACCGACTCCAATAAGCCGCACGAGTTTCACCGCTATGACGACGCGGGCCACGCGTTCTTCGCCAACGACCGCCCCGCCTACCGACCGGCCGCCGCCAACGACGGTTGGGAGCGGATCGCCGGCTTTTACTCGACCTACCTCTGAGGCTGGACATGTGCACTTATGCAACCGTGAAGACGACCCTCGACGGCAGCGCCAAGGGCCCGGACAGCAGCTGGTTTCACGTCACCGACGGAACCGTCTACTTCGACCATCCCGTCCATGCGATGGCCGAGCACACGCTCAACATCGACTTCGCCGATCCGGCCAAAGGCCCGGGGGCGCGGGTCGCGGTGGAGCTGACCGCCGCATCGGCACGCGAGCTGGCGGCGGCGATTGAAGCCGCGCTGGCCTCGGCGCCCGCCGAGCTCAGGGTCTGAGCCTCGCGGCGAGCGCGATCGCTCCCAACACGCCGGCGTCGCCGTCGAGCGCGGGCGACACGACGTAGCGGTCGACCTCGGCGCCGAGCAGCGGCTGATCCAGGTAGCCGGCCACCAGGTCGGCCAGCCGGGCCCTGACCAGACCGAGCAGCGGCGCGCGCTCCATCACACCGCCGCCGAGAATCACGCGGTGCGGCGAGGCGACCATCACGATGCTGAGGGTGCCCAGCGCGAGGTACTCGGCCTCCAGCTCCCAGGCGGGGTGCTGATCGGGCAGGTCACGGCCCTGGTGCCCCCAGCGCGCGGCCAGCGCCGGACCACCGGCCAGCCCCTCCCAGCAGTCGCCATGGAACGGGCACGCGCCGGCGAACGGATCGCGTCGGTCGTCGTGGGGGATCCGCAGGTGCCCGACCTCGGGGTGGACCAGCCCATGTACCGGGCGGTCGTTGACCAGCAGACCGGCCCCGATCCCGGTGCCGACGGTGATGTAGCAGAGGCTGGCAGCCTCGCGGCCGGCACCCCACCGCTGCTCGCCCAGCGCGGCCGCGTTGACATCGGTCTCAAATGCCACCGGCACGCCGATCCGCTGGCGCAGCACGGTGGCCACCGGGGTGTGTGCCCAACCCGGCTTGGGCGTGGTCGTCACGTGGCCCCAGGTGGGCGAGTCAGGATCGACGTCGACGGGCCCGAACGAGCCGACCCCGATGGCCGCGGCCGGTGGGCCAGCGGCGAAGAAGGCGACGATCCGATCGAGCGTCTCCGCCGGTGCGCCGGTGGCGAAGCGCTCGTGGGCGACGATCTCATCGGGCCCGGAGCCCAGTGCGCACACGCACCACGTCCCACCGGTCTCGACGCCGCCGTAGAGCTCGCTCACCCGGCGTGTTCTACCACGGCTTCCAGCGTCGCCCGCGCGCCTCGCGCATGCAGGCTGTCCAGCCACCGGGAGAACTCGCCGGCGAATTGCGCCGGCTGCGCCAGGTCGCCGAACAGCTCACGGTTGGAGATGAAGGCCAGCGGGTCGTGGCGTTGCCGGGCGGCGAGCTCCATCACGCGCTCGCGCTGGCGGTCCACCTCGGGGAGGTCCAAGCCCGGCACCGGGGCCAACGTGAGGTCGCCTCGGCGTCCATGTAGCCGTGCAGGAACCGCTGGAAGAGCGGGTCCTGGGCCGCC
Organism: Solirubrobacteraceae bacterium; assembly: GCA_050999585.1. Classification (GTDB taxonomy): domain Bacteria; phylum Actinomycetota; class Thermoleophilia; order Solirubrobacterales; family Solirubrobacteraceae; genus Palsa-465. Next base: position 24,760 of record JBPCPC010000156.1, on the reverse strand, counting down.
TCGTGGACGAGCTCATAGCCGCACAGCCGCCCGAAGTAACGCAGGCCCTGGTGACTGGCGTTGAGCAACCTCAGCTTCATCAGCTCATAGGGGTCGACATCGTTGACCACCTGTACGCCGGCGTGCTCATACGGCGGCCGTCCGGCCGTGAACGTGTCCTGCAGCACCCACTGCACGAACGGCTCACACACCACCGGCCAGTGGTCCTCGATGCCGAACCGCGCGCGCACCTCGTCGCGGTCGGCGTCGGTCGTGGCCGGGGTGATGCGGTCGACCATCGAGTTGGGGAAGCTCACCTCGGCGGCCACCCACTCCCCCAGCTCGGGATCGCAGCCGGGCAAACGCGGTGAACGCCCTCCCGGCCACCGTGCCGTTGCCCTGCAGGTTGTCGCAGGACATGATCGTGAACGGCGCCTGCCCACGCTTGCGGCGGCGGGCCAGCGCCGCGGTGACCAGCCCGAACACCGTCCGCGGCGTCGCCCCCGGCCTCAGATCTGCGGCCACGTCCGGAGCACGAGGATCGAATTCCCCGCTGACGTCGGCGGTGCTAGCGAGATCACCACCGCTGCGGCACACAGCTTGGACAGGAACAGGCCCTCGCTCGTGATGAAGCCGGTCAGGAACACCGGCGCCGTCTCGGCCACGGTGGCCGTGATGACGCGCGCGAACAGCAACTCGTTCCAGGAGAAGATGAAGCAGGCGGGGGTGGCCTACGAGCCGACCGAACGCGCCGCTGGCTTGCCGGGCACGAGCCCGAGATGCGCGAGGCGCTCCGGGTCAGCGGTTGAGGTCACGGGCCCCCGAGCTCGGGCGACGTTTCAATTCACCGCGCCGGCGGCAAGTTCGATCAGGTCCACGCACGCCTCCAGTCCCATCGACGTCGAGTCGATCGAGAGGTGGTACAGCGCCGGATCGTCGATCGCGACCTCGTGGAACTGGCGCAGATACTCCGCGTGCATCCGGTCGACCCGGCGCAGCGTGCGCAGCGCGGTGGCCCGATCGACATCGTTGACGGCCAGCGCGCGCTGCAGGCGGCCCGGCACCGGCCCCGAGAGACGCACCCGCAGGACTCGGGGGTCATCGCGCAAAGCCGCCACCGCACCGCGGCCGAGGATCACGCCCTCGCCGGTGGCCACCTGCTCGCGCACCGCCTGCTGGGAGGCGTGATGGAAGTCCTCGGCGGTGATGTGCTCGGCCGGTAGCGGCACCGGGGCGCCGGTGTCGGCGCCGGCGAAGCTGGAGAGCAGGCGTTCGAGCAGCGTCAGGCCGGGGGGCTCCTCCTGCTGGAGCGCCTCGTCCAGCGAGACGTCGAGCCGGGCCGCCACCGATCTCGCGATCGCCCGGTCCAGGAACGGCAGCTCCAGCCGGCTGGCCACGGCGGTGCCGATCCAGCGCCCCCCGGCGCCGTAGGCAGCCGACAGCGCGACCAGTCGCTTGCTCATAGCGCAAGCGTAGGGGTCAGGCTTTATGACTGAGGCTCACCGACAGGCGCGGGCGAGCGCCTGCGCGAACGCGTCGACCTCGGCCACCGTCGTGTCCCAGGAGCACATCAGCCGCACCTCGCCGGTCGACTCGTCCCAGGTGTAGAACGGCCACGTCGGGCGCACCGCATCGGCCGCGCCGGCGGGTAGGATCGCGAACACGCCGTTGGCCTGGACGCGCTGGGTGATCGTGATCGCGGGGACCCCCGCCAGCCGCGCCGCCAGCCGGGCCGCCATCGCGTTGGCGTGGGCGGCGCTGCGACGCCACAGGTCGCCCTCGTACATGGCCACGAACTGCGCGGCCAGGAAGCGACCCTTGGAGGCCAGCTGCAGGCTCTGCTTGCGCAGGTAGGCGACACCGTCAGCCAACGCGGGATCAAGCACCACGACGGCCTCGCCGAGCACCATCCCGTTCTTGGTGCCACCGAGGCTGACCAGGTCCACCCCCACATCGGTGGTGATCTCCCCCAGGCCTGCGTCCAGACCGGCGGCGGCATTGGCCAGGCGGGCACCGTCGACGTGGAGGCGCAGGCCGCGCTCGTGAGCGACCTCGGCGAGCGCAGCGATCTCAGACGGCGCGTAGCGCGTGCCCAGCTCGGTGCTCTGGGTGATCGTCACCACGCTCGGCTGGACCGCATGCTCGTCGCCGAGTCGCCCAAGTTGGGAGCGGACCTGGTCGGGCGTGAGCTTGCCGTCGGGCGTCGGGACCGCCAGCAGCTTGATCCCAGCGATCCGCTCAGGCGCACCGCCCTCGTCGACGTTGACATGCGCGCCGGCGGCGCAGATCGCGGCCTCCCAGGGCCGGCAGGCGATCCGCAGGCACAGCACGTTGGCGCCCGACCCGTTCAAGACGAGATACGCGCTGGTGCCAGCGCCAAAATGCTCGCGCAGCACCGCGCGTGCCCGCTCGGTCCACGGATCGGCGCCGTAGGCCATGGCGTGACCCTGGTTGGCGTCCTGGATCGCGGCCAGCACCTCGGGGTGGGCGCCGGCATAGTTATCGGAGGCGAAGGACTTCACCGGCGTGCGAGGTTATCCATCGCGTCGCCGCTGTGACCGGGGCGTCAGCTGTCAAAGCCGAGCCCGACGCGGTCCAGCGCGCGCAGCCACAGCCCGCGCCGGCCGTCGTGACGATCGGCGGCGGCCAGCCGGTTGCGGGTCAGCTGGATCACGGCATCGCGCAGCGGCTCGGGGGGAAACGGGACGGGACGGCGGCGAACGATCTCCAGCTCGGTCACCTCGGTGCTCGTGCCGTCCAGCAGGTCCAGCGCGGTGCGCCCGCCGAAGCGGCTGGCACACACGCCCAGCCCGGTGTAGCCGAGCGCGTAGACGACCCGACCGCTCAGCGCGCGCCCGAAGAACACCGAGAAGCGGCTGCAGGTATCGATCGCCCCGCCCCAGCGGTGGCTGAAGCGCAGACCCTCAAGCTGCGGAAACGTGGTGAAGAAGTGCTGCGACAGCTTGCCGAAGGTGTGCTCGTCCTCGTCCAGGTGCGCCCCCACCGGCCCGCCATAGCGGTAGACGGCGTCATAGCCACCCCACAGGATCCGACCGTCGGCGGTCGGTCGGTAGTAGTGAAACTGGTTTGCGCGATCGCTGACACCCTGCCGCCCGTCCCAGCCGATCGCCGCGCGCTGCGCCGCGTCGAGCGGCTCGCTCATCAGCACGTAGTCATACACCGCGGCGACGTAGTGCCCGATCGCCCGCACCAGCGGCGGATAGGCGCTCGTGGCCAGCAGCACGCGCTCGGCATCGAGCAGCGCCCCCTCGCAGACCACGCACACGCCGCTCGGCGCGGGCTGGAGGTCCCTGACCGAGGTGTACTCGTGGATGCGCACGCCCGCCCTGACGGCGGCGGCCCGCAGCCCGTCGGCCAGCCTGGCGGGGTTGACCAGCGCCGAGCCGGTGCGGTCGATGACGCCGCCGAGATAGGTCGGTGAATTCAGCAGCCGGCGAGTCCGCTCGGCGTCCAGCACCTCGGCATCGTGGCCGTAGCGAGCCGCGAGCTGCGCCTCGGGCTCGAGATCGCTCAGCTCGTGCTCGGCCAGCGCCACCGACAGGTCACCGGTTGCCTCGTACTCGGCGTCGATCCGATGACGCTCGAGATCGGCGCGTAGCGCACCGAAATTTGCCAGTCCGAGGCGCTCAAGCTGGTCCAGCTGGTCGGGGAAGCGCGCCTGGCCGTTGCCGATCCCGTGGGTGAGCGAGGCCTGCAGGAAGCCGCCGTTGCGCCCGCTGGCCCCGGCTCCGCAGCGCGTGGCCTCCAGCAGCACGACATCGCGCTGCGGAGCGCGCTGCTTGGCATACAGCGCCGCCCACAGCCCGGTGTAGCCCCCGCCGACGATGCACAGCTCGGCGCTCTGGCTGGTCTCCAGCGGAGGGTGCGGATCGCGCGCTGTCAGCGTGTCCAGCCAGTAGGAGCGGAGCTCGGCGTCGGCGTAGGCAGCGCGGTGCGCGGTGGTCGGCGGGGTCAGCGGCCAGGGATAGGGCATCGCCGGTCGATCCTAACCTCGGCGCGTGGGGTCAGGCCAGGTGGATCCTGGTCACTCGCGACGGCAATCTCGGGGCGCCCGCTTCTCGCAGACTCGCCGGCCGCGGCAGCGGGTCAGCTGGTCAGGATCCCACCGTCGACCGGCAGCAGCACACCCGTGATGTAGGACGAAGCGTCGCTGGCGAGGAACAGCGCCGCCGCGACCAGCTCGTCCGCTTCGCCGGCGCGGCCCGCGGGGACCCGGACGAGCATCGCCTCCAGGTACCCGTCCGGGTACTGGTCGGTCATCTCGGACGTGAAGAAGCCCGGCGCCAGAGCGTTGACGCGGATCCCGTAGCGACCCGTCCACTGCTGCGCCAAGTCGCGGGTCAGCCCGATAATCGCCGCCTTGGACGACGCGTAGGCGGCCTGCGGCAGGCCGGCGCTGGTGGAGCCGAGGATGCTGCCGACATTGACGATGCTCCCGCCCCCGCTCTCACGCATCGCCGCCGCCGCGGCCTGCGCCATGAAGTAGCTGCCGTTGAGGTTGACGTCGATCACCCGCCGGAAGTCGTCGGGCGGCTCGCGCAGCGCCGGGACCGCCGTGCCAACGCCCGCGTTGTTGATCAGCACGTCGACGCGGCCCAGCTCGCCGGCCGCCGCGGTGACGAAGCGCCGGCAGGCCTCGGGGTCCGACACGTCGGCCTCCACGGCGACGCAGCGCCGGCCAATCGCCAGCACCTGCTCCCGGGTCTCGGCAAGCCGCTGGACCCGGCGCGCGCAGATCGCGATGTCGGCGCCCGCGCGGGCCAGGCCGAGCGCGAACGCGACTCCCAGGCCCGAGGAGGCGCCGGTGACGAGCACAACCTTGCCGTCGAGCCGGAAGCGATCGAGGATCTCGCTCACGGAGCGGCAGCCTACCGTCCGCGCAGCGATGTGTAAGCTCGCGCCGCGATGGACGAGACGGACGGTCCCACGCCACCGCACCAGGGCCCGCTGACGGATGTCGCCGTGCTCGAGGTCGGTGGGATCGGGCCGACCCCGTTCGCCGGGATGCTGCTGGCCGACATGGGTGCCGAGGTCCTCCGCGTCGATCGATCGCCCCGGGAGACCGAAGCGCCGCCGAGTGACCCGACCCGCCGCGGACGCCAGTCGATCGCGCTGGACCTCAAGTCGCCCGCCGGCCGTGAGGCGCTGCTCGGGCTCAGCGAGCGCGCCGATGCGCTGATCGAGGGGTTCCGACCCGGCGTCATGGAGCGTCTCGGGCTCGGGCCCGATGATCTTCGCGCCCGCAACCGGCGACTCGTCTACGGGCGGATGACCGGCTATGGCCAGGACGGACCGATGTCGCAGGTCGCCGGTCACGACATCAACTACATTTCGCTGGCGGGTGTGCTCGGCGCCTCGCGGCGCACCGGGGAGCGGCCGATGTTCGCCATGAACCTGGTCGGCGACTACGGCGGCGGGGCGATGTTCCTGGCCTTCGGCGTCGTCTGCGGGATCCTCGAGGCGCGCCACTCGGGCGAGGGCCAGACCGTCGACGCCGCGATGGTCGACGGCGCCGCGCTGCTCACCTCGCTGGTCTATGCGCTGCACGGCGTCGGCCTGTGGAATGGCGGCCCGGGGGCCAACCTGCTGGACAGCGGCGCGCACTTCTATGAGGTCTACGCGACCGCCGACGGCGGCCATGTCGCCGTCGGCGCGCTCGAGCCGCAGTTCTATGCCCGGCTGCTCGAGTTGCTCGAGCTCCCCGCTGCGGAGATGCCACAGTTCGAGACGGCGCGCTGGCCGGAGTTCAAGCAACGGATGGCGGTGGTGTTCGCTGGGCGCGACACCTTCGCCTGGCGCGAGCTGCTCGAGTCCGAGGACGCGTGCGCGACCGTCGTGCCTGACGTGTTCGAGGCGCCCGATCATCCGCACATGGCCGCCCGCCGTTCGTTTGTCGACGTGGGCGGCGTCCGGCAGCCCGGTCCGGCGCCGCGCTTCAGCCGCACCGTCGTGACGGCCCGCCCGGCGCAGGCCGATCCCGACGCGGCGCTGGGGCGCTGGGGACTGGACGCGGACGCTCGCGCGCGCCTGCGCGCCGCGGGTGCCCTGCTCGTCTAGGCGGCGGCGCAGGCGCCGGCCGGCGGCGGCCGCAGGACGTCACATCTCCGTGAGCACGTCGAGCGTCGTCAGCGTCGAATCGGCCGCGTAGGCGATGCGGCTGCCCTCGTGGGATGCCTCGGTGAGGGCGGCAAGCGCCTCGGCCGTCACCAGTTCACCGGGCGCGAGCACGGGGATGCCAGGTGGATAGGGCGCCACCAGCTCGGCGCTGATCCGGCCGACGGCCGCTTGGAACGGCACCCGCTGCGCTTCGGCGAAGAAGGCCTCGCGAGGTGTCACGACCGTCTGCGGCTCGACGGTCCAGCTGGCCGCTGCGGTAATCGGCCGGGGCGGGCCGCGGTGGCGTTGGATCGAGGCGATCAGCGTGTCGGTGAGCCGCTGCACATCGTGCGGGCGATCCGCGACCGTCACGATCGCCACGAGCGTGTCGCGGTCGGCCATCTCCAGCGGCATCCCGGCAGCGATCAGCTCGTCCTCGACGACGATGCCGTGGGCGCCGGTGCGCGCCAGCACCACCACGAGCTTCGCGGGGTCCACACCCGGCCCCTGGACCACGATCAGCCCGGGCACGTCCGCCAGGCGACGTCGTGCGACGGCGACGGTCTGCAGCAGCTGACCGATGAGCGCCTCTCCGTCGCGCGCCAGCAGCGCGCGGCAGGCATCGATGCTGGCCAGGATCTGACCCGACGGGCTGGTGGTGGCGGTCGCTTCAAAGCCGCGGGCCAGGCGGGCCTCGTCGATGCGCCCGTGTCTGGCCATCACGATCGCGCCCTGGCTGTAGGCGGGGAGCACCTTGTGGGCGCTGGTCACCATCGCGTCGGCTCCCGCCGCCAGCGCATGGGGTGGGAGCTCGGGATGAAAGCCGAAGTGCGCCGCCCAGGCGGCGTCGACGACGAGCGGGACTCCGGCGGCATGCGCGACCCGAGCGTGAGCGGACACGTCGGAGAAGGTTCCGACGTACGAGGGATCTCCGATCAGGACCGCCCGGGCGCCGGGATGGGCCGCGAGCGCCGCCCGCACCGTCGCAGGGGCGGTTCCCGTCGGCAGCCCGGTGGCGGCGTCGACCTCCGGGCGCACCCACACCGGCCGCAGACCGGCCAGGACCAGCCCGAGCAGCATCGAGCGATGCAACGTCCGGCTGACGACCACTTCGTCGCCCGGTCTGCCGACCGCGAGCGCGACCGTCTGATTGCCGTGCGTCGAGCCTCCGACCGAGAACCGGCAGACGTCGGCATCCCACAGCTCCGCAGCCCGCCGCTCGGCCTCGAGCAGCAGCCCGTGGCGAAGCTTCACGGTGTCCACACCTCCGGCCTGGGCGAGATCGCCGGCGACGCTTGCCCCGGTCAGCGCGCTGCTGCCCTTGTGCCCGGGCGTCCCGAACGGGTGCTCGCCGGCCGAGCGCCGGTCGAGCCCCGCGAGATAGGCCTTCCACAGCGGCGCCTGAGCTGCGAGACCCCCCGGGTCACGGGGGTCGAACGTCATCGCCTCAGCGCTCGCCGGCCTTGGTCATCCGCGCAGGGTAACCCGTGCGCGCGATGCCCTGCGCGACGCCGGTCGCCGGTCGCCGACGGCTACGGCGCCGCGTGCGCCAGGCCGGCCGCGGCGCGCCGCAAGGCCCGCCCGATGTGTGCCCCGAAGCGCTGGCTGACCTGGCCGCCGAGCCGCGGGTTGGGCACGAGCCGCAGCTCCTCCTGGACCGCCGCCCGCCATTGGTGCAGCGCGGCCTGACCGCCAAGCGACACGTGGCTGGCCGACCAGCAGGCGGCCCCGCTGTGACAGTTCTGCAGCCCGGCGAGCTCGGAGTGCAACTGCGCGAGCCGCGTCGCGCTCAGGCTCCAGATGATGTTGTGCAGCTCATAGGGATCGGCGCGCAGATCGTAGAACGAGCGTTGTCCGTTGCGGTACTCGACGTACAAAAACTGCGGCGTGCGCATCGCCTCATAGGTCGTCGGATTGCCGCTCTGCCCGGTCTGGCGGTCGGGATCATCGCGGTCGAATGCCGGACCGTGGTGCTCGACCAGGACGGCATTGCGCCAGCCACCGGGCGTCCCGCCCCGCAGCAACGGCGTGAGGCTGTGGCCGTCGCTGGGTGCCGTCGTGCTCCCTATCGCCTCAAACGTCTTGGCCAGGTCGACGTTCTCAGACATCGCCCCGCTGCTCGAGCCCGCGAGCACCCCGGGACCGGTGATCACCAACGGCACGTGGATGTCGGTGTCAAACGCGGTCAGCTTGCCGGGCATCAGCCGGTACTCCCCGGTGTGCAGCCCGTTGTCGGAGCTGAGCACGATGTAGGTGTTGCCAGCCTGACCATTGGCGCGAACCGCCGCCTCGATCGTGGCCAGCAACCGGTCGACGGACTGCACCGCCTGGGCCCGCCGGCGAAAGACCCGGTTGATGTCACGTAGCTGCTTGGGCCTCAGCGCCGGATGACCGGCGAGCCAGCGCGGGGCGTCGAACGGAAGCGCATCGAAGCTCGGTGGACGTGGCGCCGTGAGGCCGGGAAACGAGTGGCGGTCACGCGGGGCCGGGGTGTATGGCGCGTGCGGCGAGAACGTCGCCAGCTCGAGGAAGAACGGCTGGCCCGCCTGCGCCGAACTGTCGATGAACTGTGCCCCCCGGCGCGCCAGCACGCTGGTCAGGTAGTCACCTGGGGCATGCCCGAAATAGCGCAGGCGACCATCCTCGTTGAGCGTGTAGTCGTACTCGGAATAGGCGAAGCCGGCGACGTCCCATTGGCTCCAGCCCTCCGGCACGTACCGTGACGAGACTGGCGAGCGGCGCGGTCCCTGCAGGTAGCCGTTGAGGTATTTACCCATCATCGCGGTCCGATACCCCGCACGCTGCAGCGCGACGTTGAACGTCTTGCGCTCGTCGCCGTGGGCGAAGAAGGCCCCGATCCCGCCACCCCTCCCCGCGTTGGTGAACACGCCGGTGTCGTGCGGGAAATCGCCGGTGAAGATCGAGGAGCGCGACGGGCAGCACAGTGAGTCCGAGACGAAGTAGTTATCGAGCGTCAGGCCACGCCGCTGCAACGCCCGCACCTGCGGCATGTAGCGCAGCAGGTCCATCGACAGGTCGTCGGTGAGCACGAACACGATGTTCGGGTGAACGGGACCCGAGGAGACGGTTGGCGAGGCGCTCCCCGCGCCGAACGCTGCGCTGTCGGTGTGCGAGCTCGGCCCGTCCGACGAGCAGGCCGCGATCAGCAGCGTGAGCACCAGCAGCACGGCCGCAATGGCGAGGCGCCGGGGCTGGGTTGTGGGACGCGTGGGCATATCGGGGTCGTTGGCGGGGACGCCTGCGCCCGCCAGCCTCCGCCTTTGAGCGGCACCCGACGCGCGATCATGTGTGAATAAGCATGGCGTCAAGCGCCTCGGAATGGATTACCCCGGCGCTACGGTTGGGTTAGCCGTCGCCCGCAGTTTTCCGGGGGATCGCTATACGCGCCGCTCAGGGCGACGACCGGTGCAGGCCTTCGCGACGCCATCTGCGTCATCCAGGTCGGGCAGTCGCAGCCTTCGGCAGATCACGTCGAGCTTGTGCGTTTGTGCCTCCCCGAGCGTGTGGTCAGCACCAGCGAAGTACGCACACTAGTAGACGATGCTCGGACCGAGCACCGCCCCAGGCAGGGACCGCTGATCAGGGCTTGAGCCTGCGCCCGCTGTGAAACAGCCAGGCGCTCCAGGCGACGGTCAGCGCGGCCAGCGTTGCGGTGATGCCGAGCGCGATCCCGACGGGCACGTCACTGGTGCCCAGAAACCCGTAGCGGACCGCCTGCACGAGGTAGAAGATCGGGTTGGCGTGCGACACCTCGCTCCAGGGCGATGGCAGCGTCGAAACCGAGTAGAACACGCCGCCCAGGAAGCTCAGCGGCACGATCAGGATGTTCTGCACGAAGCCGGCGTGATCCCAGGTCTTGGCATAGATGCCGATCACCACGCCGAGCGACGAGAACAGCGTAAGGCCCAGGACGACGCCGAGCAGTAGAACAAGCGGATCGTGGATCGGCACGTGGGTGATCGGCAGCGCCAATAGCAGCAGCGCCACGCCGATCAGCAGTGCTCGCACCACCCCGCCGAGCGACAGGCCCAGGTTGATCTCCCAGTTGCGCATCGGGGAGGCCAGAATGTCGTTGAGGTAGCGGTCAAAGCGCGACTGGAAGACCGAGGACGCGTTGTTGGTGTACGCGGCCTGGACCATCGCCATCGTGATCAGCCCCGGGACGATGAACACCCGGTAGTCAAAGCCGTCCACGTGGTGGATCCGTCCGCTCAGCGACAGCCCGAAGACGAGGATGAACAGGAACGAGGCCACGACCGGTGCCGCCACGGTCTGCGTCCAGAGCTTGAGCACTCGGAGGATCTCTCGGCCGGCCAGGGAGATCAGCCCGCGTCGGCGCACCCGCAGCGGTTGCCTGACCTGCGGGCGAGGCTCGTGCAGCGCGGTGGATGCGCTCATGCCGCCGCCATCGCCTTCACGTAGACGTCGGCCAGCGAATCGGCCTCGAAGGACTCCCGGAGTCCGGCCGGGCTGTCCCGGGCCAGCAGCCGCCCGCCGCGGATCAGGGCCACGTCCTGGCAGAGCTCTTCGGCTTCCTCGAGGTAGTGCGTGGTGAGCAGAATCGTCGTCCCCTGCTCGTGCAGGCGGCGGATGTAGCGCCACAGTTCGATCCGCAGCTCGAAATCCACTCCGGCGGTCGGCTCGTCCAGAATCACCAGGCGTGGCTCATGCATCAGCGCCCGCGCCAGTAGCAGGCGACGGCGCATGCCGCCCGAGAGGCTTGGCGCCCGCACCCCGGCCTTGGCGCGGAGATCGAAGACGTCCATCATCTCCCGTGCGCGCCGCATCGCGTCAGTCCGGCTCATCCCGTAGTAGCCGCCGTGATACACGAGCGTCTCCTCGACGTCGAGGAACCGGTCGAGGTTGACGTCCTGCTCCGCCAAGCCCATCATCCGCCGCGTCTCAGGATCATGATGCGGCTGACCGAAGATCTCGATCTGCCCCGACGTGATCCGGATCAGGTTGCACACGGCGCTGATCAACGTGGTCTTGCCGGCGCCATTCGGCCCCAGCAGCCCGAAGAACTCGCCATCGGGGATCTCCAGATCGAACCTGTCGAGCGCCAGCAGTCCACCGTCGTAGCGCTTTGTCAGCGCGCGCAGCGACAGAGCAGGGAGCGGAGTCATCGCCACCGAGCCTAGTCGCCTCGTTCCGCTCGCCCATGACCGGGATCGCCGCGCCCGTGGGCCGCTCTCACTCAGGGTTGCGGCTAGTTCCTTGATCGGGGAGACAGGATTTGAACCTGCGACCGCCCGGCCCCCAGCCGGGTGCGCTACCAGACTGCGCCACTCCCCGTGGATCGAACGACTATAACCGGCCGCGAGCGCTGGACCTAGGACGCCCGACGTGGCTCAGACCAAGCGGGCGACGGGAATCGAACCCGCCCTAAAAGCTTGGAAGGCTTTTGTGCAACCACAACACTTCGCCCGCGGGACCGACCGATGGTACCGCCGGACTACTCACCGAGCACCTTGATCACCAATCGCTTAGGCCGGCCGCCGTCGAACTCGCAGTAGAACACCTGCTGCCAGGGACCGAGGTCCAGCTCTCCCTTGGTCACCGGGACGATCACCTGGTGGTGGACGAGCAGGTTCTTGAAGTGGGCGTCGCCGTTGTCCTCACCGCCGGCGTGATGGCGGTAGTCGCCCGGATCGGGCTGGAGCTCGCGCGCGACCTCGTTGGCGGGCTCCTGCCAGGTGGGGGGCGCGAGCTTGTCCAGCCATTCGAGCGTGTCGGCCTGCAAACCCGGCTCGTCGTCGTTGATCCATACGCCCGCGGTGATGTGCATCGCGCACACCAACGCCATGCCCTCGGCGATCCCGGACTCGCGGACCGCGTCCACCACGTCGTCGGTGATGCGGACGAACTCCCGCCGCCGCGACGTATTAAAGGTGCGGTAGACGGTGTGGGAGATCACGGAGCAGGGGAGCCGGGATTCGAACCCGGATTCACGGTTTTGGAGACCGCGCGCATAGCCATTAACTCACTCCCCTGAGGGGCCTGCGATGGTACCCGCCGAGTCGCCGGCGAGACGCGATGCGATCTGCCGTTGAATACCACAGGCCGGTCGTCACACGACTTGACGCGCCGGTCCCGCCACTCCGGCGCTGGTTCGATGCGTGCATGCGGGCGGAGGGACTCGAACCCCCAAGGGCGTGAGCCCACCGGCACCTAAAGCCGGCGCGTAGACCAATTCCGCCACGCCCGCGGAGCTGCGTCAGGCGATTCTAGGCTCGCGGCGCCCGAGCCCGCAAAGCACCGGGAAACTGCTGCACCGGGCCGAGTCAGGATGTATCGTCCGCGCCGATGGCTCAGGTGCGCAACATCCGGCCCGGCTACGCGGTCATCCATCCCAATCGCGACAAGTACCTGTGCAAGCTCACCCGCCTGATCGTCGTCGCCATCCTGCTCGCCTCGGTGGCGCTGATGATGATCCTGACGATCGGCGGCTGGAGCAAGCTCCAGGGGCTGAAGCCGATCAACTTCATCTGGAGCGGGGTCTACCTGATCTTCGCCTTCTACATCCTGCGCTGGTCACGTGGGCTGCTGCCGATCGCGGCGGCGCTGGCGATCCTGTTGCTGATCGTCGCCGCGATCGCCGGCACCGGGCTGGCCGGCACGAGCTGGTTTGACCGCCACCACTCCGGTTTCGCCGCCCCGCAGTCGCTGCTCGGCGGCGCGGGCCTGGGCACCAATGTGCTCGGCAGCGTCACGCTGCTCCTGATCCCGGTCGAGGTCGCGCTGATCGTATTCGCGATGCTCGGCTTCGCCCAGGGCTGGAACGTCGAGCTCGAGGTCCCCGAGGAGGAAGCCCAGCGTCGTGGCTCTACGCCGGTCGCGCGCGGTCCCTCGGCCGCCACAGCTTGAACCGCGGCTCCGCCGCAGCCCGAAGCGCGGCTCATACGGCGGGTGGGATTCGAACCCACACGTCCCGAAGGACAATGGCTTTTGAGGCCATCGTGTCTACCGTTCCACCACCGCCGCGCAGGCGCCAAGTCTAGTGATCGAGGATCAGACCCAGGAGCTCGTCGAGCAGCTCGCTGGGCGCTGCGAGCACCCCCTCGGGGCCGTCCTCGCCGGCGTCCAGCGTGCGCACCGAGAGCCCGGCCCGCTCGGCGATCAGCCCACCCGCGGCGACATCCCAGGGCATCACGCCGCGCTCGTAATAGGCGTCATAGCGACCGCAGGCTGTCCACGTCAGATCAAGCGCCGCCGCCCCGGCCCGGCGGATGTCGCGCACCCGGGGCAGCACGCGCCCCAGCACCTTGGCCTGGCGCTCGCGCACCGTGGAGTCATACGCGAATCCGGTCGCGACCAGCGCCTGGGCGAGGTCATCGCGGCCCGAGGGCGCGATCCCGGCGCCGTTCAGCGTCGGCCCAGAGGAGCGAGTCGCCGCGAACGTCTCCTCGCGGATCGGGTCGAGCACCACGCCCACCAGCGCCCCGTCACGGTCCTCGCAGGCGACGCTGACGGCGAACTGCGGCACGCCGAACAGGAAGTTGATCGTGCCGTCGAGTGGGTCGATCACCCAGCGCAGCTCGCCGTTGCCGCTGGCGCCACCCTCCTCACCGAGGATCGAATCGCCGGGGCGGCGCCGGCCGAGCACGTCGCGAATCGCCGCCTCCGCGGCCAGGTCGGCCTCGGACACCAGGTCGGTCGGGCCGCTCTTGGCGCGAATGTCGTGCTGGCGGTGGCCGAAGCGGGGCAGCAGCTCGGCGGCCGCGGCGCGGGCAGCCTCGTGGGCGACGGCGAGCAACTCGGGTTCGCTGATTGCGGTCATCGACGGTCCGTTGTACACGATTTGCTCCGAGCCCCGTTCGGCCCGTGACCGCTGCGCCGGCGCCCGGCCGGCCCTGCGACCGGGCGCTCCTGGGATCATCCGGCGCTGATGCCGGCCGCCGACACCGCCACGCGACTGAGCGAGTTCGCCAGGCGCGGCGCCGGCACCAACTCCGAGCGGCTGGCCGCCGCGTGGCTGCGCGACGAGACCGAGTCCACGCGACGCGAGGCGACGCTCGAGACGTTCTGGTGTCGCCCGAGCTGGGCACTGGCGCATGCATGGCATTCGTTGCTGGCGGTCGCGGGCAGCCTGGTGATTGTCTCCGACGCCTGGGTCGGCGGCGCGCTGGTGCTCGTCTCGCTGCTGTCGATCCTCGCCGATGGGCTGACCGGGCACTCGCTGGGCCGGCGGCTAACCCCCGAGCGAGCCAGCCAGAACGTGGTCAGCCGGCCAATCCCGCTCACGGTCGACTCGCCGGACGGCGCGGCCCCGGTCGAGCGGGTCCGACTGATCGTCACCGCCAACTACGACGCCGGCCGGGCCGGACTGGCTTATCGCGGCGCGCTTCGCCGAGCCGCCGCCGGCGCCCGGCGGCTGGGCAACGACGGGCGGATCACCCCCGGCTGGCTGGGCTGGCTGGCGATCGAGCACGTCTGGCTGCTGGTGGTGGCGCTGTTGCGCGACGGCGGGGCGGCCGGCGCGGCGATCGGTGTCCTGCAGCTGATCCCGACGGTCGCGCTGGTGCTGGACCTGGCACTGCTGCTGGAGCTCGCCAGCGCCGACTTCGGGCCCGCGGCGAGCGACAACGCGGCCGGCGCGGCCGTGGCGCTCGCGCTGGTGCACGCGCTCGATGCCGCCCCTCCGCGCAGGCTGGCCGTCGAGCTGCTGCTGCAGGGCGCAGGCGACGGGCAGATGATCGGCCTGTCCCGGCACCTGCGCGGGCGACGCCGCGAGCTTGACCGTCGCAACGCGCTCGTCCTCGGCATCGGCCCTTGCGGTGCTGGCCGGCCGCACTGGTGGACCGGCGACGGCCCCATGGTGCCGCTGCGCTTTCATCGCCGGCTGGGTGATCTGGCGGCCGGTCTGGCTGCGGACGGACTCGACGCCGGCCCGCACCGCGGGCGGGGCAGCTCTCCGGCGCTCCCCGCTCGCACCGCCGGGATCCCGGCGATCGGGCTCGGCTGCCTGGACGAGCGCGAGCTGGCGCCGCGCTCGCATCAGGCGGGAGACCTACCCGAAGCCCTGGAGCCGGCTGCCATCGACGCGCTGCTGCAGTTCGCGCTGATGCTGGTCGATGCGCTGGACGCCGACCTCGCGCAGACCCACCCGGCCGCCGGCGCGGGCGCATCTGTCGCGAGAGTCTCGACCGTAACCGCGACACTAGACTCACCGCCGGATGAGTGACCCGATCTGCATCGTCGGCGGCACCGGAGCGCTCGGTTTTGGCCTGGCCCTCCGGCTCGGGCGCGCCGGCGTGTCGGTCGTGATCGGCTCGCGCGACCCCGAGCGCGCCCGGGAGGCGGCCCAACGCGCACAGGAGCGCGTGCCCGAGGGAGATTTCAGCGGCGCCGGCAATCAGCAGGCGGTAACCCGGGCCGAGCTCGTCGTCCTCAGCGTGCCGTTCCGTTCGCAGTCAGAGACGCTGACCAACCTCAAGTCCGCCTGGGGCGAGGGGCAGCTGGTGATCGACGCCACGGTCCCGCTGGCGGCGGCGGTTAGCGGCAAGGCGACCCGCACTCTCGGGGTGTGGCAGGGCTCGGCGGCCCAGCAGGCCCAGGAGATGGTCCCCGATGGCGTGCACGTCGTGTCCGCGTTTCACACCGTCTCAGCGGCGCTGCTCGCCGACCTCGACCACGCGCTCGACGAGGACGTGCTGGTGTGCGGCAACCGCCGCGCGGACAAGGCCCGCGTCGCCGAGCTGGTCAACCGAATCGAGGGGCTGCGCGCGGTCGACTGCGGCCCGCTGGAGATGGCGCGGATCGTCGAGCAGTTCACGCCGCTGCTGATCTCGATCAACGTCCGCCACAAGGTCCGGGCGGGGATCAAGATCACCGGCCTGTGAGCAGCGCCGGACCGGTCGTCGTGCTCACCGGCGGCACCGGCGGCGCGAAGCTGGCGCGCGGGATGCTGGACGTGGTCGGCGACGAGCTCGTCGTGATCGCCAACACGGGTGACGACGTCGAGCTCTACGGCGCCTACGTCTCGCCCGACCCCGATCTCGTCACGTTCTGGCTCGCCGACCAGATCGACGAGCGTGGCTGGGGGCTGGAGGGCGACACGTTCGCGGTCATGGACGGCCTGCGCGAGCTCGGCGTCGACGTGTGGTTCAACCTTGGCGACCGCGACCTGGCGTTCGGGATCGAGCGCGCCCGGGCGCTCGACGAGGACATCCGCCTGACCGAGGCCCACGCGCGCATCGTCGAGGCACTCGGCGTGACCGCGCGGGTGCTGCCGATGAGCGACCGTCCGGTGCGCACCCGTGTGCTGGCCGGCGAGCGCTGGTGGCCGCTGCAGGAGTTCATGATCCGCCATCGCGGCGCGGGCCCGATTCAGGACGTCGACTTCCGCCACGCCCGGGCGGCCTCCCCCACCCCCGAGGTGTTCGAGGCGCTGGCGCACGCCCGTGCGATCGTGATCGGCCCGTCCAATCCAGTGATCTCAATCGGGCCGATTCTGGCGCTCCCGGGCCTGATGCAGGCGATCCGTGACAGTCCCGCGCCCTCGGTCGCGGTCAGCCCCCTGGTGCGCGGTGCCGTCGTCAAGGGGCCGACCGCGGCCTGCCTAGCCTGGGCCGGCCACGGCCTCGACAGCGACGGGATCGCCGCGATCTACGCCGGCGTGATCGACGGCCTCGTCGCCGATCAGCCCGCCTCAGCGGTGGCGACGCTGGCCACCGATGTGCTCCTGGACACCCCGACCCGACGGCAGCGACTCGCCGATGAGACGCTGCGCTTCGCGCTCTCGCTCGGCGGATGACCGCGCAGGCCCCGCCCGGCGGGCGTCCTGACCCGCGTCCGGTGGTGCAAGTGCGAGCACCGCTAGGTTGTACCCCTCGATGACCACGCTCGCCATCCTGCCGATCAAGAGCTTTGACGAGGCCAAGCAGCGCTTGGCGCTCGAGCTCGACCCCACGCCGCGCCGGTCGCTGGTCGAGGCGATGTTCTCCGATGTGCTGGTCGCGTTGCGCCGCGCCAAGCTCGTCGATCGGGTGCTCGTCGTCTCCAGCGATCACGTGGCGCAGCGGATCGCGGGCGGCTATGACGCGATGGTGCTGGAGGACGAGGACCTCGGTCACAACGATGCCGCCTCCCGCGGCGCCGCGCGGGCACTCGAGCTCGGCGTGGAGCGGGTGCTGATGGTCCCGGGCGATTGCCCGCTGCTGAGCCCCGTTGAGCTTGACGAGCTGCTCTCGCGGCCCGTGTCCAGCCCCTCGGTCCTGGTCGTGCCCGACCGCCACGGCACCGGCACCAACGCGCTGGTGTTCACGCCGCCCGACGCGATGGCCCCGTCGTTCGGGCCCGGCAGCCACGAGCGCCACCGCCAGCACGCGACCGCCGCGGGGATCGTGGTGCAGACCGTCGAGGTCCCGTCCCTCGCGCTCGACGTCGACACGCCCGAGGACCTCGCGGCCGTCGAGGAGACGCTGGAGCAGACCCGGGGCGGCGCTGCGCACACCCGCGGGATGCTGCGCCAGCTCCAGCGCAGCCGCAGTTAGCGCCCCCGTGCGCCGACTCGGCCAATGATCACCGCCACCGCTCTGGAGGGGCTCCCCGAGGCGCGTCCCGGAGACGACCCGGCGGCGCTGATCGCGGCGGCGATGCAGACGGCGCGGGCGCGTCCCGCCGCCGATGACGTGCTGGTGGTTGCCCACAAGTTCATCTCCAAGGCCGAGGGCCGCACCCGCCGGCTGTCCCAGGTCAGTCCATCGCCGCGCGCCGCCGCCCTGGCGCGGGAGCTGCATAAGGACCCGCGCCACGTGCAGGTGGTGCTTGATGAGACGCGCGAGCTCCGTCGCGCCGCCCACGGGGTCCTGATCAGCGTCACCCACCACGGGTTCGTGTGCGCCAACGCGGGCGTCGACGCCTCCAACGCACCCGATGACGACACCCTGATCCTGCTTCCCGCCGATCCCGATGACTCGGCCCGCCGGCTGCGGGCGGGGCTGCGGACGAGGCTCGGAACGGCGCCCGCGGTGCTGATCACCGACTCGTTCGGGCGCGCCTGGCGTCACGGACAATGTGACGTCGCAATCGGCTGTGCCGGACTGCGGGCGCTCGAGGACTGGCGCGGGCGCAGCGACGCCCGCGGACGTGGGCTGAAGGCGACCTGGATCGCCGTCGCCGATGAATTGGCGGCCGCCGCCGACCTGGCCCGCGCCAAGGACGCGATGCAGCCCGCGGTGCTGGTCAGCGGAGCCGGGCGCCACGTCTGCACGCAGGACGGCCCCGGCGCCCAGCCGCTGCTGCGCGGCGACGCCGAGGACCTGTTCCGCTGACTAGCACAGCGCTAGACGGCGGGAGCGCCGACAGCGTGAAAGCCGCCGTCGACGTGCACGATCTCGCCGCTGATCGCCTGCGCGTAGTCCGACAGCAGCCAGCAGATCGCCCGCGCGACCGGAACCGGATCGGCGATGTCCCAGCCGAGTGGCGCCTGGCGGCTCCACAGGTCGGCGAGCTGCTCAAAGCCCGGGATCCCCTGCGCGGCGACCGTTCCCAGCGGACCGGCTGAGACGAGGTTGACGCGCACTCCGGCCGGGCCGAGGTCGCGCGCCAGATAGCGCGACACCGACTCCAGCGCCGCCTTGGCGACGCCCATCCAATCGTAAACGGGCCACGCCACGCCGGCGTCGAAGTCCATGCCGACGATCCCCGATCCGCGCGGCATCAGCGGCAGCACCGCGGCCGCCAGCGCCTTGAGCGAGAACGCGCTGGTCTGAAATGCTTGCGAGGCGCTCTGCGCCGGCGCGGTCATGAACTTGCCGCCGATCGCATCCTGGGGCGCGAACGCGATCGCGTGCAACACGCCATCGACGTGACCCCACCGCTCGCGCAACGATTCCGTCAGCGCCGTCAGGTCCGCTTCCCGGTTGACGTCGAGTTCGAGCACGTCGACGGGCTCGGGCAGGCGCTGGGCGGCGCGCTCGGTCATCCGCTTGACGCGCCCGAAGCTTGTCAGCAGCACCTCGGCGCCCTCCTTCTGGGCCTGTTCGGCGGCGTGGAAGGCGATCGAGTCCTTGGTGATCACGCCGGTGATCAGCAGGCGCTTACCGTCGAGGATCACGTGCGCGTGGTGAGCGGATCGGACTCCGGATCGCCCGCGAACGATCGCAGCGCCCAGGCCAGCCGATCGCGAGTCTGCGCCGGCTCGATGATCTCGTCGACAAAGCCCTCGGCGGCAGCCGACTCGGCCCGCACGTGCTCGCGCGCGTAGACGTCGGCCAGCCGGTCGCGCTCGGCGTCGGGATCGGGGGCGATCCGCAGCTCGCGGCGGTTGACGATCCCCACCGCTGCCTTGGCGCTCATGATCCCCAGCTCGGCGTCGGGCCAGGCCAGCACGAGGTCGGCGCCCAGGTCGCGCGAGTTCATCGTGATGTAGGCGCCCCCGTAGGACTTGCGCAGCACCACGGTCAGCTTCGGCACCCGCGCGGCCGCGAACGCGCGCACGAGCGAGGCGCCGTGGCGGATCACGCCGGCCCGCTCCTGCTTGGAGCCGGGCATGAACCCGGGCGTGTCGACGACGGCGATCAGCGGGATGCCGAACGAGTTGCAGAAGTGCACGAAGCGCGCCGCCTTCTCCGAGCCCTCGGCGTCGAGCACGCCGCCCAGGTAGCGCGGCTGGTTGGCGACGATCCCGACCGGGCGCCCGTCCAACCGGGCCAGCGCGGTGACCAGGTTGCGCGCCCACCGTGGGCAGAGCTCGACCAGCGAGTCGCGGTCGATGATCGCGCTGAGCGCGTCGCGGACGTCATAGGCGCTGCGCGACGCGGCCGGCACGAACGCGCCCGGGTCGGGCGAGGTGGGATCCAGCGGCGTGACCCGCGGCAGCGGCCGGCCGGCGGCGGACGGCAGATACCCCAGCAGCTCGCGCACGCGCGCGGCGGCACTGGTCACGTCGGCTTCGATCAGATGCGAGACGCCGTTGCGATCGTGCACGTTGGGGCCGCCCAGCCCGGCGGCGTCGATCTCCTCGCCCAGAGCCTCGCGGACCACGCCCGGGCCGGTGAGGAACATCGCGGCGTCGCGGGTCATGACGATCAGGTCGGTGAGCGCCGGCGAATACGCGCCGCCGCCCGCCGAGGCGCCGGACACGATCGAGATCTGGGGCACGACGCCGGTGAGCGCGACCGTCTCGCGGAAGATCCGCCCGTAGCCGGCCAGTGCCGCGGTGCCCTCCGGAATCCGCGCGCCGCCGGACTCGACGAACCCGACGACCGGCATCCGCGCCCGCTGCGCGGTGGTGAGCACACGCACGATCGTGTCGGCGTGGCGCTCGCCCAGCGAACCTCCGAGGTAGGTGCCGTCCTGCGCGTAACACGCGATCGGGCGACCGTTGACGGCCCCGGTCGCGCCGACGACGCCGTCGCCCGGCACCGCGCGCTCGCCGAGCCGGTCCGAGCGCGCCTGGGAGCGGATCACCCGGATCGTGCCCGGGTCACACAGCGCCTCCAGGCGCTCGTACGGGGTCAACCGCGGGGCCGGGGCGACCGGTGCGGTGGTGGTGGCGCTCATCGCGGCGCTCCGCGCAGTGCCAGGGCGACGTTGTGGCCGCCGAACGCGAACGAGTTCGACAGCGCCAGCGGCGGGTGACCGTTGCCGGTCAGCAGCGGCCGCGACTCGCCGGGAACATAGTCGAGGTCCAGTTCGGGGTCGGGCTGCTCATAGCCGAGCGTCGGCGCGATCACGCCCGTCTGCAGCGTGCGCACGGTGGCCACGGCCTCGACCGCGCCGGCGGCGCCGAGCAGGTGACCGATCGAGGACTTGGTCGACGAGACCGGGATCCGCCGCGCCTGCTCGCCGAGGGCGAGCTTGATCGCGGCCGTCTCAGCGGCATCGTTGAGCTGGGTCGAGGTGCCGTGCGCGTTGATGTAGTCGAGCTCCGTCGGCGCGGCGCCGGCGTCGCGCAGCGCCAGCTCGATCGCCCGGGACGCGGGTCCGCCGGTCGGCTCGGGCGCGGTGAGGTGATGGGCATCGGTGGTCGAGCCGTAGCCGGCGATCTCCGCCAGCACCGTCGCGCCCCGCGCGGCGGCCGCCTCGGCGTCCTCGAGCACGAGCACGCCGGCGCCCTCGCCCATCACGAACCCGTCGCGCCGGACGTCGAACGGGCGCGAGATGCCGGTCGGCGACAGCGCCTGCATCGACTGAAAGCAGGCGAAGCCGAACTCGGTCAGGGTCGCCTCGGCGCCGCCGCAGACGACCGCGTCGGCGTCGCCGTACTGGATCATCCGCAGCGCCGAGCCGATCGCGTGAGCGCCGCTGGCGCAGGCCGAGACGACGCCGTAGCTCTGGCCGCGCAGCGAGTACTTCATCGTCACCGCCGCCGCCGCCGCATTGGGCATGTACATCGGGATCCCGAGCGGGGAGACGGCCTTGGCGCCACGCTCGTGCATCACCGCGAGCTGCGTCTCGATCGTCGCCTGACCCCCGATCCCGGTAGCCAGCACGCAGCCGATCCGCAGCGGGTCATACGGCGACTCGCCGTCCCAGCCGGCCTGGGCGATCGCCTCGCCGGCGGCGATCACCGCCAGCTGCGCGAAGCGGTCCAGGCGACGCGCCTCCTTGACCGACAGGTGGTCCTTGGCCTCGAATTCGCGGCACGCGCCGGCGCCGTCGGCGATCCCGACCACGCCCGCCGCCCAGCGCTCGTGCAGCGGTACGGCGCCGATCCCCAGCGGGGTGACGGCGCCGATCCCGGTGACCACGACCCGGCGTCTGTCCGGCAGGGCGCTCATCAGCCGGCGCGCTCCACGATCAGGTCAACCGCATCACCGACCGTCTTGAGCTCCTTCATGTCCTCGCCCTTGAGCACGACGCCGTACTCTTCCTCGACCACCTGCGCGAGTTCCACGAGGTCCAGGGAGTCGATATCGAGCTCCTCGAACGTCGCGGTACGGGTGATCGAGCTCTCGTCGGGCCCGAAGCTCGCCAGCGTCTCGATCACACGGCTCTGCACCTGCTCGGTCGTCACTGACATCTGGTCCTCCTGTTCAAGGTTGGCTTACGCGGCAAGGCCGCCATCCACGGATAGCACCGCGCCGGTCACATACGCGGCCTCGGCCGAGGTCAGGAAGCGTACGCACGCCGCCACCTCCTCCGGTGTTCCCGCTCGGCGCGCCGGCACCTGCGCGAGCAGGTCCTGGGAGACATCGGCGGTCATGTCGGTTTCGATCCAGCCGGGAGCGACCGCGTTGATCGTGATCCCGCGCCGAGCCACCTCGACGGCGGCGTTCTTGGTCAACGCGATCAGCCCCGCCTTGGCGGCGGCGTAGTTGGCCTGTCCGGGGTTGGCGCGCAGCCCGACCACGGAGGCGACGTTGACGATCCGGCCCGAGCGCGCCCGCATCATCGGCCGCAGCGCGCGGCGCATCAGCCGGAACGCCGCCGTCAGGTCGGTGTCGATCACCGACTCCCAGGCCTCGTCGCTCAGCGACGGCGTCAGGTCGTCGGCGCTGATCCCGGCGTTGTTGATCAGCACCAGCACGGGGGAACCGAACGCGGACTCCAGCGCCTCGAACAGCCGGTCGGGCGTCGCCGGGTCGACGACGTCACCGGCCAGCGCGACCGCGCGACCACCGGCCGACTCGATCTCTGAGACCACGACCTCGGCGCCCGCAGCGCCGCTGCGGTAGTTCACGCCCACCGCCCAGCCGTCACCGGCGAGCGCCCGCGCGATCGCGGCGCCGATCCCCCGCGAGGCACCGGTGACCAACGCGCAGCCGGCCTGCTCGGAGTCAGGCATTGACGAGCTCGACCCCCTTCAGGGTGCGCTTGGCCAGCCCGGTCAACACCCGCCCGGGTCCGACGTCAACGAACCGCTGAGCGCCCAGCTCGTGGAGCGTCAGCATCACCTCACGCCAGCGCACCGGCATCGTTAGCGCGTCGGCCAGCTCGACCCGGGGGTCGGTGAACGGGCGTGCGGTGACCGCCGAGATGACCGTGGTCCGCGGCGCCGAGAACGCCGTGCGGTCCAGCGCAGCGCTGAACTCGGGTACGGCGGCGGCCATCATCGGCGAGTGAAACGCGCCGGTCACGTCAAGCTCCATCGCGCGCAATCCGAGCTCCTTGGCCTCGGCGGCGGCCCCCGGAAAGTTCGTTTTGGCCCCCGAGAGCACCACCTGCAGCGGAGAGTTGTCGTTGGCGACCACGAGATCGTGGGCATCGGCGATCTCGGACCCGTGATCCGAGGCGCCGACGCCGAGCAGCGCCAGCATGCTCCCGTCGCCAGCGGCCAAGCCCGACTCCTGCATCAGCCGCCCGCGCAGCACCACCAGTTCCAGGCCCTCGCGCTCGTCCAGCGCGCCGGCCGCAACGAGCGCGCTGAGCTCGCCCAGCGAATGGCCGGCCATCAGTTCCGGGTTACCGGTCCCCGCCCACTCGCCAATCGCCGCCCACCCCGCCAGGCTGGCGCAGAAGATCGCCGGCTGCGCGAAGTTCGTGCTCTCGTCGGCGCGGGCGAACGGGTCCTCGCCGACCGCTGCCACGGCCAGCTCCAACAGCTCGGGACGGACCCGCGCCACCAGCTCGCGCATGTCGGCAGTCTGGCTGCCCTGGCCGGGAAACAGGATTGCGGTCGGCGCACTCATTGCGCTCAACCTACGCCCGCCACAGGATGCAGATACCGAGCACGTTATGACTTCCCCCCGTTCGGGGGGACGGGCGGGCCGCAACCGGGTAATCTGGCGCGCGAACCGCGGTGAGCCTCCCTCAGCCAACCTCCAGTTCAGCCGCTCTGGTCACCGGCGCCTCGGCCGGGATCGGCACCGCGATCGCCCGCGAGCTGGCCCAGCGCGGCCACGCCCTGATCCTGGTCGCGCGGCGCAAGGACAAGCTCGACGAGCTGGCCGCCCAGCTGACCGACGAGTTCGGGATCCGCGCCGAGACGCTCGGCTGCGACCTGGTCAAGGCGGCGTCGCGCCAGCGCCTGCCGGCGCGGGTGCAGTCACTCGGGCTGACCGTCAGCGTGCTGGTTAACAACGCCGGCTTTGCCACCGGCGGAGCGTTTCACCAGTCCGACCCCGCGCGCGAGCTCGACCAGGTGCGGCTGCTCGTGGAGGCCCCGGTCGCGCTCACCTCGGCGTTCGTGCCCGAGATGGTGCGCCGCGGCGCGGGCGCGATCCTGAACGTCGCCTCCACCGCCGGGATGCAGCCGCTGCCCTACTCGGCCGGCTACTCGGCTGCCAAGGCCTACGTGCTGACCTTCTCAGAGGCCCTGCACCACGAGCTCAAGGGCTTGGGGGTGATCGTGACCGCGCTGGCCCCCGGCCCGGTCTCGACCGAGTTCTGGGATGTCGCCGGCTGGGAGGTCGGCAGCGGTCAGTCGTTTGAGAAGGCGGTGCCCAAGCCGGCCTGGGTGACCGCCGAGCAGGCCGCCAGCGCCGGCGTCAAGGGTCTCGAGGCCGGCCATCGCGTGGTCGTGCCCGGCGCCCAGATCCGGGCGGCGATGCTGGCCAGCCAATACCTGCCACACGCGGTCAAGCTGCCCGTGATCGAGTGGGCGATGCGACGGCGCTGATTTGGGGGTTTGGTTCGGTGGTCCGGGCGCGGGCATCGCGTGTCATCGGACGTTACGTCGGCGGCGAGCGGGCGGGGGTGCGGTGGCGCAGCAGACTCGCTGCGCGCGTGGCGAGCCGCGCGCGACCTGCACCAT
>JBPCPC010000086.1:0-8365 GCA_050999585.1 Solirubrobacteraceae bacterium | reverse complement strand
CCCACCTGCCCCAGCGACATCCACCTCCGGGCCCCAAGCCGGACAAAGAGCCCGCCGACCGACCCAACGATCCCATCCGGCGTCAGCTACGCCAACTTCATCCTCCAAACGGTGGATCGAGGCTAAGACAGCCACAGCCCCGTCCCACGTTTGCACCGTCGTAAGCCGGCCGGGCCACGGTCGCCCGCGGTGTCGCGGGGTCAGTCACGTTGCTGCGCTCACAGGAGTTCGAGAACCGCCCACGTCAGGCGGTTCGTCACGTTGTGTCGCAGGCGAACGGGATCATCCTCGTTCACCAGGCTCCAGCCGCTACCGGCAAATCCGTTAGCCGGTCTGCGCTGGATGCGCAGACCACCGTCGGTCTGGCCATGCGGCCGTTCCAGCTGCGCGTGTACGGTTCCTCGCCAGGTGCGAAGCGTGGCCGTGCCCGAGTCGAGCAGTTCGGTGGTCGCGTCTTCGATCGCAGACACGAGCCATTCCGGCGGCTGCCACCGGAAATTGTCGTCAGGCGATGCGGGCTGAGCCTCAAGGCGGGGGTTGGCGAGCACGTCGGTGATCAGCGCGGCTGGCCCGCCGACGTAGGTCCAGGCGAGATCGATCTCCGTGGCAACGCACCAGGCGCGATCATCGGGCCACCACAGGTTCGGGGAGTGGTTGTCCTGGGCGTCCATCAGGGACGGCAAGGCAGCGAGCGGGCCGACGAACAGCGCGTAATTTCGTCCCGGTAACTCAACGCGCGGGCCGTCATCGAAGACGACTGACCCCCAGCCCTCCCACGTGCAGAACCAGCAACGCTCTGGAGTGCCCGTGTGCCGCACAAGCACCGCGGCGAGCGCATCCGTGTCAGCCAGGCCCAGGGTCCCGACCTGCGGCACCTGGCCCGGCCACGGCTCGACACCGCTGGGCTCGTGCTCGGGCAGCGCGATGTCGGGGAAATCGATGCCCGGAACCAGCTCAATCCCGCTCCAAGAGGCGACGTCTCCCCATCGACCCGGTGGCTGATCACGCGCTGGCGGGTCGAGTGGATGCAGTACGCGTGTGTAGGTATCAAAGCCGCTGGGGATGACGGACGTGACCACACCGGAGTCAAACGGCGAGAGGCGGCCGCCGATCCAGGCCGCTTCCTCAACCTTGACGCTCTGCTCCACACTCGACTCAGCCACGCGTCGATTATCCACGGACTGACGCCGCCGTCCCCCGCGGCACGGTCGACCGGGCCGTGCGATGCGGCGAGAGCGCCAGCCCCGAATAACTCGGGACTCGTCGGCTGGCCGCGACCTGGCTTGCCGGACGCTTTACACGTCGGTCCAGTGTGGCCGGGCGCGGTTGTCGGCGTCGTCGATGACGCTGCGAGCGCCAAGAGGCTCGCTGAGCTGAACGGTCGCGTGGGAGGCGATGAAGCCCCCGACCAGGGTTTTGGCTCCGCGCCAGTCTCTGATCGTTACCGAGACGACGACCGCGGACTCGGTCTCAAATACCTGACAACCGCCCGGCCGCTCGCCGTTGCGGGGCAGTGCGTAGAACACGTGTAGCCGATCCCCCTCAGCCAGCCAACTGCCGAAGGGAAACGTTCGAAAGGTGTGGTTCGACGCGCCCCGGTAGCGGATCGTCGCGAAGTCGCCGAAGCGGTCGTGCAATAGGCGGTCGGCTCGCTCGAAGTCCGCGGCGAGGTACTCGATCACGAACCCCTCGGCGCGGGTTCCGCTCTGCGTCAAGATGATCCCGTCCGCGGCCAGCTGCTCTTGTTGGGCTCTGACCTCCTCGCCGCGGCGCGCCAGCTCGGTCTCGGTGAAGGTCGCGGCGTCGATCACGATCCGCTCGGGGTCGATCACCTCTGCGAGCAGCCGCCGGTACCGGTCGCGGTCGCCGGTGAGCAGGACGCGGATGCCTCGGCGACCGCCGGTCCAGCAGACCTGCAACCCGCCGAGCACGTCTTCGGCGTCGCTGAGCACCGCCCGTGCCCGGTCGACGCGTTCGTTATCGCCATAGATGTCCTGCTGCTCAGACGCGGTGTAGATCCCCGCCCGCTCAGGGTCCACCGCGTACCCCGCCGTCATGATCTGCGACAAGATCTCGTCGCTGACGGGCAACCCGCTGCGGATACGCGCGCTCGCGAGACGCGCCCTCAGCTCATCGCGCGTCATCGGAGCAGGCGGCTCGACCGACGGGACGTACACCGCAGGCTGATCGGAGCCAGGCCATTGCGCCATGCGCGAGACGCTACCGCCCCGTCCGCCACTCAGACCACTGACCGAACCATCGGCCGGAACGGAGTTTCGGATTGCCGCCCGGCTTTGACTCGCGCTGCAACCGCCAGCGAGCCCGGGCATGCGATCGGATATTACGCGTGGATGACAACCAAACTCGGGCTACTGGAGTCTTCATTGATGTGGGCGTTCTACACCGTGTCGCGGGATCCTCAGATCGTGACGAGTTCGAGCGGTTCGCCGCGAGGGTCTCGCCCTCCCTGCTGCGAAGCGCCTACCTACTGACCCGGGACCGCGGTCATGCCGAGGATCTGCTGCAGATGACTCTCTGGCGGATCGCTCGTCGCTGGCGCGCGATCGAAGGCGCCCCCGAGGGATACGCGCACAAGGTGCTGGTCAATCTCTCGCGTGATCGACTGCGCACCCTGGGCCGACGAGCCGAAGAACGGCTCGACGCTTCAACGCCTGTCGGGCTCCACGACGACGCCACCGACACCGTGGCTGAGCGTGACTGGATGAGCGCCGCGGTGCGCCGTCTGCCGCGTCGTCAACGCGAAGTCGTCGTCCTGCGGTTCTTCCTTGATCTCTCGGTCGCCGAAGCGGCGGCCGCACTCGGAATGAGCCAGGGAACCGTGAAATCGCACACATCCAGGGCGTTGACGCAGATGGGACAGCTGTTGAACGGCAGCGGCGCCACCCCTCAAACCGTCGAAAGGAAGGTTCCGCATGCTGACTGAGGAACAGGTCATCCAGCGCATCCAAACCCAGCTTCACGCTGAACTCGACGAGATCCACCCCCCCGTTAGCGTCCTCGCGGACGCCTGGGAACACGCCCACAAGGAGACCGCCGAGCGCCAGCCGAGACGTCACTACGGGTTCTCGCGGCTGCGGCTCCGGCTCCGGCACGTGGGACTAGGGCTTGCCATTGCGGTCCCCGTGCTCGTCGCCGCGCTGGCGGTCGTCCTGCTCGGACACACCCAGTCCGTATCTCCGACACGACCGGGTCATGCCAAGCCCGCGATCAATCCTTCGCACACCGGCGCGTCGTCGTCAATCGACGCTGCAGTGGCGCACGGGAATCATCCGCCAGCACCCGACTCGACAATGGCGCTACCGATCCTGGGCTCGTCAGCAACCCGGAGCCTCAAAAGCTTCCGCGGGAAGGTGGTCGTGCTCAACGTGTTCGCGTCCTGGTGTCAGCCGTGCAAGGCCCAGACGGCGGCGCTGGAGCAGGCGCAGGCTGTCATCGCCGGCCAGGGAGCGACCGTGCTTGGGGTGACCTATGAAGACCACCCGGTCGCTTCTGAGGTGTTCGTGCGCGCAACGCACATCACCTATCCGGTGCTGCGAGACGCCACCGGCCGCTTTGGGCGCTCGTTTGGTATCTCCGGGGTGCCTGAGACGTTCATCATTGATCGTCGTGGCCGAATCGCCGCCGTGCAGCGCTTCCCGGTCGACGATGGCTGGCTTAACCAGACTCTCGGGCGTCTGTTTCCCTCCCAGCATCTCATCCCGGCCGGCTTGCCGCTCGAGTCTCCCCCGACCACCTCAGAGTTGGCCGCGATCGCCAACGCCTACCCGGTGCTCGGCCACCGCCAGCAACCCACCGACATCCCGGCGCACGGCGTGCTCGATCCCTACGTGGCGAGCCGAGGTGGCCTGGCTGCCAACAGTCGACGAGCTCTCGTAACCCCCCGTGGGGAGTCGCTGTACATCGTGCCAGCGCACCAGGCGATCTGCGTCGCGAGCTCAGACAACGTCGTACAAGGATGCCAACCGTTCCCCTTCACGGCGAGAACCCCGGCAGCCATAAGCGCGACGATCTGCTCCCCCAACCTCCAATCTACCGAGCTTGAAGTCGCTGGGCTGATGTCGCCGGACGCCTCAGACATCAAAGCCCACTACACCGACGGGTCCTCTCAGGTCGTGACCGCGACTAACGGCATGATCGCGATTTATGCCCGCCGCGCAGGACCGCTCCCCACAACGATCACATGGATGAGCCCCAAAGGCCCGGAGCACACCGCCACGGCCGTTCCCCCCGACGCGGCGTCATCGAAGTGCGCCTCATGAGGTAACCAGAGCCTGGCGATCTGCTTCGCGCGCAACCGGGCACGCGCCGGCTCCTGGCTGTTCGTTATTCGTTCGGCGTCTGAGACGCTGCCAAGACGGTCTAGGCTCGATTTATGAGTCCGCCGGAGCCGATGCTGAGTTGGTCGGCGCCTCGGTGGCCGGAGGGTGGTGAGTGGGTCCTTCAGCCCAAGTGGGACGGATTTCGCCTGCTGATCGAAGTAGACCCCGACCGCCGTGTGCGGGCGTGGTCACGCCATGGGACGAGCCTTACTGCCCGGTTGGGCGGATTGACCGCCGCGTTCGCCGAAGCGCCGGGATCGGTGTTTGATGGAGAATTGGTCGTCATCAGTGAGCGGGATGGCCGTCCGGTGCAGGACTTCGCGGCGGTCTGCCGCGCGGTGTTGCGCGGTGACCCTACGGCGGCTGGGGATCTCCGGTTCGTCGGTTTTGACGTGCTGGCTTTGGACGGGAACGATTTCCGCGGCCGGCCGTGGACGGAGCGGAATTCGAGGCTGACTGAGGCTCTGCCTGTATCTGACCGGGTGCGCCGGGTGGAATCGCTGCCGGCCAGCCTGGCGGCGCACGCCGCGATCGTGGCGCTGGGGTTCGAGGGCACGGTGTTGAAGCGTCCGAACTCGCCGCACCGACCGGGCCGTCAGCGGGCCTGGCTCAAGCACAAAGCTCGACACACGACTGACGGGCTGTTGCTGAACGTACGTCAGGGTCGTGATGGTCAGTGGTACGGAGTTTGCGATGTGGACGGCCGACGCGTTTCGGTGCTTGCGGGCGCCAGCTGGGTTGCTCGCGTCGGTGAGGTCCTCACCTTGGTCTACTCCCGCGTCGACACCAACGGGGACCTGCGCGAGGTGCGGATCGGCGAACCCGCGAAGGCGGGTTCGGCACCCGCCTGAGAGTTCGATGTCGAGGACCGGGTCGTGCGGCCCGCCCCCGATTGCCGCGTTATGACTGCAGCCAGTCGCGGTCTCGGCGGAAGTGCAGGGAGCGGAGCTGGTCTTGCGTCTTGCCCAACAGGTCGCCTTTATGGGAACGTCCCCATAAGGGCGATCATGGGAACTCTCGGCTTATGCCCCCTCGGGTTGAAATGCGTGGTGAGCCGAGCCGATCGGGGCGAGGAGGGCCTCATAATCTGATCGTCGGCAGCATGCGACGGCGACGAACGGCCGCGTCGGCGCCGACGAGGGGCTTCTGCTTGGAGCCCAAAGGGGAAGCCGCGCCTCCGTGACTCGTTCGGCGACGAAGCAGAAGCGGTTTCGCGGCGTGGAGCTCCTCCCCCGGGCCCGCGAAGCGCTGTCCCGCAAACGATGGTTAGCTGGGACACCGCGCTGCCCAAGCTGGCAGTTGGGACAGACCCTTGGTGGTTCGTGAGTCCAGAAGTGTCGCGTCTGCGATTCAGAGGCGGGGCTTCGCGCGACGTCGGGCGTTCGTCTACGTGGTGCGCCTGGAAGGGCTGGCAAAGCGCCCGCGGGGTTCGCGCCCCGGTCAGCTGACGCCCGGATAGCCGATGACGCCTCTGAAGCCGCTGATCGTGGTGGGCAGCGTGACCGTCGGCTCTGGATGGTGGATGCCGAGCTGCTCATCTGCTTGCCTGATCTCTGAATTGGCGCGTCGTAGCGTCGTGAACGCCGATGCGACGTCGTGTCTGATGGTGGCGGTCAGGGGCACGAGGCTGGCTGCGGCGGCGTGGGCGAGCTGTGTATCGCCCTGCTGCAGGAGGTGCGCGCCCTCGACCCACTTCGTCTGCGCTGAACGCTGCCCGGAGCTGACGTGCAGGCGAGCCACGCTTACTGCGTGGTAGGCAGCGGCGGCCTCGTTGATCGTGTAGGACACGCTGGCGAACCTGCTGGGAACGTGCTCGTCGATGACCGCTGCTGCCGAGTCGGTCGTCGCGACCAGCGACCCGGTCGAGAGGTCTGCGATCAAGGGCTTCTTCTCGGCGGAGGTCACATCCTTGCCGACGAGACGGTTGGGCTCGACCTCTAGAGCGCGGTGAGGAACGCCGAGCTGGGAGTCGGCGTTGGCGATGTAGTAGTTGGCGAGGCGGAAGTCCAGGAGCCCGGCATGGATCAGGCGTTTTTGAGCCTGTGTGTTGCGACGGTAGATCAGGTTCTGCTCGCCCCAGCGCAGGCTCCCGCCGCCCCACGCCTCGAGGTCGGCGCCCAGAACCCACTCGAGCTTGGCCGGAAGCTGCGCCGAACCGGCATGAACCGCCTCGACCGGGCGCACAAGGAACCTAATGGCTCGCTCCTGCGGTTCGAGAGCGCGGTCGACCTCACAGCTGGAACTCGTGAAGAAGTCGCAGCCGGGGTTCGAGTAGTCCAATTCGGAGCTCCTGGTCTCTATCTTGGCGACAAGCGGCGTCTTGGCCTTGACCGCTGACGAGGACGACGATCCGCTGGCGAGCACTGGACCGGCGCCAGCGCCCAGCGCAAGGATCGCGACGCCCGCTACAGCAAGTTGCCGAGATGGAAAAGACATGGAATCTCCTGTGTCGATAGCGAAGCGTGGGGCTGTGGGCCTGAGCGACGACCCACCCGTTCAAATTTTTCCCGTCTGAGTCCTGCATTCTGGGTCGGGGCCAGCGACCATCCTCCAGCCCCGTCCTATTGGTGAATGTCGCGCGAGCCCAGAACGTTGCGCCGTCGGCCGCAACTGCGTCCGAACCCTGACTCTATGAGGCCGACGACGACGTCAAAGAATCGGGTCTCGGGCGGGCTGTCCCGCAGACGAACGACGACCGGTCGGGCCAGCGACGCTGACCGCGCCCTACGTTCTGGAGACCGCGTCTGTTCCAACAAACCAGCTCGGCGAAGTGCCCGGCCAAGGGGCGACAAACGGGACACCCGAAGCGACCCAAGAGCCTGCCTCCGACAGACCCGCTTCCACGAAATAGCAGGCACCTCGGCGCTGCTTTCCGGACGCCTCAACGCTTCTGCTCGTGACCGTTTGCAGCACTCTCACCGCCGGCGAGCAGAGTGTCGCTTCGATCGACGAGGGCAGCGGCTGCAATCCTCGAGGTCCTGGTCAATTGCAGCCTCCTCACAGTCCATCCAGGAACCCAAGGAGTGCGTCTGGCGGACGGTAGCGGCCGGGTTTGCTGTCCAGTGGCTTGGTGCGGGCCAGCGCGCGTTCCTTGATGGCGAGGTCGGCGTGCAAATACATTTGCGTGGTCTCGACTTGCTCGTGTCCCAGCCACAATGCGATCACGGTTGTGTCGACGCCGGCGTGCAGGAGCCGCATCGCGGCGGTGTGACGCAGAACGTGCGGGGTGATCGTCTTCGCGATCAGAGACGGGCACCGCTCCGCGGCGCGGGCAGCGTGCTTGGTGATCCTGCGAGATAGCGCTTTGCGGGTGAGCGGATTGCCCGTGCTGGTTGGGAACAGCGGTCCGTCGGGCGGACTGCCACGCTCGGCGAGCCACACCCGGAGCACCGCGGCAGTCTGCTTGGTGATCGGGGTGATCCTGTGCTTGCGTCCCTTGCCTATTGTCGTCGCGTGAGCACCGGTGCCGAGGTGAATGTCACCACAGCGAAGGCCGGTCAGCTCTGAGGCCCGCAGCCCGGTCTGGGCGAGCAGGATGATGATCGCGTGGTCACGACGGCCGGTCCACGTCGAACGATCTGGGGCGTCGATGAGCGCGTCGAGCTCGGGCTCGGTGAGATAGGTCACGAGGGCGCGTTCGTGGCGTTTGGGTCCGATCTGCAGGACCCGTTCGATCGTCGCGGCGTGTTCTGGGTGACGCAGCATGCAGTAGCGGTAGAAGGTGCGGATCGCGGCCAATCGGGTGTTGCGGGTCCGGGCACCGCACCCGCGGTCGGTTTCCAGGTGGTCGAGGAACGCGCCGATCAGCCGCGCATCGAGCTGATCGAGATCAAGCTTTGACGGCTCGACGCCGAGCGTCTCCGAGGCATAGGTCAGCAGCAGTCGGATCGTGTCGCGGTAGGACGCGATCGTGTGCGGGCTGGCGTCGCGTTCGCGGACCAGCCGGTCGGTGAACCATGCCTGCAGGGAGCTAGCGAGCGCGGTCATCGCCCGGCTCCGAGGTAGCGTTCCCGACGTCCGCCGGC
>JBPCPC010000062.1:0-46221 GCA_050999585.1 Solirubrobacteraceae bacterium | reverse complement strand
CACCTTCAAGGTGATCCTCCCGAGTCGGCCCTGCGAGCTTCAGCAACCCGCACAATGCCTGCCCGGGCGGACAGTCAAGCGGCCCCGACCAACGGGGCCGCAACTGTTTCATGAACGATCCGGGCTAACTCGCTGCACTGCTTCGTCCGGGTGGACGGCAGCGCGCAGATGCACTGCTTCGCTCACCAGTGCGACCGGCGTGACATCGCCCGGTCAGTCGGGCTGACCGTCGGCGACCTGTACCCCGCCGGGCATCACCACGCTCGACAGCGGCCCGTTCACCATGCGCAGCGACGCGACCTCGACGGTCACGCGCGAGAAGCCGTCGACATGCTGCACGCGATCGACAAGCTCGGTGAGGAGTGGCGCGTCGAGATCACGATGCGCTGCTCGTACTGCGGCGATCCGAGAGCGCTGTTCGTGGCGGGCGGGCGCTTCCCCGCGTTCATGTCCTGTCCGTCCGGTTGCACGGCACGGGCGGCCGCGCAGGCGCTTGCGGGCCGCCTGACGGACCGGAGGGCTGGGCGATGACCGGCGTCAGTGACATCCTCGGTCCGGCGATCACCCACCCGCGGATCGTCGACATGGAGTCGGCCATGCTGCAAGGCGCCGAACCGCTGGCCTACAGGGTGCGGCCAATCGCGGTGGACGGCCAGGTGACGATGATCGCGGGCCGGCGTGGAGAGTCAAAGAGCTGGCTCGGCCTCGTTGCCTGCGCCGCTGTCCAGGCGGAGCTCGGTGACCCATTCAGCGCACGGGCGGGACGAGCGATCTATCTGGACGCCGAGATGGGGGCGCGCATGATGGGCCGGCGCTTCGTCACCCTGGGCCTGGCTCCAGACTCGTTCATCGTCGCCGATGGAATGGGCCTGCGACTGCCCGATGACATCGGCGTGGTTAAGGACATCGTGCAGGCGGTCGGGGCCAACCTGATCGTCTTGGATTCGTTGCGGCGGCTGACGCCCGGCAAGCGTGAAAACGACTCAGACGACATGGCGCCGGTGATGGCCGTCCTCGGCGAGCTATCCCGGGACACCGAGTGTGCCGTGCTGCTGATCCACCATCGCTCAACGTCGATCAACGCCAAGGATTCGCGCGGCAGCTCAGCCATCGAGGATCAGGTGGACAACGTCTTCGTCTTGGAAAAGGCGTCGGGCGACCCGGAGAGTCGCACCCGGCGTCGTCTGCGTTGCGTGAAGATGCGCGACGACGCGGAGCCCGCGTCGGTGTGGCTGGATTTCAAGATGGCGGCTGGCTTGATGACAATGGGCGAGGCTGAGCCGTACGACTCGGGCGACGGCGAGGCTCACGTTCCGATGTTCGAGGTCGTTGCCCAAGAAATCCGAGACCTCGGAGGTATGACTCCCGATGATGGCTGGCAGCCCGGAGAGCTGGCCGAAGCCGCCGATCGCCGGCGCGATGACAAGAACTTCAAGGCGGCGCTCAAGCAGCTATTGGATGCCGGCGAGTGGAAGGACAACTCGGGCAACGGCCGCGCCCGAAGGGTCTATCCCGCGAACCGGGGTAACGGGGTAAACACCCTGAGGGCTGGATCGATTACCCCGGTTCTGATCCCGGGGCTGGCCGGGTCAGAATCGCCCGTGAACACTAGGGATTCACACTCGGGAGACCCCGAGGGCGCCTCGATCCGTCCAGAACGTGATTACCCCGGTTCCGACAGCTCGCCGGCGATGTCACTGGCCGAGCACGCCCTCCGCAAGTGGAGCGGCCGATGAGCCTCCCCGACTCGCTGCTGGTCGCTATCGGGCAGGCCGTGCAGGACGCCGGCGGCACCGTCGACGACGTAGACGATCTCGTCCACGTGTGGCAGCGCCTCGACGCCGACCTGGACAGTCGCGTCGTGCGCCTGGGCTACGAGGCCGCGCACGCGGCCTGCTGCTGCGCGACGCCTGCCGAGCCCGCCGAGGACGGTCGCTGCTCACGGTGCTGGGGACACCTCGGGATCGAGCGATGACCGACCTCTGGCGTGGACTGCTGACCGCGGCCGACCCCGACGACCTCGCGGAGCTGGCCAAGCTACTGAGCCCGCTCCTCGAGCCCGAGCGCCGGGAGGTGTCGCCGGCTGTGATGCTCACCTGCTCGCAGGCGGCGCAGCGGGCCGGGACGCACGTCGAGACCATCCGCCGCGCGGTCCGTTCGGGGGCGCTTCCCGCCGGCAGGGTAGGCCGCTCGCTACGAATTGCGCCGTCGCACATCGACGCTTGGCTGAGCGGCGATAGGTGCCGTGTGAGCGCACCCCGACCACTCGACCGCGGGCCGCGAGCTGGCCGGTCAAGAGCTGCGCGCCGACCGCTCGCGGACACGTTCGCAAGCATGGAAGACGACACACCAAGTGTTAGCACCTGCTAGCATGTGCTGCATGACTACGACCAGGCCCGTCCCCGTCCGCATCCCGCCGGAAATGGTCGCTCGCATCGACCGACTTCGTGGACTCGTGCCGCGCGAGGCTTACGTGCGCGACCTGCTCGACAAGGCTCTCAAGACGCAGGAGCGGAAGCCGGAGAAGCGATGAGCGTCCAGAAGCGTGGCAAGTCGTGGCGCGTGCGCTGGCAAGACGGAAACCGCTGGCGTAGCCGCACGTTTGACACCAAGCGAGACGCAGTCGCCCTCGACGGCGAGATCACTCGTCGGCGTCGCCTTGGCTCGCTGGGCGACCTCGACGCCGGCGCCCAGAGCCTCGACGAGTTCGTGACTGGAACCTGGGCGAAGACCTACGCGCCACTGATCTCAGCCAAGACCCGGGCGCTTTACACCGGGCTTTACGACGGCCACATCGCCCCAACCCTTGGTTCGGTCGCCCTGCGCCAGATCACGCCCGAGCTGATCAGCCGCTGGCAGGCGGATCGACTCGCTGCTGGTGCCGGGCCCATCGCCGTCCACAAGGCGCTCACCTTGCTCGGCAACCTCCTCCAGCGCGCTGTCGAGGGCGGCCATATCCCGTTCAATCCTCAGCGCCGAGTGCGCCGGGCTCCGCTGCCTCGGCGCGCGGAGATCCGGCCGCTCGCGCCGGTCACCGTCGAGGCGATGCGAGCTGCCTGCAACCCGCGTGACGCGTCCCTGCTCAGCGTGCTCGCCTACGCCGGTCTGCGTCCGGGCGAAGCCCTGGGCCTGCACTGGGGCGACATGCGCGAGCGGACCCTCTTGGTCGAGCGAGCGGTCTCGCTCGGCCTGGAGAAAGAAACCAAGACGGGCGAGTCGCGCACCGTGCGGCTGCTCTCGCCGCTGGCTGCCGATCTGCGCGAATGGCAGATGCGATCCGGGCGCCCCGGTGACCAAGCTCTGGTCTTCCCAAGCCGTGACGGTCAACCCTGGAGCGAAGCGGCGTGGCAGAGCTGGAGGCGCAAGGCGTTTCGTCGCGCCTTGATTGCCGCAGGCGTGGAGAGAGCGCGCCCATACGATCTGCGGCATAGCTTCGCCTCCTTGCTGATCCACGAGGGGCGCAGCGTGATCTACGTCGCCCGCCAGCTAGGCCACGATGCATCGCTGACTCTAGGGCGTTACGGCCACGTGATCGATGAGCTTGAGGACTCCCCGCGTCAGGACGCCGAGGCGTCGATTCTGGCCGCGCGCGGAAGCTCCGCTGCCCCTGAGCTGCCCATCGCGGCCAAATAGGTCGTTCTCACATGCCGACCGGCAAGCATCGAACATCGCCTTTGGCAAGCCTTTTATCTCGATCGGGGCGCCCGGATTTGAACCGGGGACCTCCTGCTCCCAAAGCAGGCGCGCTGCCAAGCTGCGCCACGCCCCGTATGACGAGAGTCTAATGCCGCCGGCGCTCGGCGAGCCCGTCCCGGCCTGGCCACTCGCTAGCCTCAGGCGCCCCCATGGCCGAGATCCAATCGCTCCACGCGCTGCGTTATGACCGTGACCGGACGGATGGGCTGCAGGACGTCGTCGCCCCGCCCTATGACGTGATCGACGACGAGCAGCGCGCCGAGCTGGTGGCGCGCTCTCCGTACAACGTTGTCGCGATCGACCTGCCCCAGGGCGGCGAGGAACGCTATGACAACGCCGCCGCGATGCTCGAGCGGTGGCGAGCCGAGGGCGTGATCGTGCAGGACGACCGGCCGGCGATGTGGACGCTCAGCCAGGACTACACCGGCCCCGACGGGTCCCGGCGCACGCGCCGGGGATTCTTCGCGCGCGTGCGCGTAGAGGACTACGGCCCGGGGCGCATCCGCCCCCACGAGCGCACCCACCCGGGGCCCAAGCAGGACCGGCTACGCCTCACTCGGGCCACGCGCGCGAACCTCTCCCCGATCTTCTCGCTGTACTCCGACCCGCAGCAATCGGCCTACACCGCGCTCGCCCGGGCCGCCGAGCCGTGGGCCCAGACCACCGATTCCGACGGGACCGTCAACCGGCTCGAGCGCACGCGCGACCCGCAGGCGATCGAGACCGCAACGCGGGTGCTGGCCGGATCTGAGCTGCTGATCGCCGACGGTCATCACCGCTATGAGACCGCCCGGGTCTACGCCGACGGGGGCGGTGGCAAGGGCCCGCATCGCTACGTGCTGATGTGCCTGGTCTCACTCCAGGACCCCGGGCTGACCGTATTCCCCACCCATCGTCTGGTCGACGGGCTGACCAGCGAGCAACAGCAGGCGCTGGCCGCCGAGCTGAGCACCGACTTCACGATCCAGGAGCTGCCCGGGACCGCGGAGCTGGCGCCGCCGGCCAACGACGAGCTGCGGATTGGCTATATCGACGCCCACCACCGCCAGCCGTTCATGCTCACGCTGCGCGATCCTGCGATCGCCAACGCGGCGCTGGCTGACCACGCCCCGCCCTACCGGCGGCTGGACACCGCGGTGCTGGAGGCGCTCGTGCTCAAGGGCGCGCTGGGGATGACCGAAGACGACATCGATCACCTCAACGGCCTGGGCTACGCACGCGACTTCGATCAGGCACTCGAGCTGATCGAGAGCGCCGCCTACGACGCCGCGTTCTTCATGGCCCCGACCCCGATCGAGCGTGTGCACGAGGTGGCGGCGACCGGCGAGAGCATGCCGCCGAAGTCGACCTACTTCTTCCCCAAGGTCCCGACCGGCCTGCTGTTCAACCCGCTGGCCTGATCGCCGCGTGAGCCGGGTGGCGCGCTCCCGCAACGACTGGGCCGACCGCGTGCGCGAAGTGCTGCTCGAGCCGACGGCAGCGGCGCAACTCGAGGTGAGCGGGCGCACCGATGCCGGCGTGCTGGTGGCGCTCTATCTCGACGAAGATCGCCTGCACGTCGTGTTCACCAGGCGCCGCGAGAACCTCCGCCGCCACCCCGGGGAGATCTCGTTCCCGGGCGGCCGCCACGACGAGACCGACGCCGACCTGCTGGCGACCGCGCTGCGCGAGGCCGAGGAGGAGATCGGACTCCCGGCCGCCGAGGTGGAGGTCCTGGGCGCGTTGCAGCCGACGCCGACGATCGCCACCGGTTACGCCGTGTACCCGTTTGTCGCCATGATCGAGCCGGGGCGGGCCTGGACGCTGAGCCCGCGTGAGGTCGCCGCCGTGCTGGAGCTCGCGCTCGACGACCTGCGGTCGGGCTACGCGCGCCGGCGGCTGCTGCGCCGCGGCATCCCGATCCGAACCGACACCTACGTTGTCGGCGACGAGCTGATCTGGGGAGCGACCGCCCGGATCCTCGCCGACCTGTTCGATCGCATCGGTCCGCTGCTTCAGGCCGACTGACCCTCGGCCATCAGCGCTCGCTGCACGGCGGCCACGGCGGCCGGCGTCCAGGCTGAGTGGTCGCTCGGGTCAGCCGCGAGCAGCACGTAGGGGATCAGCGATCGTTCGCAGGCATACCGGACCCGCTCCGTCCCGACCCGCAGCACCTCGGCGGGGACGCTGCCCACGGATTCATAGACGACCGCACGCACCGTCGTGTCGAGCATCTTCTCCATCAGCATGTCTAGCCGGGTGCTGTGCAGCGCCGCCAGCGCGACTTCTGAGCCGGTCGCCGATCCCAGCAGCAGGCACAGCACGCCGACGT
Organism: Solirubrobacteraceae bacterium; assembly: GCA_050999585.1. GTDB lineage: Bacteria > Actinomycetota > Thermoleophilia > Solirubrobacterales > Solirubrobacteraceae > Palsa-465. The sequence goes on along the minus strand of JBPCPC010000062.1, from coordinate 40,214 downwards.
GGTCAAGCGCTTCAAACAGCGTGCCCACCCGGTCGGGATCACCGATGAACGCCTCGGCGCCGGCCCACTCGATCGCGGCCCGGCGCGCTGGATCGCGTGTCGTCCCACGCACCGCGTGACCCTGGGCGCGCAGCTCGCGGGCCAGCGTCTGCCCGCGGCAGCCACAGCCGACGATCAGGCAGCGCGCCACGCGGGCCGCTCCGTCGGCGCGGTCAACGGCCCGGTGCGGAGCCGGTGCTCGCTCCCGACCCGTACTCCTGCTTGACCTCTGCCCGAGTGCGTTCGGGCAACCCGCGCGCCCGGCGCCGGGCGTTGGTCGCCTCCAGCAACTGATCAAGGTCGCGGTCGGCGAGCAGCGCCTCCCGACGACGCTGCTGGTCGTTGAAATCGGCGGCCACCTGGAGCTCGAGGTCCTCGACGGTCACCTCGGGCTTGCCGCGCCGGCGGCGGCGTGCGTTATGAGCTTCGAGCATCTGCGTCAGGTCCTCGGCCTCGAGCGCCTCGCGATCCTCGACGATCTCGCGCGGAGTTCGCAGACCGAGCTGCTGCAACCCGTCTCCCGGCGCGTTGCGCCCCAGCAACCACACCCACAGAACCAGTGCCGCCAGGCACCCAAAGACCGCGATCGCAAAGGTATCCACCCGTCGGGAGTCTAAGCGCGACGGTCGAACCTGGGAGCGCGAGCGCAACTTCCACGTTCACCTCCGTGTTCAGGAAGGTGTCAAGTCGCCACCGCGCGGGCGGGCCGGAGTTCAGCGGAGGCCTATATCCAATGCAGGATAAGGAGGCTCCATGCGTCTTCGCTTCACCATGCTCGCGACCGCCCTCGCGGCGTTCGCGGTCGCGGCCGTTCCGTCACTCGCCAGCGCCGCTCCGCATCACAACCGCGCGCTGACAATCCACCTCGTTCCCCAGAGCATCATCGCCGGCGATGAGGTTGACATCATCGGCCAGCTCAAGGGCGCCGACAGTGCCAACCAACCGATCGTCCTGTATCACCGAATCAACCCGGCGAGCCAGTTCTCGGTGATCAGCCGCACCACCACCGACACCTTCGGTCGCTATGAGTTCGTACGAGCGGATGGGATCGTCACCTCCAACCGCAGCTGGTTCGTGCGCGGGCCGGCGACCACCCACAGCCGCGTGATGCACGAGCATGTCGCATCTTCGGTGAGCATCTCGCCCGACCCGGCGTCCGGCGGGATTGTCCTCGGGACCACCGCTCATCCGGTGGTGTTCTCGGGCCACGTCACGCCTGATCACACGGGTCAGGTCGTGCACCTGCAGATCAGCGGCAACGACGGCTCGACCTGGCGGACGATCAGCCAGACCCGTCTGAGCTCCGGCTCCAACTACACGATCCAGCAGGCATTCCGCACCGCTGGTGAGCGTGACGTCCGCGTCGTGCTCCCCGGCGACGTCCGCAACACCGAGGGCGACTCAGACGCCGTCTCGGTCGAGATCCAGCAGACCCAGCGGACCGGCTTCTCGATCCAGAGCAGCAGTCAGCTGATCGCGACCGGCACGTCGGCGACGATTTCAGGAGTGGTCGACCAGCCGGGGAGCAGCAACCCGGACGCCGGAGCGAGCGTCAGCCTGTACGCGCACGCCCCCCAGGCCGGCCCGTACCGTCTGGCCTACACGACCACGACGGGCACCGACGGCAGCTACAGCTTCACCGTGGCGCCGTCAACCAACGAGTGGTATGTGGCGAAGCTGACCTACACGCCCAGCGTGCACTCGGCGCAGCTGTTTCAGGGCGTGCAGGACTCGGTCTCGATGACCGGTCCGGCGACCGCCACGGTCGACCAGCATGTCGAGTTCACCGGTAGCGTCACCCCGGACAAGTCCGGTCACGTGATCTACCTGCAGAAGCTCGGTGCCGACAGCGTGTGGCACACCGTCGAGATCCGGCAGGTCAGCACTGGGTCCACGTTCTCCTTCGGGTGGACGTTCGGTGCGGCCGGGACCAAGGAGTTCCGCGCCCGCATCCTCGGCGGCCCCGTCAACGTCGGCGGCGTCTCGCAGCCGGTGGCGGTCAACGTGAGCCTGCCCCCGCTGTCGACGCTGCCCACGGGCTGATCGACAGCGCATCAGCGCGATTGTTGTCTGCGGCCCCCATCGCCACGCGCGGTGGGGGCCGGTCGCGCGTCCCGGGGCCCAAGCACCACGCGGAGTCGACCAGGGCTCCGCTAGCGTTGCCGCAATGGACTTCGAACTCACCGACGAGCAGCAACTGGTCCGCGACACGGCGCGCGCCTTTACTGACAAGGAGATTGTCGCGCGCGCAAGGGAGAACGATCGCAACGCGCACTTCGACCTCGAGCTCGTGCAGAAGATCGCCGACCAGGGTTACCTGGGTGCGATCGTCCCGCAGGAGTACGGTGGGGCCGGCCTGGACTATTTGACCTACGGCCTGGTGGTCGAGGAGATCGGCCGCGGGGACTCAGCGATGCGGACGGTGATCTCGGTGCAGACCTCCCTGGTGTGCACCGCGATCGTGCGCTGGGGCACCGAGGAGCAGAAGCAGCGCTACCTGCCGAAGCTGTGCTCGGGCGAGTGGCTGGGCTGCTTCGGACTGACTGAGCCCGACACCGGCTCCGATGCCGCCAACCAGAAGACCCGGGCGCGGCGCACCGACGATGGCTGGGTGATCAACGGCTCGAAGATGTGGATCTCGATGGGCAGCCACGCCAAGCTGGCGCTGATCTTCGCTCAGACCGACCCGGAGAAGGCACACCGCGGACTGGCCTGCTTCCTGGTCGAGACCGAGGGCAACGCTGGCTACATGCCGCAGGAGATCCATCACAAGATGGGCCTGCATGGCTCCGATACCGCCGAGATCGCGCTCAGCGATTGCCGGGTGGGGCCCGACGCGATCCTGGGCGAGGTCGGAGACGGCTTCAAGGTCGCCATGAGCTCGCTGGACTCGGGTCGCTACAGCGTCGCCGCGGGCTGCGTGGGGATCTGCCAGGGCTGCGTGGATTACTCGGTTGCCTACGCCAAGGAGCGCGTGCAGTTCGGCCGCCCGATCGCGAGCTTCCAGCTCGTGCAGGCGATGCTCGCCGACATGAAGGTGGAGACCGACGCCGCGCGCATGCTCGTCTATCGTGCGGGCGCGCTGAAGGACGCCGGCAAGCCGAACACCACCGAGACCTCGATCGCGAAGCTGTACGCCACCGAGGCGGCCCAGAAGTGCGCCAACACCGCGATCCAGGTGCACGGTGGCTCGGGCTACGTCGATGACCACCCGGTGGAGCGCTATTTCCGCGACGTGCGCGTCACCACCCTGTATGAGGGCACTTCGCAGATCCAGAAGCTGATCATCGGCCGGGCGCTGACGGGGATCAACGCCCTCGTCCCCTCTTGAGCCCCCCCGCCATCATCGGCGTCGCCGGCGCCGGCACGATGGGAGCGGGCATCGCCCAGCTCGCCTGCCAGGCCGGCGCTCGCACGCTGTTGCACGACCCCGATGGCGACGCGCTGCAGCGTGGGATCGCCGGCATCCAACGCCATCTGGCCCGCGGCGTGGAGCGCGAGCGCTGGACGCAAAGCGCCGCCGATGCGGCACGCGCTCAGCTGGCGCCGGCCGCCACCCTGCAGGAGCTGTCCGATTGCGAGCTGGTGATCGAGGCCGCGCCCGAGCGCCTGGAGATCAAGCGCGATCTGTTTCAGCGGCTCGCGGAGATCGTCTCGCCGGAGTGCGTGCTGGCCAGCAACACCTCGTCGCTGCTGGTGACCGCGATGGCCTCGGCCGCCACCCACCCCGAGCGCGTCGTCGGAATGCATTTCTTCAACCCGCCACCGCTGATGGCGCTGCTCGAGGTCGTCGCCGGGGTCGAGTCCTCCGAACAGGCGCTGTCGGTGGCCCGCGCCGCGGGGGAAGCGATGGGCAAGCGCGTGATCGTCGCGGTCGACGGTCCGGGCTTCATCGTCAACCGCTGCAACCGCCCGTTCGGGCTGGAGGCGCTCACGCTGCTCGCCGAGCGGGTAGCGACGATCGGCGAGATCGACCGCGCCTGCCGGATGGGCGGCGGCTTCAAGATGGGACCGTTTGAGCTGATGGACCTCGTCGGCGTCGACGTCGGTCTCGACGTCAGCCGATCGTTCTACGAGCAGAGCTTCGGCGAGCCGCGCTGGCGCCCGTCGCCGATCACCGTCAAGACGGTCGCCGCCGGTCACACCGGGCGAAAGTCGGGCCGGGGCTACTACGAGTACCCGCAGGACGGCCGTCACCGTCCCGAGGACCCCGAGCCGCTCGTCGCGGGCGGAGGCGATGGCCTGGTGGTGATCGCCGGCGACACGTCGCTGACCGATGAGCTCGTCGAGGCCGCCGCGCAGGCCGGCTGGGAGGTGGCCAGCCCCGCGCAGGCCGCCGATCGCCAGACGCCGTTCCTGATCCTCGATCTGACCGGCGGCGAGGAGCCCGACGCACCGTTGCAGGGCGCCCCGCAGGCGGTCTGCTGCCACAGCGGCTCGCTGGCCGCGCTTGATCCCGGCGGCTCGGCGGTCGGCTTCCATGCGCTGCCGCCGCTGGCCGGGGGGTCGCTCGTGGAGCTGACCCGCGGGCCGGAGTCGGCCGACTCGGCGGTGCGCGCGACCGAGCGCTTCTTTCAATCGTTGGGCAAACACACCCAATGGGTGCGCGACGCCCCCGGGCTGGTGCTCGGACGGATCGTCTGTCAGGTAATCAACGAGGCCGCGTTCGCGCTCGGCGAAGGGCTCGGCAGCGCGCAGGACATCGACACCGGCATGGTCCACGGGCTCAACTACCCGCGCGGGATCCTCGCCTGGGCCGACGAGATCGGCCTGGATCACGTGCTCTCGGTGCTCGAAGCGCTGCTGCTGGAACGCGGCGACGAGCGCTACCGGGTGGCGCCGCTGTTGCGTCGCCTCGGCTGGTCGGGTCAGCTCGGCCGACAGACCGGCCAGGGCTTCTTCAGCTACGACATCTAGCGTCAGGCGATGCCGGTCCGCTCGCGGTGGACCGGCACTGTGCGACACTCAATCGGGCGCGGCGCGATCTGTTGCCAGCTGCGGCCTGGCGACGCGATGGGTGACAAATCGCGAGGTGGTGATCGGATTTGTCGCTTGATGCAGATCCCGCGCACGCGCGCCCGCTCGCTCGCTGGCCACCGACACCGCGTCCGATGGCCGCGACGCTCGCGCCCGGCCGACGAGACCCAAATCCAAAAAACTCAGGTCTAGCAAGCTTGATGGTCGATGCCGCGATCGGGCAGGATGGGCGGCCCGGGGTCTTCGGGGCTGGGCATTTCAAGCCAACCCGGCGCACCCAGCGGCATGGTTTGGTTGAGACCGTCCGCTGAGCGGCAGTTTGAGCCGAACGTCGGACGCGCCGCCCATATCCCCCGCACCCCAGAAAGCACGTCGTGGCGGCCGCTGGCACTACAGCCACCAGCGCCTTCGTTGCCCGACGTTGCTCGACCGAGGGGAAAAAACGAGCGATCAAGTAACGCGAGGAAAGCGCAGGTTCTGTGCGCGTTGCGCAGGTTCTGGTTCGCGCCAGACCGGCGGGATGAGCGTTCCGGGGGATTTTTAACAACCTGGACGTTTGTTGGACGCGCGATCTGGACATACGACTGATGTCCCTCCACCCGCTCGTTGAGCAGCGGTCGACAAGCGAAGCAGGGAGCCAATGGTTGAAAAACCCCACCACCCGTCCGCGCCGCTGACCGTTCAGTCCCGCGGAGGAGCGCTACGTCGGCTGCTTACGCTGGTGAGTGCCGCAGCGCTGACGCTGATCGCCTTCGGCTCGGTCGCCTCCGCACATTCGCTGCCCTGCGGGCATGCCCACGCGCCGATCCGCGCCGCGTCCCGTGCCGAGCTGCGCACGGCCGTGGTCTGCCTGATCAATCAGCAGCGCCGCGACCGGCACCTGCCCGCGCTGGCGGCCAACGGCCGCCTGGACCACTCGGCCCAGGGTTGGACAAACGAGATGGTCAGCCATCGAAACTTCAGTCATGGCGCCAGTTTCTCTGCCCGCATCAGCGCGGTTGGCTTTGACTGGTCCAACGTCGGCGAGAACATCGCGGGCGGCTTTCAGACGCCGGCGGCGGTGGTCAACGGCTGGATGGCCAGCACCGGCCACTGCCAGAACATCCTTAGCCCCGCCTACCGCGAGGTGGGCACGGGCGTCAGCGCGGGCTCCTCGGTCGCCGGCTCAAACGCACCCGGCACCTGGACCCAGGACTTCGGGCTGCTGATGGGTCAGCACCCGGCGTCGAGCGACTACGGCCCGGCTTCGGGCTGCCCGTACCGGTAGCGCGGGCCGTTTCTACCCGGCCGCGACCCGCGCGGCGCTGTCAACAGGCGCCGTGTCGCGGAGATACCACTCGGCATCCAGCGCCGCCTGGCAACCCGAGCCGGCGGCGGTGACGGCCTGCCGGTAGGTGTGATCGACCAGATCTCCGGCGGCGAATACACCGGCGAGGTTGGTCAGCGTCGAGCGACCCTGGGTCACGACATAGCCGCTCTCGTCGGTGTCGATCTGACCTTGCACGAGCTGGGACTGGGGATCGTGCCCAACGGCGATGAACGCTCCGGTGATCTCCAGTTCGCGGGTGGAGTCATCGACCGTGTTGCGCAGCCTCGCCACCGACAGCGACTTGCTCGCGCCGGCGACGAACTCATCGATCGCGTACGGCGTGACGAACTTGATGTTGGGGACCGCACGTGCGCGCTCGAGCATGATCTTGGAGGCGCGAAAGTCGTCTCGGCGATGGATCACGTCGACCCTGGAAGCAAACTTGGCCAGGAACATCGCCTCCTCCATCGCGGAGTCACCGCCGCCGACGATCACCGTCGGCGCCTGCTTGAAGAATGCGGCGTCGCAGGTGGCGCAGTAGCTCACGCCACGACCTGAGAGCTCCTCCTCGCCGGGAACGCCGAGCTTGCGGTGCTGGGCGCCCATCGCCAGGATCACGGACCGGGCGAGGTGCAGGTCGTCGCCGACCCAAACCTTGTGCGGCTCCGAGCCGTCTTGCGACAGCTCGACGGACGTCACGTCGTCGGTCTCCAGACGCGCGCCGAAGCGCTCGGCCTGGTCACGGAAGTGCTGCATCAGCTCGGGCCCCATGATTCCGTCGGGAAAGCCCGGGAAGTTCTCAACGTCGGTGGTTTGCTGCAACAGACCGCCCCAGGCGAACCCCTCGACCACGAACGGTTCCAGGTTCGCCCGCGCGGTGTAGAGCGCCGCCGTGTAACCGGCCGGGCCGCTCCCGATGATGATTACGTTCTCTGCGCGTTGGTCGGACACTTCATTAAGTATAGCTAGCGGGCTCGGCATTCTGCCAGCGGTGCACGGTGCGCCGCAGCTGCAGGTAGGCCACCGCCCCCGGCAGCGTCGGCAGCCAGAACGCGAACGCCCGGTAGGCCAGCACGGCGACCACCGCCAGCGACGAGGACACCCCGAAGGCCGAGAACGCGCCGATCATGGCACCGTCGACGCCTCCGATCCCGCCCGGGAGCGGCAGCACGTTGCCGAGCATTCCGACGAAGTACGACATGATCACCACCGTCACCTCGGGGCTGCCTCCGAACGCGTGAAACGCCGCCCACAGCACGGCGATGTCAAAGCCCCACCAGGCGATCGCGCCCAGCAGCGCGGGATTGCGCGAGCGCACCAGGCCGATCGCGGTGCGGATCCCGCTGGCCGCCGAGGCCGGCGCGGCGGCGGCGTGTCCGGCCAGCCGTCCGAGGCGCCCGCCGTGCGACCACCTGGCCACCAGTCGGTGGAAGTCGTCAGGCAGCAGCGACACCGCCAGGAAGATGACCATCACCGAGCCGCCGAAGATCGCCGGGATCACCGTGATCGCGAACGGGTTCATCCCGGGCAGGACGCCGAAGTACAGCCCCAGCCCGACGATCAACAGCGCGCCCATGAACACCGCGTACAGCAGCGCCATGAACGCGATCATCCGGCAGGCGACGAGCCGTGGCTCCATGCCCGAACGCCGCAGTGCCCAGGCGGTGAGCGCGATCCCGCCCGCCCCCGCCGAGGCGAACAGCCGCGTGGCCGCCAGTCCCGCCATCGTGATCTCGTAACTGGCGCGGTAGTCGATCCGCGAGCGCCCACGCACGAACACGCCGCGGAACAGGATCACGTAGCCCAGGAACGAGCACACCTCCAGCAGCGCCGCCAGACCCAGCCACAGCGGGTCACCGTGCTGGATCCGGTTCCAGGTGTCGCGCAAGCCGAGCAGCTTGGGCAGCACGAAGTACAAAAACGCGACCGTGGAGCCGACGAACAGCAGGGACGCGAGCAGCCGGCCCCGGGTCAGCCGGATCCGCGGCATCTCCTCGGCGGCGCCGGTGCCCGTCGCGGAGCCGGGCGCGAACTGCGGTCCGACCGACCGTGACTCAATCGGCGCCGGCTGCGCGTCGGCGCGCGTCGGCGCAGCCGGGTCGTTTTCCCTCAGCGGGGGCTCGCTCGGCGCTCGTCCTCGCATCGATCTCAGCCGGGCCCCGCCACCGGCAATTCCAGCGTCGCCCCGATCCGCCGGACCAGCGGCGTCAGCCGCGGCGCGCCCCCGCGCACGACCTCGGCCAGGACGGCGCCACCGAGCAGGTCGGCGGCGTAGTGTTCGCCGAGGTAGACCAGTGCCAGGCCCAGCGTGGCGGCATATGTCCAGCCGACCGCGCCCGCAACCGGACCGACCTCCGTGAGCAGGTGAGCACCCATCAACGACGTGGCGAAATGCAGCGACGGCATGGCAGCGAGCGGATTTCCTCCCAGGACATCGTAAAGGGCGGGCCAGCGGTCACCCCAGAACTGCTCGCCGTACTCGATCATCATCCGCCGCACCATCGGCCGGGCGGGGCGCGCGGGGTCATCCGGCTCGGCACCGTGCAGGCGCCCGTGCCGCGCGGCGTACCACGGCGGCGCGGTCGGAACCGTCCAGTAGAACACCGCTCCGAGGTCGAACACGCCGTACATGCGGGCGGCCGCCGCCGGGAAGCGCTCACGATCGCGCAACATCACGTAGCCGACGCTGGCGTGGGGGACCATGAACCACACCCAGTGACACCACACGAGCACGCGCTCGAGGCGGTTGATCCTGCCCGGCACCGAGCAGCCGCGCTGCAGGCGGACGGTGGGCGACTCGCCTAGCCCGAGCACACGATCGATCGCGATCGGATAGTCCAGCCGCGCGCGGGCCTCGAGCGCCGCCGGATCGTGGTTGGGCAGCTCGTAGGCGGCCAGGTAGGCCCACATGTTGAGGCACACAAGGCCGGCATCGCGCACCCGGCTGCGCGGCATCGCCACCACCAGTGCGGGAACCGCCGCCGCCGCCGGCACCATCACCGCCGCCGCGGGCAGCCTGACCCACCGGCGCAGCGCCGGCGCCAGCACCCCGGTGGCGACCAGGGCCCAGGCTCCCGCTCTGATGGCCCTCGATCCGGATCCGCGCAAGAGGCCGCCAGTATAAGAATCGGCCGCCGCGGCGAGTCGGCGGCTCGGGCGATCGGCGGCGCAGCGAGCCAACCCGGCCAAGTAATAGAATCCCCGCCGCCTTGCAGCCCGACGTCCCCGACGCCACGCCCCGCCGCCGGCGACGCCAGCCGCGAATCCACCTCTGGAGCACGAGGTTCCGGGTCGGGATTCCGATGGTCGCCGTGTTCCTCGCGGGCTCTCTAATCCTCGCGCCCGAGGCGCTGGCGAACTTCATCACGCCCAAGACCGGCGGCTCTCCCAACGCCGTCCAGATCCACTCGCTGTACATGATCACGCTGTACCTCGCGGCGGTCGTATTCGTCGTCGTGGAGGGCGCGCTGGTCTACTCGCTGTATAAGTTCCGCGCCAAGAAGAACAAGGTCGCCGCTCAGATCCACGGCAATACCCGCCTGGAGATCGGCTGGACGGTGGGGGCGGCACTGATCCTGGTCGTGCTCACCGTGGTCACGTTCATCAAGCTGCCGAGCATCGTCAACCCGCCGAACTCCGATGCCAACGGACTGGTGCTGTCGGCGTCGATCTCCCAGCCGACGCCGCCCAACGGCAAGAAGCTGACCGTCTGCATCCAGGGCCGCCAGTTCATCTGGCGCTACACCTACGGCGACGACTGCCTCAACAACTCCTTCAACAGCAAGCTGCCGTACTCCTATACGACGATGGAGGTGCCCGAGCACACCACCGTCGTGCTGAAGATCCAGTCCACGGACGTGATCCACTCCTGGTGGGTGCCGTCGCTCGGCGGCAAGGTCGACGCCGTTCCCGGTTACACGACCTACACGTGGTTCAAGGCGCTGCACACCGGGTTCTTCCACGGCCAGTGCGCGCAGTTGTGCGGGACCAACCACGCGGCCATGGTCGCCTACGTCAGGGTCGTGCCCGTCGCCCAGTATCAGACCTGGCTCAAGCGCCAGCAGCAGTCGATCACCACCGCCAGTTCGCAGGTCACCCAGCTGCGACAGATCCTCACCCAACAAGGCAACCTAGGGAATTAGCGAAATGGCGACCATCACCGAACCCGCGACCCGGTCCGTCCCCCAGGTCATCGCCCACGACGTCGAGCGTCCGCGGCAGAGCAAGCGCTGGGTCGACTGGGTCCTGACCACCGACCACAAGAAGATCGGGATCATGTACCTGGTCCTCACCTTCGTGTTCTTCATGCTGGGCGGGGTCGAGGCGCTGATGATGCGCCTCCAGCTGAGCGTTCCCAACAACACGCTGCTCAGCTCCGAGCACTACAACCAGCTGCTCACGCTGCACGGGACGACGATGGTCTTCCTGTTCGTGGTGCCGGTGATGGCCGGCTTTGGCAACTACTTCCTGCCGCTGATGATCGGCGCCCGTGACATGGCGTTCCCGCGGCTGAACGCGCTCTCCTTCTGGCTGCTCGCACTCGGCGGGGTCGTCTTCTACGCATCGCTGTTCTGGCATCCGCCGAGCGCCGGCTGGTGGAGCTATCCACCGCTCTCGGAATCGCTGTACTCGCCCAGCGGCGGCCAGGACGCCTGGATCTTCCTGATCCACATCACCGGTATCTCCTCGCTGGTGGGCGCCGTCAACTTCTACGTCACGATCGTCAACATGCGGGCGCCGGGGATGAGCTGGAACCGGATCCCGCTGTTCGTGTGGACGCTGCTGGTCTACGCGATCCTGCTGATCATCGCGCTGCCGGTGGTCGCCGCGGCGGTGACGATGCTGCTCACCGACCGCCACTTCGGGACCCATTTCTTCGATCCCACCGCGCACGGGTCCCCGGTGCTCTGGCAGCACCTGTTCTGGTTCTTCGGCCACCCCGAGGTCTACATCATGATCCTGCCCGGTTTCGGGATCATCTCCGAGGTGATCCCGGTGTTCAGCCGTAAACCGGTCTTCGGCTACAAGGCGATCGCCGCCTCCACGGTCGTGATCGCGTTTCTGGCCACGCTGGTCTGGGCCCACCACATGTTCGCCTCGCCGGTCCCGATCGTCGTGCTCGGCTTCTTCATGCTGAGCTCGTTCCTGATCGGCGTGCCGACCGGAGTCAAGATCTTCAACTGGATCGCGACGCTGTGGCGCGGCTCGATCGTCATGACCACGTCGCTGTACTTCGCCGTGGGCTTCATCGCGATCTTCATCGTCGGCGGCATCACCGGCATCTTCCTGGCCGTGTTCCCGGTCGACTGGCAGCTCACCGACACCTACTTCGTGGTCGCCCACTTCCACTACGTGCTGATGGGTGGCTCGGTGTTCACGGTCTTCTCCGGCATCTACTACTGGTTCCCGAAGATGACCGGACGGATGCTGGACGAACGGCTGGGCAAGACCTCGTTCTGGCTGATGTTCATCGGCTTTAACCTGACGTTCTTCGTCCAGCACGCGCTCGGACTGTCGGGGATGCCGCGACGGATCTACACCTACCAACCGGGCCTGGGCTGGTCGACCTACAACCTGATCTCTACGATCGGCTCGTTCGTCCTGGCGCTCGGGATCCTGGTCACCGTCGGCAACGCGGCGCGCAGCCTCAAGGTGGGCCGGATCGCCGGCCCCGATCCGTGGAAGGGCAACACGCTGGAGTGGTTCACCTCCTCCCCCCCGCCGGTCAACAATTTCGATCAGGTCCCGCGCGTGCGCTCGGTCGAACCGATGCGCGACATCCGCCGCCAGGTCGAGCGCCAGACCGGGGCCACGCAGAAGACCGGCGGCTCAGAGCAGTTTGCGCGCGGCGGATGATCAGCTCTGACCGCCTCGGAGCCCGGCCGTGAGCGCGTCCGCCGCAGCGCCGACGGCTGCCGTCGCCTCCCGGTCGCGGACGCGGCAGCTGCTGGCCGACTACTTCGACCTGACCAAGCCCAAGGTCCAGTCGCTGCTGCTGCTGACGACGGTGACCACGATGGAGGTGGCCGGGAGCCCCTCGGTCTCCCGGGTCGCTCTGACCTGCCTGGGCGGTTATCTGTCGGCCGGCGGCGCGGGCGCGGTCAACCACTACTGGGACCGCGACATCGACGCCCGCATGAAGCGCACCGCGTCGCGCCCGATCCCCTCGGGGCGAATCAGCCCGCGGGCGGCGCTGAGCTTCGGGATCGCGCTGCAGACGCTGTCGTTCGTGCTGATGGCGCTGACGATCAACGTGCTGGCGGCCTCGCTGGCGCTGGGCGGCTTCGTCGGCTACGTGGGCGTTTACACGATCTGGCTCAAGCGGCGCACGTGGCACAACATCGTGATCGGCGGCGCGGCCGGGGCGATGCCGCCGCTCGTGGCCTGGGCGGCGACGCGCGGATCGCTGTCGTGGACGGCGATCTACCTGTTCGCGATCGTCTTCTACTGGACCCCGCCCCACTTCTGGGCGCTCAGCCTGCTGATGAAGGACGAGTACGCCGAGGTCGGCGTGCCGATGCTCCCCGTCGTGCGCGGCGAGGGCGAGACCCGGCGCCAGATCCTGCTCTACTCGCTGCTGCTCTACGCCGTCACCCAGCTGCCGTTCTGCGTCGGCGCGTTCGGCCTCACCTACCTGATCGGCTCGATCGTCCTGGGGCTGATCTTCATCGCCAGCGCCGTCGCGCTGTACCGCCGCGCCGACCGCCAGGCGGCGCTGCGGCTGTACCTGTTCTCGATGCTGTACCTGGCCCTCCTGTTCGGGACGATGGTGCTGGACGCCAAGCTCTAGCAGGCCCTCGTTGAAATCCCTCGACCATCTAGGATCGGCTGCCCATGGATAGAAAGCTCGCCCGCAAGAATCTCCGCTCCGGGTTGATCGCCGGGGCGATCTGCCTGTTCATGTTCGGGATCACGTTCCTGGCCGCCGCGATCTACATCCACTCGTGAGCCTCGAGGAACAGGAAGCACCGCCGGTCGGCGAGGAGATCCACCTCCCCGGACCGTCGGTGCTCCCCCTGCTGAGCGCGTTCTCGATCACCGCAATGGTGATCGGCACCACGATCTCGTGGTACGTCTCCATCGCCGGCCTGGTGCTGTTCGTGGTCACCACGGCGATCTGGATCCACGACACGCGGCGCGACCTCGACGAGCTCCCGGAGGAGCATCACTAATTCAGTGTCGGGCGGCCGCAGGGGTGTCGCAGGCGGCGCCGTCGCCTGACCAGACGCGCACGATGTCACGCATCGATAGGATCCCGGTGAGCTGCGACCGGTCGACGACCACCAGATGCCGGAAACCGCCACGCACCATCGTCGCCGCGGCCTGCTCAAGTGACCAGTCAGGACCGGCGAAGGTCAGCCGGGCGGTCAGATGGTCGCAGACGCGCTGCTCGTCGGGGTTCTCGCCCAGAGCGACCGCCCGCAGGATGTCGCGCTCGGTGATCATGCCGGGTCCCTGGGCGTCGGGGTCGATCACCAGGGCGGCCCCCACGCGCCGCTCCCACATCGCCGTGGCCGCCTGGCGCAGCGTATGGCCCGGGCCGACGGACAGAACCACTTCGGTCATCGCATCCGAAACGAGCATGCTTCCTCCACCAGAGCTTTGCAACGTTTGAAACAATCGTCTGCAAGCTTACCTCGTCCACCGACGGGTGCGGATCGTTCGTCGCGCGGAAGGCATAGGATTCCGGACGTGGAGACGAGAGGCCGCGTTGCGTAAGAACCCTCTGGCGCAGATGCTCGTGATCGGCGTGATCGCGATCGTGATCGGGATTCCGATCGCGCTGGCGATCCCGTGGTTCCCCAGCGATGGGTCGCTGCAGGCCCACAACGTGCGCACGCTCTATGACGTGCTGCTGATCGTCTCCGTGCCGATCTTCGTGCTCGTCGAGACGGTTGTCCTGTTCTCGGTGTGGAAGTTCCGGATGAAGCCGGGCGAGGAGGAGAAAGACGGTCCGCCGATCCACGGCAACACCCGCCTAGAGGTCATCTGGACGGCGCTGCCGGCAGTCCTGATCGTCGGCCTGTGCGCGTATGCTTTCTCGGTCCTGCACTCCAACGAGCAGAGCCATCCCGGCGCGATGGTCGTCAATGTGACCGAGCGCCAGTTCGCGTTTGAGTTCTCCTACCCCCAGCCCGGCGGCAAGCAGATCGTCTCGCCGGTGCTGTACCTGCCCAAGGGCCAGCCGGTCGTGTTCAAGCTACGGTCCCTGGACGTGATCCAAAGCTTCTTCGTGCCCGAGTTCTCCAAGAAGATCGACGCGGTCCCGGGGATCACCACCACGCTGCGGGTCACCCCCACCCGCATCGGGCACTATCCGGCCGAGTGCACCGAGCTCTGCGGCGCCGGCCATTCACTGATGCGCGCGGGCGTCCGGGTGGTCTCGCCGGCAAGCTTCCACGCCTGGATGAGCGCGCAGAAGACCAACGGCTCGCCGCCGATCGGAGTGCCGCCCAAGGCAGCCGTGCAACCCGGCGTGCCCGGCGACTCGACCCCGGCAGCCAACCCACCGAGCCCCAAGACATGAACGCGCAACGCGTCAGCAGGATGAGAGAGGAGAGCTGATGGCCGTTACGTCGCCCAGTCCCACGCCGACAGCCCGAGCGACCAAGCCGGTCCGGCTGGCCAAGCTGCGGGCGCCCGGCTGGTACCGAGCCGCCCTGTTCGACGTGCTCGGGCTCGCGTTCGCGTTCGGATTGACGTGCCTGATCCGCTTCCTCATGCACCAGCACCCGGTCGCCGACAGCCACGCGACGACGATCGTCGCCCTGTTCTCTGTCCCGCTGTTCTTTCTCGCCGGGATCGGCTGCACGGATTACTGGGTCTACTGGGCCTCCGGGCGCCCGACCCGGCCCGAGGATCACTCCGCCCACGGCGCGCGCACCTGGCGTGACTACTTCCGCGTCAACACCGACCACAAGGTGATCGGCGTCCAGTACGTCGTGCACTCGTTCTTCTTCCTGCTGGTCGGCGGGCTGCTGGCGATGCTGATCCGCGCCCAGCTGGCCCGGCCGGGGATGCAGTTCCTCACCCCCGAGCAGTACAACGGCGTGTTCTCGGTCCACGCCACGATGCTGATCTTCCTGTTCGTGATCCCGGTGTTCGCCGGCCTGGCGAACTTCGTGCTGCCGCTGATGATCGGCGCCCCGGACATGGCCTTCCCGCGCCTGAACGCGCTCTCTTTCTGGATGCTGCCGATGGCCGGGATCCTGATGATGATGAGCTTCCTGGCCCCGGGCGGCTCGTTCGCGGCCGGCTGGACGGCCTATGCCCCGCTGTCGACGACGATGCCGATCGGACAGCTGTTCTTCACGATCGCGGTCCAGTTCGCGGGGTTCTCATCGATCGCGACCGCACTGAACTTCCTGGTCACGATCATCACCATGCGCGCACCGGGGATGAGCTTCTTCAGGATGCCGCTGCTCGTGTGGGCGAATTTCGCGACCTCGCTGCTGGTCGTGATCGCGACCCCGTTCATCGCCGCGTCGCAGTTCTTCGTGCTGCTGGACACGGCGCTGCACTTCCACTTCTTCGACGCGTTCGTCGGTGCGGGCAAGAACGGCAACGTGATCATGTACCAGCACGTCTTCTGGTTCTACTCGCACCCGGCGGTCTACATCATGATCCTGCCCGGCTTCGGGATCATCTCCGAGGTGATCGCGGTCAAGGCACGCAAGCCGATCTTCGGCTACCGCATGATGGCCTTCTCGCTGCTGGCGATCGTGGTGCTCGGCTTCACCGTGTGGGCGCACCACATGTTCGTCTCGGGCATGGCGCCGTGGATCCGGATCCCGATGATGATCACCACCGCGATCATCGCGATCCCGACCGGGATCAAGGTCTTCTCCTGGCTGGCGACGCTGTGGCGAGGCGTGATCCATCTGGATACGCCGATGCTGTTCGCGCTCGGCTTTCTCTCGACGTTCACGCTCGGTGGCATCAGCGGAATCATGCTGGCGATGATCCCGTTCGACATCCATGTCAGCCAGACGTACTTCATCGTCGCCCACATCCACTACGTGCTTTACGGCGGCTCGCTGTTCACGATCTTCGCCGGCGTCTACTACTGGTTCCCGAAGATGACCGGGCGGATGTTCGATGACCGTCTGGGCAAGTGGCACTTCTGGCTGACGTTCATCTTCTTCAACCTGACCTTCGGGCCGATGCACATCATCGGGATCCAGGGGATGCCGCGTCGCGTCGCCGAGTACGCCCAGAAGTTCGCCGACTGGAACCTGTTCATCTCGTTCTCGTCCTTCATCCTCGGCGCGAGCACGCTGATCTTCCTCTACAACATGGTCGCGAGCTGGCGCGGCGGCCCGCGGGCGGCGTCTAACCCTTGGCGGGCGCTGACGCTGGAGTGGCAGGTGTCCTCGCCGCCGCCGATCTTCAACTTCGACACCGTGCCGACCGTGGTCGGTGGTCCCTATGAGTACGGGATTCCCGGTGCTGTGCACGGCATCTTCAAGCCCCCGGCCGACGCCCAGCCCTCGGTGCCCAGACCGGTGCCGGCCGGCGCCGGATCGTCGCGTGGTCACTCCAGTCACGAGGCCGGCGAATGAGAACCGTCCTGGTCGTCGCCAACGAGACGATCGGCGGCAAGTCGCTGATCGAGGCCGTGCAGGCCCGGGCCAAGGCACAGGAGTCACGCTTCGTGCTCTGCGTCCCCCAGACCCAGACGCGCGCAGGCTATGTCGTCTATGACGATTCGGTGTTCGACGCTGCCCAGATGCGGGTCGACCTGGCCGTGGGCTTCGTGCGCTCGGAGGGCATCGACGCGATCGGTGAGGTCGGCGATCCCGATCCCTACGCGGCGACGATGGACGCGGTGGGCGAGTACGACCCCGACGAGATCATCATCTCCACGTTTCCGGAGTCGCGCTCGGGCTGGCTGCGGCGCGACCTGATCGAACGCATCAAGGACGCCTCGGGGTTGCCGGTCGAGCACGTGGTCGCCGACATCGAGTCCGAGGGACTGTCCTTCCACGTTACGCTCGCGGTCGCCAACCGGACGGCGAGCGGCAACGAGTTGCTCGAAGCGCTCAAGCAGAAGGCCGAGCAGGAGTCCGACAAGCGCGAGCGCCTGTTCATCGTGGTCGTACCCCAGGAAGGCGGTGACGGTTCAGCGGCCCGGCGAGCGCGGACCCGCCTCTCGCTCGTCCTGCGCCGCCTGCGCGACGCCGGGATGACGGCGACCGGAATGATCGGCGACCCCGACCCATACACGGCGATCATGAACGCCCTGCAGTTCTTCCGCGTCGATGACATCATCATCTCGACGTTCGCCGAGACCAAGTCGGGCTGGCTGCGCGCGGACCTGGTGCAGCGCGTTCGCAGCGCCAGCGGCAAGCCCGTCGAGCACGTGACCCACACTGAATCAGCGCAGGCGACCGCTTAGTGCCTCGATAGGAGACCGATGGAAGCCGCTTCGATCGCCAGCCACGCCGAGCACCACGGGCCACCCCCGGCGCACCGCTCCTCGCGCGTCGACGCCCCGACCCTGGGGATGCTGCTGTTCATCATCTCCGAGGTGATGATCTTCGGGGCGTTCTTCACCGCCTACTTCTTCATTCGCGTCGTCAGCCACGATCCGTGGCCGGCTCCCGGGACCAGCCTCCCCGAGCCGGTGGCGGGCATCAACACGGCGATCCTGCTGTCCTCGTCGCTGACGATCCACTGGGCGCTGGTATCGATCAAGAACGGCAACCGCTTCGGGTTGAAGGCAGGGATGCTGACCACGTTGCTGCTCGGCATCACGTTCCTGACCGTTCAGGTCAACGAGTACGTCCACATCGGATTCGCACCCAACGACGCCGCTCAGGGCACGATCTTCTACGCGCTCACCGGGCTGCACGGCGCGCACGTGTTCATCGGGCTGTGCATGCTGGCGGTGGTGACGGTTCGGGCGTTTCGAGGCCATTACTCGCCCGAGCAGCACCGGGGCATGGAGGTGCCGGGGATCTACTGGCACTTCGTCGACATCATGTGGGTGATCGTCTACACCACCGTCTACGTCATCTAGCTGGGCGCTGTACCGTGCCCGCCGACGGCGGCCGCCGCAAGTTCTCTCTCGTCCCCCCCAACCCGCTGCGCTCAGAGGCTGGCGCGTTCGGATTCCTGGTGTGGTTCGTCTGCGTGGTGGCGCTCATCCTCGTGATCGTGGCGGTGATCGAGGCGCTGTGAGCTTCAGCGGCCGCGGCGCGCCCGCGGCGCCGGCGTGCCACCATTGACGGCCGTGCCGCTGCTGCTCGCCGATGCGCCCCTGCAGACGATCGGTCTGCCGATCGTCGTGCTGCTGAGCTGGATCCCGTATCACCTGCGTGCGCGTACGCTGGCTCGGCTCGGGCGCCCGGTGCCCACCTGGCGCCAGGTCTGCTACGCGAGCGGGCTGGTCGTGCTGGAGGTGGCCTTCAGCTCCCCGGTCGACCATCTCTCCGATCAGCTGCTGATGGCCCACATGGCCGAACACCTGCTGATCGGCGACATCGCCTCGCTGCTGCTGGTGCTGGGGCTGACCGGCCCGATGATCGCGCCGCTGTTGCGCAACCCGGTGATCTCCAAGCTGCGGGTGCTCAGCCACCCGGTGGTCGCGATCGTCGTCTGGGGGGTCAACTTCTACGCCTGGCACACGCCCTACCTCTACCAGCAGGCGCTGCGCCACGACGCCCTGCATGCGCTCGAGCACGCCACCTTCCTGGCATTCGGGATCGCAGTGTGGATGGCGCTGCTGGGCTCGCTGCCCCAGCCGCAGTGGTTCTCCAACAGCGCCCGGCTGGTCTACATCGTCGCCATGCGCCTGATCGGCACCGTGCTGGCCAACATCCTGATCTTCGGCGGCACCGTGTTCTATCCGTACTACCGTCCCGGCGACGCCCACTGGCATATCAGCGCGATGGCCGACCAGGTGGCCGCCGGCGGGCTGATGATGGTCGAGGAGAGCCTGCTGACGATCGGCCTGTTCTGCTGGCTGTTCCTGCGCGTCGCCCGCGAGCACGAGCAGCGCCAGACGCTGCTGGACTACGCCGGCCAGCATGGGTTGGAGCTCGACGACCGCCGCGCCGCCCGGGCGGTCGCCGCGGGACGTGGCGACGAGTTGCTGGAGCGCCTGCACCAGCGCGCCGGCGACAGCTCCTCCCCGCCGGTCCAACGCCAGCCCGCCGGTTGAACGCCGGCGCGCGAGTGGTCCGGCCGCGTAAGCGGCGGCGGCCCGGTTCGGCCGGTCGGCCCGCCGGCCGTGGCTACTTGGCGGTCGCCTTCGTCAGGTAGGCAACGAGCGCCGTGATCTCGTTCTTCTTCAGGCTGGTGCCGAAGTTGGCCGGCATCACGCCTGACTTGTAGCCGGCAGGGATGTAGGAATAGGGCTTGACGATCGCGCTGGTGATGCACTGCGTGAGCGATTTGCCGCGTGCCTGCTGGGACTGAGCGGTGGCGCAGTTGGCGCGCAGATCCTTGTCGAGGTTCGGGCCGACGACGCCGTGAGTGCCCGCGTCGGCGAGCGTGTGGCAGCTGCCGCAGCCGCCGACGCCCACGAACACCTGCTTTCCGGCGGCGGCGGAGGTGCCGGTGACACCGCCCGCGCTGGCCAGGGCGCCGGTGTCTTTTCCGGGCTTTGCGGCCACGGCGGCCACGGAGGCCGCCACGTCCTGGGCCTGCTGGCCCTTGTACAGCATCGCCGGCATCACGCCCTGGGTGTTCGGATAGCGGATCCAGTAGTCGACCAGGCCCTGGATCGAGGTGCCCTTGATCCCGTCGGCCCGGGGCTGCATAAACGCGTCATCGAGGTTCGGCCCGGTGACGCCACTGGTGTTGGCGTGCGACAGCGTGTGGCAAGACCCGCACGTCTTGGCGAACAGGACCTTGCCCTGGACTAGGTTGGCGGTCGGGTGCTTGACCGCGCAGCCGCCGAGGACGACGACCGCCGCGGCGCAGAGCAGCAGAGCGGCGACACTCCGGGGGACTCGTGACATGACGCGCGGCATCTCTTCGGGCGGCACTCTATCCAAGGCGACCCCATCTCTGCGCCGCGAACCCCGGCCCTACCGGCGGGCCCCGGCGCGACCCAGCGAGGCCCGGCGAGGGCCGGCGTCGTCCGGGCCACTGGTAGCATGGCCGCGATGAGGTCACGGCAGAAGTACCGCATGCGGGCGCCCTCGACCGGTCGGGAGATCGTCATCGAGGCCGAGCCTGATCAGATCTACCTTGACCGTGAAACGGGCGAGGAACTGGAGGTCGTGGCCTCGCTGCTCCCGCTGGCGCCGACGTCCTCCGAGCTGCCCTGGGCGGTGGAAAACTTGCGCTTCTGCAACTGGTGTGACCAGCTCGCCCAAAAAGACCTCAACGACTGCCCGTACTGCGGCAGGCGCATGGAGCCGCTCGGCTCCTGACGCGCCGTGGGCATGCGTCAGTCCCATCTTCTCAGCTTCCCTCGCCTGACGGCGGCACTAGCCTCGCTCGCGTTGACCGTCGGCTTGGCCGCCTGCGGCGGAGGCGGCTCTACCACGCCCGACATCGCCGGAGCGCCGCCGTTTACGGTGCCCAACGCCGGCAGCGCCGCCGCGGCGCCCGCGGCCGGCTCCAGCTCGTCGAGCTCCTCCACCACGTCGAGCTCCACCACCACCCCCGGTTCGAGCGCGACCACCGCCGGCTCTACCAGCGCCGCGGCCTCCTCAACGACCCCCAGCGCCGCCACGACGAGCGCGGCGGGGACGACGCCGGCGGGCGGCGGTACCACCCCGACCCCGACCACCGGCGGTAGCGGCACCACGGGCGGCGCCGGGCTCGGTTCCGCGTTCTGTCAGCAGAACCCCGGCGCCTGCTGAGCATCGGTCGGCCCAGCGGCGCGGCCGCTCAGCGTTGACCGGCAGCCGGCAGCGGTCCGCGCCGGGCGTGCACATACTGCTTCGGGTAGGACTGGTTGACGATCTCGGTCGCTGAGTACTGCACGCGGGTCCCGCTGTAGCTGCACAGGTAGCTGGTCGACGATCCGATCTTCGTCTGGGCGGTCTGGCTCGCCGCAGGGTTCGTACAGTTGGCCTTGCGACTCTGGCGGTAGCCGAACTTCGGCAGGCTCAGGTTGTAGGACAGCACCGGCGCCCAGGTCGGCACGGTCAGCCCGATCACGTCACCCGGCTTGACCGCCAGCGGGGTCAGCGTCTTGAACGTCGGCGGCAGTGAGAGCGGCTGCTGTAGCACCTGACCGAGGAACGGGATCAGGTGAAAGGTGCCGCTCTGGGACACGACGGTGTAGGAGTGCTTGGGACCCGGCCTGAGGACCGTGAGCACGACCTGCGGCGTGCCGCCATAGCCCGAGTCGAGCGAGTGCAGGAGCTGGTGCTCGATCTTGGCGCTGGGCGAGAGATTCGACAGCCCGACCGTGAACGCGACGACCCAGCCGGCCTGCTTGACCGTGACCGGGTCGGTCACCCCGTCAGCGACCGTTTGCACGACGGTCGTGTGCACGAGGATGATGCGGCACTGCGACAGCGCGGCGCCCTTCGGGCACGCGGGCGCGGCGATTGGAGTCGTCGTCTGGCCAAGCTCGACGATCTTCGCCGAGGCGATGCCCGGCGCCACCGCGAGCGCGACGACGACCAGGAGTGCTGGCAAGAGCGACGGGATTCGTTTCATAATCCTCATTGAACACGACCGGAGGCCCAACAGTTGCGCGCGCCGTTGCAGAGCGGCCGACGACGGCCGCTCCGGCGAGGCAGATCCAGCCGGCGCTATAGCTTGGTGACGTTCACCGCTTTGGGGCCCTTGGGGCCGGCCTCCTCCTCATATGAGACCTTGGCTCCCTCGGCCAGCGAGCGGTAGCCGTCGCCACCGATACCTGAGAAATGGACGAACAGGTCGCTACCTCCGTCATCGGGCGTGATGAACCCGAATCCCTTGTCGTCGCTGAACCACTTGACGGTTCCCGTGGCCATGTCGATCCCTTCGGCTGTGAATCGCTACCAGTGAAGACGCCGGAACCCGGAGGCCCGGCCTGTTGGGGCAAACGTATCAAGCACGAGCTCAGCGCAGCGCTTCCGCGGCCTGCGCGATCTGCTCGGGATCCCCGGGGGCCGGCGTCCAGGGCAGCTTCAGCGGGTCGTCGAGATAGCGCGGGATCACGTGAATGTGGAAATGAAAGACGGTCTGCCAGGCGGTCGCACCGCACGCGTTGAGCAGGTTGACGCCGTCGGCGCCGAGGCGCTCGGGCACCCGCCGGGCGAGCCGCTGGGCGGCGAGCGCGACCGCCGACAGGTCCTCGGACTCGATCTGCAGCAGGTCGGCGGTGTGGGCCTTGGGGATCACCAGCGCATGACCGCGCGTGGCGGGGTTGATGTCCATGAACGAGAACGTCCGCTCGTCCTCGTCAAGGCGTTGGGATGGCAGTTCGCCGGCGATGATCTTGCAGAACAGACAGTCGGGATCGCGCATCGCACCGCAACCTTACCCGCGTTGGGCGATCAGCTGTCGGGCGTGTGCGATCGCCTCCTCGGGCGTGCTCAGCTCGCCGCTGAAGCTCGCCGCCTCGAGCTCGGCCAGCAGCCCGCCCACCACCGGCCCGGGCGCGATTCCCAGCGCTCGGGCGAGCTCGTCGCCCCGCACCGGGGGGCGAGGCGGGTGCGCCGCCCACGCCAGCCCTTCGGTGAGCAGCTGGCGGGCCAGCTCCAGGTGCAGCGCGATCGCCCGCTGGGCATTGTCGCCGCGCGTCGCCAGGCGGTCGGCTACGCTCAGCAGCGTCACGTCGACGCTCACCGGGGCGCACGTGTGCAGGTAGTCATAGATCGCGCGGCGGTCCAGGGGCATCCGATGGACCAGAAAGCCGAGGCGCAGATGATGGCGCGCGAGGGCCGCGACGTGCGCGCACAAGCGCACGGAGGCACGCAGGCGACTGAGAATCTCAGAGGCCAGACCGGCGCCGGCCTGATCGTGGCCGATGAACGTGACTCGACCCTGAGCGGTCACGTCGCGTGTCTGCGGCTTGGCGATGTCGTGCAGCAGCGCCCCGAAGCGCAGCGCCTGACCCCGGGTCAACTCGTTGGCCAACGGCGCCGCCAGCACCCCGCGCAGCGCCGCCAGCTCGGCGTCTGAGCGGCACACCGCCGACGGGTCGCGTTCCAGCGCGATCGTCTCGGCCAGCACTGCGCGCGTATGCCCGAGCACGTCGAGATGGTGATAGCGACTCTGCTCCACGCCCGCGAGCGCGACCAGCTCAGGCAGCACCACTCCGGTGGCGCCGGCCTGGTCCATCAGCGCCAGCCCCGTGAGCGCGCGCTCGGCGCACACCACTCGCTTGAGCTCGGAGAACACCCGCTCGGGCGCGACCTGGCGCAGCCCCGGCGCCGCCGCCCGCGCATGGCGCAGTGTCTCGGGCTCGGAACCGAAGTCCAGCTCGCAGGCCAGCCGCGCGAGCCGCAGCGTGCGCAGCGGGTCGCGGGTGAACGTCTGCGGTCCCACCATCCGCAGGGTCCGCCGGCGCAGATCCTCGCGCCCGCCGAACGGATCCACGTCGGGGCCGTCGCCCGGCGCCAGCGGCTGCGCGATCGCGTTGACGGTCAGGTCGCGGCGCGCGAGGTCCTGCTCGATGGTCGCTCCGTCCAGCGCCAGCACGTCGACCTGCCAGCCGCGGTCGCGAGCGACCACCCGCCACGCGCTGAACGCCTCGGAGAGCTCGAACGCGTGCCCTGCGCCAGCCTCGGCGATCGCGCGGGCGACCGGCTCGGGAGGGCCGTCGACGACGACGTCGAAGTCAGCCGTCGTGCGCCCGAGCAGGCGATCGCGGACCGCCCCGCCGACCAGCCACGCCGGCGTGCCCAGCTGCGCGAGCGGCGCCAACGGGTCGTTCACGTCACCGGCTCGCCGTCGTGGTGATACCGGCGCGGTACCCGGGCCGAGATCCCGCACAGGATCTCATGGGCGACGGTGCCGAGCCGGTTGGCGAGATCCTCGACGGTCTGGCGCTCGGTGCCGCAGCGGCCGATCAGGATCGCCTCCTGGCCCACTTTGACGTCGCTGCCCGTCCCGAGGTCGACGGTCACGTTGTCCATGCTCACGGTGCCCACCAGCGGATAGCGACGCCCCGCGATCAACACGTCGCAGTTGTTGGTCAGGTCGCGCCGGATGCCGTCCGCGTAGCCGATCGGCAGCGTGGCGATCCAGGTATCACGGTCGGCCACGAAGCGGCGCCCATAGCCGGCGCTCTCCCCTGGTCGCGCCGGTTTGACGGCGGCCACGTAGGAGCTGAGCACCATCGCCGGCTCCAGGCCAGCCGCGTCGGGATCGGAGTTCATCGGGTCACAACCGTAGAGCGCGATCCCGCAGCGCACCATGTCGAAGTGGCTGGCGGGGTCGCGCAGCGTGGCGGCGCTGTTGGCGGCGTGGGCCGGGACCTCGGCGTCCTCGCGCAGCCGCCACGCGAACGGGGCGAACAGCGCCAGCTGTTCGGCGAAGAACTCGGGATCGCCGTCCGCGGTGGCGAAGTGCGTCATCGCGCCGGCGAGCACCAGGCCGCCAGACCCGGCGCCCCGTATCCGGTCAGCGACGGCCAGCGCCCGTGAGGCCTGCCGCGTGCCGAGCCGGCCCATGCCGGTGTCGAGCTTGACGTGCACCGCGATCGGGCTGTCTCCCCGGGCCCCCGATCGCCCGGCCGCCTCCAGGTCATCCACGAACCGCTCGCTCCAGGCCACCAGCTCGGCCCCCGCGGTCAGCGCCACCGGCAGCTCCTGCTCGCTGATCGCCCCCATGATCAGCACCGGTGCGGTCAGCCCCCCCGCTCTCAGTTGCGCCGCCTCGTCGACGGTGGCGACTGCCAGCCGAGTCGCTCCCCCGGCGAGCGCGGCACGCGCCGTGGGCACGGCGCCGTGTCCGGAGGCGTCGGCCTTGACGACCGCGCACAGCTGGGTGCCGCCGGCCAGGCCCGCGTGCAGGCGAGCGGCGTTTCGCTGGATCGCGGCCAGGTTCACGCTGGCCAGAGCGCGCAGCGCCATCTCAGCCCTGCAGGGCCCGCGCGTGCGGCAGGCACTCAATCACGTCGCTGGCGATCACGCCCTCGGCGCCGAGCCGGGCCGCCGCCAGCTGGCCGGCCCGGGCATGCACGAACACCCCAGCGCAGGCGGCGGCGAACGGGTCCATCCGCTTTGACAGATACGCCCCGATCACGCCCGAGAGCACGTCGCCGGTACCGGCCGTGGCCAGCGCCTGCGCGCCGCCGCCATTGACCGCAGCCCGGCCGTCGGGAGCGGCGACGATCGTGTCGTCCCCCTTGAGCACGACGATCGCCTGCGCGCGCCCGGCGGCGCGGCGGGCTTGGCGCAGCCTCTGCTCCCCCACCGCGGCGCCGTCGATTTCCAGCAGTCGCGCGAGCTCACCCGCATGAGGCGTGATCACCGTCGGCGCGGTGCGCGCGGCCAGCGCGTCCAGGTGGCCGGCGTGCGCGTTGAGCCCATCGGCGTCCAGCAGCAGCGCGATCTCGGTGCGGTGCGCGACGGTTCGCGCCAGCGCAAACGTCTCGTGAGAGCGGCCCAGCCCCGGGCCGAGCACCAGCGCGCCGGCCCGCTCGGTGCGCTCGAGGATCGTGTCGACCCCCGCCCGGCTAAGGGCTCCGTGCGCGTCGGGGAGCGGCACCGACATCGCCTCCAGCAGCCGTTGCTCGAACACCAGGTTCAACGACGCTGGGATCAGTGCGGTGACGTACCCCGCGCCGGCGCGCTGGGCAGCCTCGCAGGCCAGGCAGGGTGCGCCGGTCAGCCCGGTGGAACCGCCGCAGACGAGCACCGCACCGGCGGCGAATTTCGTTGAATCTCGCCCGCGGCGCGGGATTCCGTCGAGCACCGCAGCCTCGATCAACCCCACCGACGGTGAGACCGGGGTCCCGGCCGGGATCCCGATGTCGATCACGGTCACGTCCCCGGCGTGGTCCTTGCCGGGGGCGATCCACAGTCCGGGCTTGGCAGCATGGAAGGTGGCGGTGGCGGCCGCGCGCACGGCCACCTCGGCCACCTCGCCGGTTGAGGCGTCGACGCCCGAGGGCACATCGCAGGCAATCACCATCGGCGGGCCAGGGGCGGCCTCGGCGCAGGCGTTGATCGCCGCGATCGCGCCGCGGGCCGGTTGGCGCGGCTCGCCCCGAGACCCGGTGCCGAGGATCGCGTCGACGATCGCCGCCGCGCCACTCAGCCGGGCGGCGTCAAACGGCCCCGGAGCCGGCTCGCCCAGGCGCTCGAGGTTGGCTCGCGCATCGCCTCGCAGGTCGTCGCCCGGGCCTAGCAGCAGCACCTCGACCTCGCGGCCGGCCTCGCGCAGCAACCGGGCCACCACCAGGCCATCGCCGCCATTGTTGCCCTTGCCGCAGATCACGACCACCCGGCCCGACGGGACCCGGGAGCCGACCAGCTCGCCCAGTCCCGCGCCGGCGCGCTCCATCAGCTCGATCCCGGGGGTCCCGAGCGTCTCGATCGCCCAGGCATCGGTCTCGCGCTGCTGCTCGGCGTCGGGCAGCGGGGTCAGCCAGTCGGGAAGCTCACTCATCCCTGTCGATTATCGCGACGGCGCCCGCCTCGCGATCGGTGTGGGACAGCGACACCCGCACCTGCACCCCCAATTCGGCGGCCCGCCGCGCCGCCGCGCCGCTCAGCGCCACCGACGGCGGACCGCCCGCGGAGAGCACCTCGACGTCGCGAAACTCCCAGGCGGTGAGGCCCAGCGCCTTGGCCACCGCCTCCTTGGCGCAGAAGCGCGCCGCCAGATGCTGCCCCGGCCGCGCGCGCGCGGCGGCGTAGGCGCGCTCGCGGTCGGTGAACAGACGCTCGGCCAGTCGCGGATGGCGCTCCAGCGCCCGCTCCAGCCGCTCTATCTCCAGCAGATCCAGCCCGATCGCGGGTGGCGGCCGGTTCACTCCACGGTGACGGTCTTGGCCAGGTGGCGGGGCTGGTCGACGTTCAGGCCACGCAGCCGCGCGATGTTGTAGGCCAGCAGCTGAAGTGGGATCACCGCCAGCAGCGGGGCCAGCATCCAGTCGGTGCGGGGGATCCGGATCACCTCGTCGGCGTGCTGAGCGATCTCCTCGTCGCCCTCGGACGCGACCGCGACCACCCGCGCGCCCCGCACCCGGACCTCCTGCATGTTCGAGATCACCTTGTCGCGCACGGGCGACTCGGTCGCCACCACCACCACGGGGGTGTTCTCATCCAGCAGCGCGATCGGCCCGTGCTTCATTTCACCGGCGGCATACGCATCGGTGGCGATATAGGAGATCTCCTTGAGCTTCAGCGCACCCTCGAGCGCCACCGGCAGCCCGATGTGACGGCCGAGGTAGAGGAAGAAGCTCGCCTGGTAATGCGCTTGCGCGATCGCCTCGATCCCCGACACGTCACGCTCCAGCAGTTCCGCGATCATGCGCGGCAGTCGCTTTAGGTCTGAGATCGGTGGCTTGAGCTCGGCGCGGCCCATCGTGCCGCGCACCTCGGCGAGGCGCAACGCGATCAGGTACATGGCGGTGATCTGGGCGACGAACGTCTTCGTCGCCGCGACGCCGATCTCCAGCCCGGCGCGCGTGTAGAGCACGCCATCGGCCTCACGAGTGATCTGGGCACCCATCACGTTGGTCACGGCCAGCACCAACGCCCCCTTCTGACGAGCGGTGTTCATCGCCACCAGCGTGTCCAGCGTCTCACCCGACTGCGAGATGCCGATCACGAGGTCACCGGGGCCGACGACCGGGTTGCGATAGCGGTACTCGGAGGCGACGTCGACCTCGACCGGCACCCGCGCCCACTGCTCGATCGCGTAGCGGCCGATCAGCCCGGCGTGATACGCAGTTCCGCAGGCGACGATCACGACCCGGCGCAGGCGCTTGAGAAACGCGTCGTCGATCGGGGTGTCGGCGGGAGTCAATCCCAGATCGATGCCCCAGCCGCGGGCGGCACGCTCGCCGATTGTCTCGGCCACCGCGTCGGCCTGCTCGTGGATCTCCTTGAGCATGAACGTCTCATAGCCCTGCTTCTCGGCCGTGTCGGCGTCCCAGTCGATCTCGGTGATCTCGCGCTGCACCGGCTCCCCCCCCGGGGTGAAGAACTCCGCCCCGCCGGGGCGCAGCACGACGATCTCGTCGTCGTTCATGTACTGGACCTGACGGGTCTCGCGCAGGAACGCGGGGATCGCGGAGGCGATGAACTGCTCGCCGTCTCCCCGGCCGACGATCAGCGGGCACTCCCGGCGAGCACCGACCAGCACCCCGGCCTCGTGAGCGGTCATCGCCACGAACGCATAGTGGCCCCGCATCTCGGCGTAGGCAGCACGCACCGCTTCCATCAGGTCACCGTTGTAGTGGTGGGCGACCAGATGCGCGATCACCTCGGCGTCGGTCTCGGAGGTGAACACCGGGGGTGGGTGGGCTTCTTCCATCAGCCGCGCCTTGAGCGCGATGTAGTTCTCGACGATTCCGTTGACGACGATGTGCACGCTGTCGGTGGTGTCGAAGTGCGGGTGCGCGTTCTCCGCCGTCACCCGGCCGTGGGTCGCCCAACGCGTGTGCCCGATGCCCGTCCCCGGCTGCGGACGCTCGGCGACTGCGACGGCGACCGGTGGCACCTGAGAGGCGGCGTGAGCTTCGCGGCCATCGATCGCGGCGCGCAGCACGCTGAGGTTGCCGACCGTGCGCACGGCGTCGATCCGGTCGCCGTCGAGCACCGAGATGCCGGCGCTGTCATAGCCGCGATACTCGAGCTTCTCCAGCCCCGCGAGCAGCAGCGGGCGAGCCTTCCGGGGCCCAACGTAGCCGACGATGCCGCACATATCGCGTTTCCTTTAGAAGTTGAGCCGTGGAGAACCGGCGACGTACCGCCGGTAGGTCGCCTTCGGCAGAACGACCTGAGATGTTAACGGGCGAGCGCGGGCCATCCGCACGTGTACGAGCTGCCGGGCGCTCCTCCTGCGCCCACTCAGCCGACGAGCCGCTCGCCGAGGATCACCTTGACCACCTCGGTCAGCCGCCCGCAGACATCGTCGGTCTCCTGGCCGGTCGGCGCTTCCACCATCACCCGGATCAGGGGCTCGGTTCCCGACGCCCGCACCAGTACGCGTCCGCGCCCGGAGAGCGCCGCCTGTTCGCGCTCGATCGCGTCGCTGAGCCCCGGCGCGGTCATCGTCTCAGTTAGCGCCGCGCGGTCGCCGGCACGGACGTTGACCAGGCGCTGCGGAAGCTTGCGCATTGCGCCCCGTTCGCGCAGGTCCCGGCCGGCCAGCGCCTCGAGCGTCAGCAGCGCGCCGGCGATCCCGTCGCCCGAGGGCCCGAAGCCGAGCTCGATGATGTGCCCGGACGGCTCGCCGCCCAACGCCCAGCCGCGCCGGCGCAGCTCGTCGAGCACGTAGCGATCGCCGACGGCGGTGGTCGCCACCTCGACGCCGGCCTCCGCCATCGCGGTGTGAAATCCGTAGTTGGTCATCACCGTGACCGCCACCCCCCCGCCTGGCAGGCGGTCCTGGCGCTGCAGGTGCAGCGCAGCGAGCGCCACCAGCTCATCGCCGTCGACGATCGCGCCGTCCCCGTCGACCGCCAGCACACGGTCACCGTCGCCGTCAAACGCAAACGCGACCCCGAACCCGCCGCTCTTGACCCGTGCGCTCAGCGGCCCCAGATCCGTCGAACCGCAGCCGTCGTTGATGTTGCGCCCGTCGGGCGTGTCGGCCATCACCTCCACCTCTGCCCCCAGCCGCCGGAAGATCTCCGGCGCGGCGCGGAACGTCGCGCCGTGCGCGCAGTCCAGCAGCACCCGCCGGCCGCTCAGGTCCAGTCCGACGAAGCGGGTGTGGAGCTCGCGCAGGTAGTCCTCGAGCGCACCGTGCAGCGGCCGGACGCGTCCAATCCGCTCGGGCACCGGCAGCGGCTCGTGCAGCGCATCCTCGATCGCGTGCTCGGAGGCATCGTCGAGCTTGAAGCCGTCGGCGGCGAACAGCTTGATCCCGTTGTCCTGATACGGGTTGTGCGAGGCGGAGATGACGGCCGCCAGGTGCAACCCGTGGCGGCGCAGTAGTAGCGGCGCCGCCGGCGTCGGCAGGACCCCACCGAGCAGCGCGTCACCACCCGCGGCGGTGACCCCGGCGGCGATCGCTGACTCGAGCATCTCGCCCGACTCGCGCGTGTCGCGGACGATTAGCACCTGCGGCCCGCCCGCGCCGGAATGCCCGGCCCGGGCCACTGCGGTGCGCGCGAGCGCGAGCGCCAGCTCGGCGGTCAGGAAATGTCCGGCGCGGCCCCGAACCCCGTCGGTGCCGAAGAGCTGGCGCGCCATGCGGCGCTCAGCGCTTGGAGAACTGTGGCCGCTTGCGCGCCTTCTTGAGGCCGGCCTTCTTGCGCTCCTTGACCCGCGGGTCACGCGTCAGGAGGCCGCGTCGCTTGAGCTCTCCGCGGAGGTTGGGATCGGCCTCCAGCAGCGCTCGCGAAATGCCGTGGCGCAGCGCACCGGCCTGGGCTGAGACACCGCCGCCGTGCATGCGCGCGACGACGTCCATCCGCGACTCGTATCCGACCGCCTCCAGTGGCTGCCGGATCACGCGCCGCAGCGTGTCGCGCGGAAAGAACGAGTCCAGCTGCTTGCCGTTGATCTCATAGTTGCCGGTGCCCGGCTTCAGGATCACGCGCGCGACGGCGGTCTTGCGCTTGCCGGTCGCGGTGTAGCGTGCCCCGGCGGCCAGGTCGATTGCCGCGTCGGCAATCGGGCGTGACTCCTCCTCGGAGTCCTGCTCCTGAGCGCGGGCGGCGGCGGCCTCGGCTTCGGCCTCGGCGGCGGCGCGCGACTCGGCGTCGAGAAACTCGTCGCTGTCGGAGATCAGATCGGGCACCAGGTCAGCGCCGGGGATCTCCGGGCGCTGGCGCGGCGTGGCGTCCGGGTCGTCGTCAGACGACTCATCGGCGGCCTGGGCCGGGGCGGGCGTCGCGGCCGCAGCCGGCTCCTCGGGGGCCGCTGGCACCTCGGGCGCAGCCGCAGCCGCAGCGGGCTCCTCGGGCGCAGCCGCAGCCGGCTCCTCGGGGGCCGCGGGCTCCTCGGCCGTCTCGGCCGACGCTTCGTCGGCCTGGGCCTCAGGATCCTGGTTGCGCGGCTCGTCCTCGGGGTGGTCTGCGTCGGTCACTTCGAGATCTCCATCGGTTGCGGCTGTTGGGCGATGTGCGGATGATCCGGACCGGCGTAGACCTTGAGCTTGGTGAGCTGCTTTCGCGCCAGGCGGTTGCGGGGCAGCATCCCCTTGACGGCGAGGCGGATGACTTCCTCGGGCCGACGATCCAGCATCTCCGCCAGCGTGCGGGACTTGAGTCCGCCGGGATATCCCGAATGGCGGTAGTAACGCTTGGCGGCGCGCTTGTTGCCCGTGACCGCGATCTTCTCGGCGTTGACGACGATCACGAAGTCCCCGGTGTCGATGTGCGGGGTGTAGGTGGGCTTGCGCTTGCCGCGCAGCGTGTCGGCGATCTGCGTCGAGAGCCGGCCGAGCGTCTGCCCGTCGGCGTCGACGATCAGCCAGTTGCGCTCGCGGTCAGTGGGTTTGGCTACGTAGGTCTTCATGGCACGGATGGGACGCGCCCTTGGTGCGAGCGCGACCGCGACGATGATAGCCACTCGCGCTCGGCCGCCCGGCCTCGCCTCCTACGCTGGTCATCGTGGCACCGTCCGTGATCCTACGCAGACTGGCGTACCGTCTCGCCTACCGTGTCCTGCAGCTCGTCTGGTTCCTGACCCGCCCCCAGAAGCTGGGGGTCAAGTGCGTGCTGAGGGAGCGCGATCGGATCCTGCTGGTTCGCCACACCTACGGCTCGCGCGCCTGGGATCTGCCCGGCGGTGGGGTCAAGCGCGGCGAGCCGCCGCGGAGCGCCGCCCGGCGGGAGATGCAGGAGGAGCTCGGGGTCGACCCGCCGCACTGGATCGAGCTCGGCACCGCTCGAGGCCGCCACGATCACCGTCACGACACGATCCATCTGTTCGGCGCCGAGGTGACTGCCGAGACGCTGACGATCAATCGCGCAGAGATCGAGGTCGCCGGCTGGTTCCCGCGCGATCAGCTGCCGGCGCTGGGTCTGCTGTCAGCGCAGCTGCTGCCGTTCCTGGCGTCCGAACCGGGGGGATCGAAGGCAGACTGCGGGTATTGAGCACGCGTCGCCGAAATCGTCAACCCGTTCTCAGCCGTCTGGGACCGTCCAGGGGCTCGGAGGTGTCACAGCCGAGGCTGTCGTCTTGTCTTGCGGGTGTGGGTAATCCTCGATCAAGGAGCAGATGATGAGAGTGTTTGTGGCAGGAGCGACGGGGACGATTGGAAAGCAGCTGGTGCCGCGTCTAGTTGAGGCGGGGCATGAGGTTCACGGTATGACGCGGAGCGAGTCAAAGCAGGCAATGCTGCATGGGATGGGCGCGGTGCCGGTGGTCGCGGACGCGCTAGACCCAGATCAGGTCGCGGAGGCCGTGGGCAGGGCGAGGCCGGACGTGATCGTCCATCAGCTGACCGCGCTTGCGGGAGTGGATATGCGTCACTTGGAGCGCGATTTCGCGCTGACCAACCGTCTCCGGACCGAGGGCACGGACCATCTGCTGTCGGCCGGGCAGGCGGTGGGGGTGCGGCGGTTCGTGGCACAGGGCATTGCGGGCTTTGGCGCGTACGCGCGCACGGGCGGGCCGGTCAAGAGCGAGGAGGATGCGTTTGACCCGTCGCCCGCGCGGGACATGCGCGCGAACCTGGCGGCGATCCGTCACCTCGAGCAGACGGTGCTGGGGGCGGAGTGGACGGAGGGGATCGTGCTGCGCTACGGGGCGTTCTACGGGCCGGGCACGTCGCTGGCCTGCGGCGCGGAGTCGTTTGAGATGGTCCGCAAGCGCAAGTTCCCGATGGTCGGCGGCGGCGGCGTGTGGTCCTTCATCCACGTCGCAGACGCCGCGGAGGCGACGGTGGCGGCGGTGGATTCGGCCGCTGGCGCACGTGGTGTCTACAACGTTTTCGACGACGACCCGGCCCCGGTCGCCGAGTGGCTCCCGGCGCTGGCTCAGGAGCTCGGCGCCAAGAAGCCGATGCGTGTGCCGCGGTTGATCGGGCGACTGTTCGCCGGGGAGGCCGGTGTGGTGATGATGACCGAGGCCCGCGGCGCGTCGAACGCGAAGGCCAAGCGCGAGCTTGCATGGGCGCCGAGCCATCCGAGCTGGCGGCAAGGGTTCGCGGCATGACCGATGCAGAGCGACTGCTTGACGAGCTGCGGCCGGTCGCGTTTCAGATCGCCTACCGGATGCTCGGCAGCGTCTCTGAGGCCGAGGACGTGGTGCAGGAAGCGCTGCTGCGGGTTCATCGGGCGCTCGACGCCGGCGAGCAGATCGCATCCCCGCGCGCGTTCGTCGCCACCGTGACCACCCGGCTGGCGATCAACGAGCTGCGCTCCGCGCGCGCCCGTCGCGAACGCTACGTCGGCGAGTGGCTGCCCGAGCCGATCATCACCGACGGCAAAGATGATCCGGCACAGCACGCTGAGACAGCCGACTCGCTGTCGCTGGCGATGCTGGTGCTGCTGGAGAGACTCTCGCCTGAGCAGCGAGCCGTACTGCTGCTTCACGATGTGTTCGACTACCCCTATCGGGAGGTCGCGGTGATCGTCGGCAAGAGCGAGGACAACGTGCGCCAGCTCGCCACCCGCGCCAGAAAACACCTCGCGCAGCGCCGGCCCCGGTTTCAAACGACGCGCGAGCAGCGCGACGAGCTGGCGCGAGGGTTCTTTGCCGCCGCCGAGCAAGGCGATCTCGCCGGGCTCGAGGCGCTGCTCGCTTCAGACGTGCACCTAACCGGCGACGGCGGCGGCAAGGTTCCGGCGCTCGCGCGGTCGCTGCACGGGCGCAACCGGGTCGCGCGCACGCTGATCAACTGGGTCCGCCTGGCCGCGCGCCTTCCGGGCGTGTCGCTGCGCCCCGTCGAGGTCAACGGCGGCCCGGGCGCGCTCTATCTCGACGCGCAGCAACGCCTGATCGGAGTGTTGGCGCTCGATATCGCCGACGGTCAGATCACCAGCATCAGCTCGGTCGTCAACCCCGAGAAGCTGGCCCACCTCGGGCCACTCGCCGACTACAGATCGCTCCTCAGGTCGTCGAGATGAACTCCGGGTTCACCGATACTGCAGCATCGGCCCGATTCGCTTGACTCGGACAGTCTGATGGCCAGGACGGCCAGCGAGCGATTCCGACGCGAGTGGTGGCCGGTCTGCGTGCCAAGGGCGTGATTACATCGCCCCGTGTTGAAGACGCTTTCCGATCGGTCGCGCGGGAGAGTTTTGTCCCGGAGGCTTTCGCTGACGGTGGTCTCAAGGCCGTTTACCGCGATGACGCGATCGTCACTAAGAGGGATGGGCAGGGCCTGCCGCTGTCGTCCTCATCGCAGCCGGCGATCATGGCCGTGAGAGTCGGCTGCGTCTGAGCTTTGCCTGGACTGACAGCTACGGCTGACCACATTCCTGCGCGGCGCCGCAGACCGCTGGACGCCGGTGCCCGGCGCGTGGTCAGAACTCGGCAGCGATCTCGACGTTGTCGCGTAGTCGCTGGGCTTGGGGAAGCTTCTGGAGTTTCGCGAGCGACCGGTGTTCGATTTGCCGGATGCGTTCACGTGTGACGTTGAACATGCGGCCAACCTCGTCCAGCGTGCACGGCTGCTTTCCCCCGAGCCCGTAGCGAAGCTCGAGCACGCGACGCTCGCGATAGCTGAGGTTCTCCAACGCGTCTCGCAGACCCTCCTGGTTGAGGATCTGCACGGTGCGGTCGTAGGGCGACTCGGCATCCTCGTCAGCGATGAACTGCCCGAACTCTGAGCCCTCGTCATCGCCTACCGGCTTCTCGAGCGAGATCGGTGCTTGCGCGGCATGCATGATCGCCTCGATCTCCTCGCGACCGATGCCTGTCACCTCGGCGATCTCCTCGGGGATCGGCTCCCTGCCCAGCGCAGTCAGCAGGTTGCGTTCGGCACGACGGATCTTGTTGAGTTTCTCGACGATGTGGACTGGAATCCGGATCGTTCGCGCCTTGTCCGCCAAGGCCCGAGCCACCGCCTGCCGGATCCACCACGTCGCGTAGGTGGAGAACTTGTAGCCCCGGCGATAGTCGAACTTCTCCGTGGCACGGACGAGGCCGATCGTGCCCTCCTGGATCAGGTCGAGAAACGGTAGACCCTGGTTGCGGTAGTTCTTCGCGATCGAGACAACCAGCCGGAGGTTGGACTCGACCATCTTCTGCTTGGCATCCAACTCACCGCGTTCGATCCGCTTAGCCAGGCTGACCTCCTCCTGGGCAGTCAACAGCCGCACCCGGCCGATGCCCCTGAGGAACAACTGCAGACCGTCGGTGGTGCCGTCCGCTTCAAGGTCCAGCAGTGCTTTGCGGCGGACGCGCTTGTCAGACGCGCGCTCGATGTTCGCGCCGGCGGCGGTGGCAGGGTCGATTTCCTCGACCAGTTCGATTCCAGAGCCTTCGAAAACGGCATGCAGCTCTTCAACTTCGGCTTCGTCAAGCGCGACGTCGGCCGTCGCCGTCACGATCTCAGAATATGTGAGCACGCCGACACGCTGGCCGCGTGTGATCAGGACCTTGACTTCGTCAAGCTCGCGTAGTTCGGCTACGGACACCTAATCGGGTCGGCCGGCCAGGAACCCGACGATCGTCGCCTCGGCATCGCCATCACGTCTGCAACCATCAGCTAACGCTTGCCTTCTGTGCATGTCCGCTCCTCTGTTCGCCGGAGACTGCGGCGCGGCCACACTCGTGCATGTGTTGCCGGTGCCGTTGGGGCGAACGCCGAACCGCCGGTGTTACGCCGATGGAAGTACGACACCGGCCCCGCAGTCAAATTCGATGACCCGGGCCTCTCGCCTCGTGGCGCGGGTCGCGCCGTCGGTGGCTCTCGGGTCTGGGCCGGGAATCTTGGCCGCAGGACCAGCTCACGACCGACTGTACTCCCCTGACCGGCAGCTGTGTGAATGTCACTCCCACTCGATCGTGCCCGGCGGCTTGGACGTGATGTCGAGCACGACACGCCCGACCGACCGGATCTCGTTGATCATTCGACTGGCGATCTGCTCCAGCAGATCGTAGGGCAACCGGGCCCAGTCGGCGGTCATCGCGTCGTCGCTGGTGACGGCGCGAATCGCGATCACGTTGCCGTAGGTGCGCTCGTCGCCCTGCACGCCGACGGTGCGGATGTCGGGCAGCACGCAGAACGACTGCCAAAGCTCGCGGTACAGCCCGGCTTGGCGGATCTCGTCCTGGAGGATCGCGTCGGCCTCGCGCAGCGTGTCGAGCCGTTCTCGAGTCGCCTCGCCGCCGACGACGCGGATCGCCAGGCCCGGGCCGGGGAACGGCTGGCGCCAAACGAGGCGCTCGGGGAGGCCGAGTTCGGCGCCGACGGCGCGCACCTCATCCTTGAACAGCGCCCGCAACGGCTCCACCAGCGAGAACTGAAGATCCTCGGGCAGACCGCCGACATTGTGGTGGGACTTGATCGTGGCCGCCCCGGTCCCGCCGCCGGACTCGATCACGTCAGAGTAGAGCGTCCCCTGCACGAGGAACTCGACGTCATCCAGCCGCGCTGCCTCCTCCTCGAACACACGGATGAACTCAGCTCCGATCAGCTTGCGCTTACGCTCGGGGTCGGAGACGCCCTTGAGCTTGGCCAGGAAGCGGTCCTCGGCGTCGACGGCCACCAGCGGCACCTTGAAATGGTCGCGAAACGCGCTCACGACCTGCTCGCCCTCGTTCTTGCGCATCAGGCCATGGTCGACGAACACGCAGGTGAGCTTGTCGCCGATCGCGCGGTGCACGAGCAACGCCGCGACGCTCGAGTCCACCCCACCCGACAGGCCGCAGATCGCGCGTCCCTCCCCCACCTGGGCCCGAATCCGCTCGATCTGATCCTCGATCACCGACGCTGGACTCCAATCGGGCGTGCAGCCGCACACGTCGGTGAGGAAGTTAGTCAGCACCTGCTGGCCGTAGGGGGTGTGGACGACCTCGGGATGGAACTGGATCCCGTAGATACCGCGTTCGCCGGACTCGAACGCCGCGACCGGCGAGGCCGTCGAGGATGCGAGCGCGGTGAAGCCGGGCGGGGGCGCGAACACCGTGTCGCGGTGCGACATCCAGCACGTCTGCTGCACCGGGGTGCCGGCCAGCAGCCGCCCGCTCTCCGCGACGGTCAGCTGCGAACGGCCGAACTCGCCGACCTCGGCGCCTTGCACCCGACCGCCGAGCGCCAGCGCTATCAGCTGCATGCCATAGCAGATGCCGAGCACCGGGATCCCGAGCTCGAGCAGTTCGCGCTCCAGCGGCGGGGCCCCTTCGGCGTACACCGACGCTGGGCCGCCGGACAGGATCACGCCTTTTGGCCGGCGACGTGCAACCTCGGCAGCGCCCACGTGATAGGGCAGCAACTCAGAGAACACGCCGCAATCGCGCACCCGGCGCGCGATCAGCTGCGAGTACTGGCCGCCGTAATCGAGGACCACCACCTCGTCGGTGGCGGCGCGAACTTCATCGAGCCCGTCGTCGACCGGGGCGCCCTGCACCGCGGCGGACGGTTCGCTAATCGGCGACACCCACGGCAGCGCCGCGGCTGCCCGCGCCCATTCCGACACCCTGCTCGCGCTGCAGGTGCTTGCCCTCGGTCTGCAGCGACGGAGCCACCATCAGCTCGGCCCGGTTGAACTCAGCGATGTCCCGGTAGCCGCAGGTCGCCATCGAGGTGCTCAGGCCGCCCATCAGGTTGAACGTGCCGTCATTCTCGCGCGCTGGTCCCTTGATGATCTCCTCGAGCGTGCCGTTCTGCTTCGTCGCCACCCGTGCTCCGCGCGGAAGCGTGGGATGGAACGTGGCCATGCCCCAGTTGTAGCCGCGGCCGGGCGACTCATAAGCGCGCGCCAGCGCGGAACCGAGCATCACCGCGTCGGCGCCGCAGGCGACCGCTTTGGCGATGTCACCGCCGTTGCGCATCCCGCCGTCGGCGATCACCTTCACGTAATCACCGGTCTCGAGCATGTGCTGTGAGCGGGCGGCGGCCACGTCAGCGATCGCCGTCGCTTGAGGAACGCCGATCCCGAGCACTCCGCGCGTGGTGCAGATCGCTCCCGGGCCGACCCCGACGAGCACCCCGGCGGCGCCGGTGCGCATCAGGTGAAGTCCCGTGTGGTAAGAGGCGCAGCCCCCGACGACCACCGGAATCGGCGCGAGCTCACGGATGAATTCCTTCAGGTTCAGCGGCGGACGAGTCTCGTCGCGCGAGACGTGCTCGGCGGAGACGACGGTGCCCTGGATCACGAGAATGTCCAGACCGGCCTCGAGCGCCAGCTCATAGTGAGCGCGCACCTTCTGCGGCGTCAGCGATGCCGCCGCCACGACGCCCTGGGACTTGATCTCCTCGATGCGGCGGGCGATCAGCTCCGGTTTGACCGGCTCGCGGTAGATGTCCTGCATCTCTCGCGTCGCGATGTCGGGCGAGAAGGTGGCGATCCGCTCCAGCTGCTCGTCGGCGTCCTCATAACGGCAGTAGATGCCCTCGAGGTTGAGCACGGCGAGCCCGCCGAGCTTGCCGATCAGGCCGGCGGACTCGGGCGAGACGACGCCATCCAAGGCGGCGGCGAGGAGCGGCAACTCGAAGCGGTAGGGTCCCAGCGTCCAGCTGATGTCAACATCGTCAGGGTCGCGCGTACGCCGCGACGGCACGATCGCGATGTCATCAAATCCATAGGCCCGGCGGGCCTTTTTTCCGCGGCCGATCTCTACTTCCATCGCTGAAGCGTAGAGCGTCGGGCGGACGAATCGATCGGGGCGGCGGCGGCGACCATCGGGCACCGATCCTAGCAGCGGCCAGCGGCCGTCCGGGGCCGTTCCGACGGCGAATTGCACCGCAGCTTGCGGCCTCAACCGATCTCGGCGCGGACCTCCAGCGACTGCGATTCGACCACTCCCAGCAGCCGGTCGACCCGGGCCGGGTCGAGAATTCCGGCGCCGAAGTGATGCGTCGACTCCGCGCCGCAGGCGACGCCGAAGCGCAGGCAGTCCAGCGGCTCCTGCCCGCTGTAGCGCGCGGCGACATAGCCAGCCAGGAACGCGTCGCCGGAACCGACCGCCGAGCGCGCCTCCTGCTCCTCGATCCGTACCCGGTAGAGCATCGGCGTCCCGCCCTCGAAGATCCGCGCATAGCACCCGTCTGAGACGGTCATGATCGCCTCGCGCGCCCCCTGACGCGTCATCTCGACGACCGCCGAGGCGCGATCGTCAGCGTCGTTGAACTCGTGGCCCACCAGTTCCTCGGCCTCGAGCTCGTTTGGCGACACGAGCTCGGGGTCGGCGCGCATCGAGAGCCGCAGTGGCTCGCCGTCGGAGTCGATGATCGTCACCACGCCCAGGCGGCGCACGTCGCGGATCAGCGAGAAATAGACGTCCTGGTCGACGCCGCGCGGGAGGCTGCCGGCGAACACGCACATGCTCGCCCCCTGCGCGAGATACAGCAGCTTCTCGCGAAACAGCTCCAGCTCCTGCGCTGAGACCGACGGCCCGCGCTCGTTGATTTCGGTGTGCAGCCCGGTCGTCGGATCGAGCACCGCGGTGTTGGTCCGGGATTCGTCGAAGATGCGTACGAAGTCGTTGAGGATCGACTCGTCGTTGAGCGCCTCGACGATCCGGGTGCCGGTCGCGCCGCCGGCCAGCCCGGTGGCGATCACCGGCTGCCCGAGTCGCTTGATCGTCCGCGCAATGTTGACGCCCTTGCCTCCCGGCATCGTGGTCTGGTCGACGGTGCGGTGACGGCGCCCGGGCGTGAAGCTCGGGACCTCCAGCGTCTTGTCCATTGCGGCGTTGAGCGTGACGGTGATGCTCATGCCGCATCCAGCTTGCCGCGAGGCCGC
>JBPCPC010000326.1:0-11515 GCA_050999585.1 Solirubrobacteraceae bacterium | reverse complement strand
GCCCGCGCTCGGCGCGGTGATCTCGTTCTCCATCTTCATCGCCTCGATCACGCACACCAGAGCGCCCTCCTCAATCTCGGCGCCGGCCTCGACGGCGACCCTGAGCACGGTGCCCTGAATCGGGGACGGCAGCGTGTCACCGCCGCCGCCACCCGAGCGCTCGTTGCGTCGCGGCGGTCGCCGGGCGGCGGCCGCCGGAGCGGCGCCGTTGCCGTTGCCCGGAGCAGCCGGCACCGGCGGTCCGATGACCTTGACGTCAAAGCGCTTGCCCGAGACCTCGACCGTATAGGTCTGCTCGGCCTGCTCCTCCTGGTCGCCGTCGCCGGTGCCGGCGCGGTCGGCGGGCGGGAAGGCGAGCTGCTTGAGCCATTCGCGATCCTCGATCAGGTCGCGGCAGGTCTCGGCGTCGGCCCACTGCCGCGTGCCCAGGATCGCCTGGTGAAACGGGATCAGCGTCTTGAGCTCTGAGATCTCGTACTCCCCCAGCGCCCGCAGCATGCGCGCGGTCGCCTGTTCGCGGTCGGCGTCCCAGACGATCAGCTTGGCCACCATCGGGTCATACATCGGGCTGATCTCAGAGCCTGGGCCGACGCCGGAGTCGACGCGCACGCCCGGGCCCGTGGGCTCGCGGTAGTCGCCGATCGTGCCGGGCGCGGGGGCGAAGTTCTTGGACGCGTCCTCGGCGTTGATCCGGCACTCGATCGCATGGCCACGCAGCACGACGTCGTCCTGGCCGATCGACAGCCTCGCTCCGGCGGCTACCCGGATGCCCTCCTTGACGATGTCAATGCCGGTCACCATCTCGGTCACGCAGTGCTCGACCTGGACGCGCGTGTTCATCTCCAGGAAGAAGTACTCGCCGTCCTGGAGCAGGCCCTCGATCGTGCCCGCGCCGGTGTAGTTGACCGCCGCGGCCGCCTCGGTGGCGATCCGGCCGATCCGCTCGCGCAGCGCCTCGTTGACGGCCGGTGCCGGCGACTCCTCGATCAGCTTCTGGTGGCGGCGCTGCAGCGAGCAGTCGCGCTCGCCGAGGTGGATCACGTTGCCGTGGCCGTCGGCCAGCACCTGAACCTCGACGTGGCGCGGGTCGGGCAGGTAGCGCTCGAGGTAGACGGTGGCGTCGCCGAAGAACTTCTCGCCCTCGCGGGCGGCCCCCTCGAACGCATCGGCGAGCTTGTCCTCGGTGAGCGCGACGCGAAAGCCCTTGCCGCCTCCCCCGCCGGCAGCCTTGACCGCGACGGGATAGCCGACCGTATCGGCGATCACCGTCTGCGCATCCTCGACCGTCGCAACCGGCTCGGTCGTCCCGGGCACGATCGGCACGCCCGCCCTGGCCATCAGCTCACGGGCCTTGGTCTTAGATCCCATCGCGTCGATTGCACTGGAGGGAGGACCGATGAAGACGATGCCCTTGTCCTCCAGCGCCTTGGCGAAGGCGGCGTTCTCGGCCAGGAACCCGTAGCCCGGATGCACGGCCTCGGCGCCGGACTGCGCGATCACCTCGAGCAGCTTGTCGATCACCAGATAGCTCTCGGCGGCCGGACCGGGGCCGAGCAGGTAGGCCTCGTCGGCGCGCTTGACGTGCAGCGCGTCGCGGTCCAGCTCGGAGTAGACGGCCACCGTGGCGATCCCCAGCTCCTCGCAGGCGCGGATGATTCTGACCGCTATCTCGCCGCGGTTGGCGATCAGGACCTTCGAGAACATGCGGCGCGGCACTTTACCGGGCGGCTGTCGGCCCGGCTCAGCGGGCGTTCAGCACCATCCCGGCAGCGACGGTGTCGTTGGTCGACTCGTCGATCAGGATGAAGGAGCCGGTGCTGCGGTTGCGGCTGTAGGGGTCGACGACCAGCGGCGCGGAGCAGCGCAGCTGCACGCGCCCGATCTCGTTGAGTCCGAGCTGAGAGGCCGGCACGTGCTCGAGTGTGTTGATGTCGATCCGGTGCTGGATCTCCTCGACGATCGCGCGCGCGCTCCGCGTCGTGTGCTTGATCGAGTAGCGGCCGCGAGCCTGCAACGGCTGCTCGCTCATCCAGCAGACCATCGCCTCCAGCTCGCGGGTGGCGGTCGGCTGGTCCTGGGCCTCGACGATCATGTCGCCCCGGGAGATGTCGATCTGGTCCTCGAGGCGGACCGCCACCGACATCGTCGGGAACGCCTCCGGCAGCTCGCCGGCGTAGGTGTCGATCCCGGCCACGCGGGAGCGCTGGCCGCCCGGGAGCACGACCACGTCCTGCCCCGGGCGCAGGATCCCGCCGGCGACCTGGCCGGCGAACCCGCGGTAGTCGTGGTGCTCGTCGGACATCGGCCGGATCACCCACTGCACCGGGAAGCGCACGTCGCTGAGGTTGCGGTCGGGGGCAATCACGACGTGCTCGAGGTGGTAGAGCAACGTCGAGGCGCCGTACCACTGCATGCGGTCCGACCGCTCGACGACGTTGTCGCCCTGCAGCGCCGAGATCGGGACGAACGTGATGTCCGGGATCTGCAGGCGCGCGGCCCAATCGGTCATCTCCTCGAGGATGTCGTAGAAGACCTGCTCGTCGTACTTGACGAGGTCC
This sequence comes from Solirubrobacteraceae bacterium, assembly GCA_050999585.1. Lineage (GTDB taxonomy): Bacteria > Actinomycetota > Thermoleophilia > Solirubrobacterales > Solirubrobacteraceae > Palsa-465. The sequence goes on along the minus strand of JBPCPC010000326.1, from coordinate 8,957 downwards.
ATCTTGTTCACGCACACCACCAGGTGCGGGATGCGCAGCAGCGAGGCGATATAGGCGTGGCGCCGCGTCTGCTCTGAGACCCCCTTGCGCGCGTCCACCAGGACGATCGAGACGTCGGCCGTCGAGGCCCCGGTGACCATATTGCGGGTGTACTGCTCATGGCCCGGGGTGTCGGCGATGATGAACTTGCGCCGCGTGGTCTGGAAGTAGCGGTAGGCGACGTCGATCGTGATCCCCTGCTCGCGCTCGGCGCGCAGCCCGTCGGTCAGCAGCGCCAGGTTCACGTAACCGTCGCCGCGGCGCTCCGAGGTCTGCACGACGTGCTCCATCTGATCGACGAGGATCGCCTTGGAGTCGTAGAGCAGGCGGCCGATCAGCGTCGACTTGCCATCGTCGACCGAGCCGGCGGTGGCGATCCGAAGCAGCTCGGTCGTGCGGCGGGTGACCGAGTAGGCGCTCGCGGCGCCGTTGGTGGCGGGGGCGTCGGTGGCGGACATGGCTAGAAGTAGCCCTCGCGCTTGCGGTCCTCCATCGCGGCCTCGGTGACGCGGTCATCGGCGCGCGTCTCACCGCGCTCGGTGATCCGGGTGGCAGCGATCTCGGCGACGACCTCCTCCAGCGTGGTGGCACGGGAGCGCACGGCGCCGGTGCAGGTCATGTCGCCGACGGTGCGATAGCGGACGGACTCCGAGAACGCCGACTCGCCGTCGATCAGCTGCATGAACTCGTTCTGGGCGTAGAGCATCCCGTCGCGCGCGAACACCTCGCGCTCGTGCGAGAAGTAGATCGACGGCACCTCGAGCTTCTCCTCGGCGATGTACTGCCACACGTCGAGCTCGGTCCAGTTGGAGATCGGGAACACGCGGACGTGCTCGCCCTTGCGGATCCGCGCGTTGTACAGCGCCCACAGCTCGGGGCGCTGGCGCTTGGGATCCCACTGGCCGAAGTCATCGCGGAACGAGAACACCCGCTCCTTGGCGCGGGCGCGCTCCTCGTCACGGCGGGCGCCCCCGAACGCGGCGTCAAAGCCGTGCTCCTCGATCGCGTCCAGCAGCGTGGTCGTCTGCAGGCGGTTGCGCGAGGCGCGGGGACCGGTCTCCTCGGTCACGCGGCCGTTGTCGATCGAGTCCTGCACGTTGGCGACGATCAACCGCTCGCCGAGCGAGGAAACGATCCGGTCGCGGAACACCGTTACCTCGGGGAAGTTGTGCCCGGTATCGACATGCATGATCGGGAACGGGAACCGCCCCGGACGGAACGCCTTCTCGGCCAGACGCAGCAGGATGATCGAGTCCTTGCCGCCGCTGAATAGCAGCACCGGGCGCTCGAACTCGGCCGCGACCTCACGGAAGACATGGATCGACTCGGCCTCGAGCGCCTGAAGGTGCGACAGCTCGTAGTGGGCCGGACTCATGTGACGTGGATCCCGCACTCGGTCTTGTCGGTGCCGGCCCAGCGTCCGTCGCGGCCGGCGCCCGGCCGCGTGCACGGGGCGCAGCCGATCGAGGAATAGCCGTCGTCGTGCAGGGGGTTGTAGGGCAGTTCGTGCTCGAAGATGTAGCGCCAGACGTCCTTCTCAGACCAGTCGGCGAGCGGGTTGAGCTTGACGATCCCCCGGCGGACGTCGCGCTCGAGCTTCGGCGACTGCGCTCGCGTCGGCGCCTGCTCGCGGCGGATGCCGGTGATCCACGCGTCGACGTCAGCCAGCGCTCGCTCCAGCGCGTCCACCTTCGCCTCGCCGCAGCAGCGATCGGCCGTCCATGGCTGATCGGGGCTGCGGGCGTCAAGCACGTCGATCGGCAGCCCGAAGCGCTCGTCGAACTGCTTCCAGGTGGCCAGCGTCTCTCCGAACAGCACGCCCGTGTCGATCGTGAACGCGCGCGCCGTCGGGTCCAGCTCGGAGAGCATGTGAAACAGGACCGACTCCTCCTTCTGAAAGGAGCAGGCCAACGTCAACCGCGGGTGAAAGCTCTCCAGCGCGTACGCGAGTATCTCCGGCGCCGAGCGTGATTCGAGATCGGGGAGCCATCCGCTGATCTCGCCCGCTCGCCGTCCAGGCTCGCCCGGACCGGGCGAGGCGGATGTCGTCCGGCTGCTCAGACCGCACACTCCCCTTCGCCGCGCTGGACCTCGAAGGGCACGTCGCGGTTGAAGTCGATGAACTGATTCATGGTGTCCAGGTTGAACTCGATCGGCATCGTCAGGTCCTTGACCCGCTGCTCGAACGCGGGGGGGCCGACACGGTCGACGAACGCCCGGAATGTCTCGTCGTCAGCGCGATCTGACTCATAGAAGCGTAGCCAACGCTCGACGGCCTCCGGGACGCGCTTGGCGGGCAGCCGCGCCTTCAGGCGCTGACCGTAGCGGACGTCGCCGCCCTCGTAGGCCCCGCCGACGTGCGGGATGTAAGCGGGGACTGTGCGCCCGCCGACCTTGATCGACGCTCCGTAGAAGCCGATGTCGGCGATGTGGTGCTGGCCGCAGCCGTTCGGGCAGCCGCTGTTCTTGATGTGAATGCGGCGGGTGAGCGGGTCGTCGATCTCCATCGCGGCGATCCGTTCCTGGATCGCCTCGTTGAGGCCCATCGAGCTCGTGATCCCGAGCTTGCAGGAGTCGGTGCCGGGGCAGCTGACGCCGTCGGAGATCTCGTCGGCGCCCGCCTCGCCGAGATCGAGCTCGGCCAAGGCCCGCCAGACCTCGTAGACGGACCCGTCACGCACCCAGCGCAGGACCAGGTTCTGGTGCACGGTGGTGCGGGCGTAACCGCCACTGTAGCGGCGCATCACGTCGGCGAGGCCGTGCAGCTGCTCGACGGTCAGATCGCCGCGCCGAACCTTGACCTCGACGGTGGAGAAACCACGCTGGCGCTGGCGTGAGACGTTGGACTCCGCGAAGCGATCAAAGCCGTGCCGGTCGCCGTTGGGGCTGGCGAACCGCGTGCCCGTCGCGGGGGCGTTGGCCTGCTCGTCGTGATCGAGCAGGATCTCGTCCAGGGAGAAGTCGCGCTCGGCGACCCAATCGCCTCCGAGCTCCTCCTCCACCAGCTCGCGGAAGGCGTCAATCCCGACCTTGTCGATCAGCACCTTGATCCGCGCCCGTGCCCGGTTGACGCGCAGGAAGTCCTGGCGGTCGAAGATCCGCATGCACGCCTCGGTGATCTTCAGGTAGTCGCCGTTGTCGAGCTCGACGAACTCATACAGCGTCGGCGCGATCCGGGGCATGATCGAAGTGCCGCCGCCGACGCGGACCTCGACGCCGCGTACGCCGTCGCGCTCGCGCGGGATGAACGCCATGTCGTGGATACCGGTGATCGCGTTGTCGGCGTCGGTGGCGGTGAACGCCGTCTTGACCTTGCGCGGCATCGCCTGGGTGGTGGGGTGGCGCACGAAGTAGCGGACGTAGGCGCCGGCATAAGGCGTGATGTCAAACAGCTCGCCCTCCAGCACCCCTGCGCGCGGGTCGCCGGTGACGTTGCGCATCGTGTTGCCGCAGCCCTCACGCGAGGACAGGCCGGCATCCCCCAGCTCGCGGATCAGCTTCGCCGCATCGGGTAGCGGCAGATGATGCATCTGGATGTTCTGCCGGGTCGTGATGTGGCCCTTGCGCAGCGGGACATAGCGGTCGATCACGTCGGCGAAGGCGTCGAGCTGATCGGACGTGACGCCGCCCATCGGCAACTTGACGCGGACCATCTGCACGTCGGGCTGGCGTTGCCCGTAGACGCCCTGCTTGAGGCGGAACTTGATGAAGTCCTCCTCGGTGAGCTGGCCGTCGAGGTAGCGGGTCGACTCCGTGTCGAAGTCGCCGAACTCGCGCTCCAGGATCGGGATCACGTGGCCGGGTACGTTCTCGACCACCTCCGGGTTCTCTAGAGATCCGGTGCGGGGCGCCTTCCTGGTCTCAATCGAGCTGGGCTCCATCGGCTTCCTTTGGGTCGACAGCGATCGGGCCGCGAACGGGCTCAAACCCCAAACTACCAAAAGGCAATCCGAATTAGGCTATTTCACCCTGAAGTCGACCGACCAGTCGGTCTAGAGCCAGGGTGGAAGCGACTCGGGAGATCGCGCCACTCCCTCGCGCAACGCCGTCAGCTGCCAGGGACCGACCCCCACCCACGCCGAGCAACCGGCCCCGGTCTGTCCCGCGGAGCCGGCCCCCGCCTGCGCGGTCTCGCGCATGAACTGCGCCACCGCTGCCATCACCGCCGCCGCCTCCTCGGGGGAGGCATCGGGGGCCATGATCGTGAGCTTGGGTCGCCGGTTCATCGCCCTGGCGAATGTATCGTCAGCTACCGATGCCGGCTCTGCCTGTCCTGGATCACGATGCCGTCCTGCGCGCGGTCTCCCCGCAGCTGGCGATCGATCGTGTCCGTGCGGCCTTCGGCCACCACCACACCGGCGCCTGGACGATGCCGGCCAAGGTCTACCTGCCCAGCCCGCCCTACGGCGACTTCCGTGCGATGCCGGCGCGCGGCGGCGAGCTGGCGCTGCTGAAGTGGATCAGCTCGTTTCCCGGGAACCCGGCGCGCGGGCTGCCGACGGTCAACGGAGTCGTTTGCCTGTCGGATGCCAGCACCGGTGTGGCGCTGATGCTGCTCGACGCGCGCGCGGTGACGGCGCTGCGGACCGGCGCAGTGGCGGCGGTGGCCACCCGGGCGCTGGCGCCCGCGTCGGCGCGCTCAGTGGGCATCATCGGCTGCGGCCTGCACGGCGCCTGGGCCGCTCGCTGCCTGGCTGCCGCCGGATACGGGCCCGGAGCATGCGTCGATCCCGCGCCGCAGGCCGCCCAGGCGCTGGCCACCGAGCTGGGCTGGAAGCCGGGCGACCGCGACCAGGCGCTCGCCTGCGACATCGTCTGCTGCGTGACGCCGGGCGCGGAGCCGGTGATCGGCCGGGGCGATCTGCAGCCGGGTCTGCATCTCAACATGCTCGGAGCCGACGGCCCGGGCAAGGCCGAGGCCGAGGTCGACGCCGTGGCGGCGTGCACGCTGTTCTGCGACGAGTGGGAGCAGGCGGCCCACGGTGGCGAGCTGACGGGGGCGATCGAGGCCGGGCTGGTCAAGCGCGGCCAGGTGCAGGAGCTCGGCGCGGTGCTCGCCGGCGACGCGCCCGGCCGGCCGTCGCCGGACGCGGTGACGCTGTTTGACTCGACCGGCCTCGCGATCCAGGATCTGGCGGTGGCCGCCGCCGCCTATGCGGCGTGGCGCGACGGCAAGGTGCAGGCGCAGACGGTCACGCTCTGACCACGCGTACCGCGCCCGATCATTGCTTTGTCTCAAGCCTCCGTGCGACTGGACACATCTGCGAACGGGGAGCCGACGGCGCCCGGGCGGTCACGTTGCCCGGACGCCGTCAGCGGCGGCTTACGGAGCGATACTGCTGAGGTAGGTCCCCCAGTTGGCGTTTTGATCGCGCGCCACGTTGGGGATCATCTCATCGCCGATCACGATGTGACCGCTGCCGTCCGAGCTCGCCGCCGAGTAGTCGCCCCACCGGCACGGCGGGCCATCCGGCGTGTAGCAGGTGAAGCCGTCCTCGGGCGCGGTCCCCGCGGCCGTGACGTTGATCGTGCTTCCCGTCGGGCCGTCCTGGAACGGCACGTAGGCGGCGCTGGGGTAGACGCCCGGGCCCGAGACGCTGAACGTCATCACACCCCGCTTGCCCGGCATCAGCCCAATTGCCGGATACAGCAGGCTGGCGCCATTGCCGGTGGCGAGGTAGCCCTGATTGCGCACCTTACCGCTGGTGTCGTTCGTCTTGACGTCGAACCAGGCCGCACCGGTGCGGGCATTCGCGCCGGAGCCGACCCCGGTCGACAGCGACGAGTACAGGTCGCCACGCACATACTCCACCTGCTGCATGCGGTCGTCGTCCACGTTGAGCGGCGACACGGGGGCACCCAGCGACTGCCCCAACGGATGCGGTCCGGGCTGTTGAGCCGCGTTGACCGGCGTCGTGAACGGCTCGCTGGGGACGATCGAGTCAGTCAGCGTGACGCCGGGCGTCGCGCTGCTCAGGCTCGAGGTGTTCAGGAGCGTCCACAGGACGACCGAGGTCGCCCCGGCTCCTCCGGAGGTGGCGAAGCCGTTGAAGTCCGGCGTGCTGAGGAAATACTCCCGGTCCGGCGCATAGCTCGCACCCTCCGGCGTCTCGGCGGGCTGCACCGCGTTGGCCGGGTTGCCCTGGATGAGCACCGCGCCGTTGTGGATCGCCACCACCGGGGGCATCGCGGCCCCGTTGGCCGCGGCCACCAATCCCGGCTTCGAGATGGCGTAGATCTCTCCGCCGTTGCTGTTGAACGCACCCTGGATCGGATAGCTGTCGGTGCTGATGTAGAACCCGTTGGCGTCGGCCCCGATCCTCGGCTGATCCCCTAGGCAGGGACAGTTGGGCTCCGATGGCGTGCCGTTGGTCCCGTCGTTGGTCGAGTTGATCGAGAACACGCCGTAGCTGCCGGTCGGGTCAGAGGTCTGACTGACGGCGATCAGCTCGTGACTCTGGTTGGCGAGCGCTCCGGTGGTGCTGTTGACGTCGATCTCCAGCGTCGTCACGAACCACCTCGCGGTCTGGGCGTCGTAGTAGCAGCGGGGATCTGACAGGAACGGCCCGTACGTGGTTGTCGTCCCGTCGCTCGAGACCGCGGGCGCCTCGCCGAAGAAGCTGTTGAGCGATACGGGCGCCTTCAGCGTGATCCCGCTCTCGGTGTAGACGGCCAGGGCGAGGTTGACCCCCTCCATGACGGTGCCGGCATGCGCGCAGAGGCCCTGGTCGGGCGGTTCGACGTCGAAGCCGTTGAGCGCGGCCGAGGCCGCCGTCGTGATGCCGACGAAGCCCAGCGGCGAACCGGGGACGGTCTGCAGCGGCAGCGGCGGCGGATTGGGATTGGGCGTCCTCGCTTGGGCGAATGGTTGTGCGGACTTCTTCTGCACCGGCGTCCCGGCCTTGGGCTGACCCTTGGCGGAGCTCTGGGCGCCGGCCAGGGACCCCAGGTTGACTGTGCCCTTGAACGTCAGCTGCTGGACACGCGGTGGCGCGACGGCGACATTCGTGTCGGCCATCGCCGCGGCCGTGCCGAAGACGCCGGACGCGCAGATCGAAACGGCCGCGACGGCGAACAAGCTGACGCGGCGAGCTCTGGAAAGCATCACACCCCTCCCTCGGAGTCAGGCGAACCATGGTGTCGCCAGTTCTCGGGGAGCCTACCCCCGTTGGCCCCGCGGGAACAACTTCCGGTTCATCCGACTCAGAGCGGGATGTTGCCGTGCTTGCGGCGCGGGCCGGGCTCGCGCTTGGTCTGCAACGTGTGCAGGGCGGTGATGACCTTGGGCCGTGTCTCGTGCGGGATCACCACGTCGTCGATGTATCCGCGTTCGGCGGCGACATACGGATTGGCGAAGTGCGCCTTGTAGTCCTCGATCAGCTTCCGGCGGCGGGTGTCGGGCGTCGACGACGCGGCCAGGTCGCGACGGTAGATGATGTTGACTGCACCCTCGGGGCCCATCACGGCCACCTCGGCGCTCGGCCAGGCGAAGTTGAAGTCCGCTGCCAGGTGCTTTGAGCCCATCACGTCATACGCGCCGCCATAGGCCTTGCGGGTGATGATCGTGATCTTGGGCACCGTCGCCTCGGCGTAGGCATAGAGCAGCTTGGCGCCGTGGCGGATGATCCCGCCCCATTCCTGCGTCGTGCCGGGCAGGAAGCCGGGCACATCGCAGAGCGTGATGATCGGGAGGTTGAAGGCGTCGCAGGTGCGGATGAAGCGCGCTGCCTTCTCCGAGGATTCGATGTCCAGCACGCCCGCCAGCTGTGCGGGCTGGTTGCCGACGATGCCCACCGCGAAGCCGTCCATGCGCGCGAAGCCGACCACGATGTTGCGCGCGTAGTGCTCGTGCACCTCCAGAAATTCGGCATCATCGACGATCCGCCGGATCACCTCGCGCATGTCGTAGGGCTTGTTGGGACTGTCGGGGACGACCGAGTCAAGCTCGGGGTCCTCGCGCAGCGGGTCGTCGGTCGGCATCACCCGCGGCGGGATCTCGAGGTTGTTCTGGGGCAGGAACGAGAGCAAGTAGCGCGCATCCTGGAGGCACTCATCCTCGTCCTCGGCCGCGAAGTGGGCCACCCCCGACTTGGAGTTGTGTGACATCGCGCCGCCCAGATCCTCAAAGCCGACCTCCTCGCCGGTGACGGTCTTGATCACGTCCGGGCCGGTGATGAACATGTGCGAGGTCTCCTTGACCATAAAGATGAAGTCGGTGATCGCCGGCGAGTAGACCGCACCGCCGGCGCACGGGCCCATCACGAGCGAGATCTGCGGGATCACGCCGCTGCAGCGCACGTTGCGCAGGAACACGTCGCCGTAGGCGCCCAGCGAGACGACCCCCTCCTGGATCCGCGCGCCCCCGGAGTCGTTGATCCCGATCACCGGGCAGCCGATCTTGGCCGCCAGATCCATGATCTTGCACATCTTCTCGGCCATGACCTCGCCCAGCGAGCCGCCGAACACGGTGAAGTCCTGGCTGAACACGCACACCCGGCGTCCGGCGATTGTGCCGTGGCCGGTGACCACGGCGTCGCCGTAAGGCCGGTTGCGCTGCATTTCGAAGTCCAGCGTGCGATGGCGCATGAAGGTGTCCAGCTCCTGGAAGGAGCCCGGGTCCAGCAGCTTTTCGATCCGCTCGCGAGCGGTGAGCTTGCCCTTCTCGTGCTGCTTGTCCACCGCCGTTTGACCGGCGTTGTGGATCGCCTCCTCACGCAGCTCCTGCAGCTGGGCGAGCTTCTCGTCATAGGTCTCGGGAGCCTTGTCGCGCATGGCGCGCGAGTCTATGGGCTGGCGTCCGGCGGAGCGGTCAGGCGCGCGAGTACGGGCGGTGATGCGCTCGTCCGAGGCTGTCCAGCGCCTGGTCCAGCGCGCCCGCTTCCGGCGGGGGGGCCTCGGGCGCCTCGACGGGCTCGGGG
>JBPCPC010000044.1:0-34878 GCA_050999585.1 Solirubrobacteraceae bacterium | reverse complement strand
GACGGGGGCTTCTCCGGCGGCGGTGATCCGCGCCGCGGCGGCGCCGCCACGGTCGTCGAGGCAGCATGAACGTCCGCCGGGCGCCGTGCAGGGCGCTCGCGCTCGGGCTGGCCGCGGCCGCGGCGCTCGCCGGTTGCGGCTTCAACGTCCAATCGGCGGATCTGTTTCTGCTCACCCGAACGGGCCAGGGCCCGACGCTGACGCTGCTGGTCAACGACGGCGGCACGATTCGCTGCAACGGCGGCAAGACCAGGCCGCTGTCGGACCCGCTGTTGATCCAGGCGCGCGACCTCGCGGTTGATCTGGGCAAGGATGCGAGCCGGAAGCTGAGCCTGCCCGCTTCTCCGGGCACCGTCTTCTACTACCGGATTCGGGTGTCGCAGGGCAGCGTCGCCTTCCCAGACCGGCGTGCGGCGGGACAGAAGCCGCTGCGCGAGGCCGAGACGTTCGCGCTCGCCGCGGCGCAGCAGGCCTGCGGACTGAGCGGATGAACCGGGGATGAGAGCGGGGCGCGTCGCCGGGCCGTCGATCCAGCGCGGCGGCTAGGCTGGTCGGCTCGATGCTTGCGCTGGCCGCGGCCCACAACCTGATCAGCACCTTCCAGGCGATCGTGCTCGGCGTTCTCCAGGGAGCGACCGAGTTGTTCCCGGTCTCCAGCCTGGGCCACACGGTGCTGTTCCCGACCCTGTTTCGCTGGCACAACATCGTCACCTGGCAGTCGCAGCCGGAGTCCCCGTGGCTGGCCTTCGTGGTCATGCTCCACGTCGGCTCGGCGATCGGCCTGCTGAGCTACTTCTGGCGCGAGTGGATCGCGATCATCCGGGCGTTCTTCGCCACCCTGGTCAAGCGGCGGATCGAGACGCCGACTGAGCGGCTGGCCTGGCTGATCATCGCCGCCACGATCCCGGTCGGGATCCTCGGTCTCGCGCTCGAGCACCCGATCCGCGACGCGCTCGCCAAGCCGCTGGCGGCCGCGATCTTCCTGATGATCAACGGCGTGATCCTGCTCTCCGCCGAGCGTTACCGCCGGCGCGCCGAGGTCCGTGCGCTCGCCGAGCGCGAGGGGCTCAACCCTGAGGGCGGCCGGCGCCTGGAGTCGATGGAGTTTCGCGAGGCGGGCGTGATCGGCGTCGCCCAGTCGACCGCGCTGATCGCCGGCATCAGCCGCGACGGCGTGGTCATGACCGCGGGGCTGGCCCGCGGCCTGGATAACGCCGACGCCGCCCGCTTCGGCTTCTTCTTGGCCACGCCGCCGATCCTGGCCGCGGGGCTGTTGAAGCTGTCCGATCTCACCGGCCCGCTTGGCAACGGCGGCGTGCGCGGCGCGGCCGTGGTGGCAGCGATCTTCGCCGCCGTCACCGCGGTGGTCACGGTGCACTTCCTGACCAAGTATTTCCGCAAGGGAAACCTGCGCCCGTTCGGCATCTACTGCCTGCTGTTCGGTGCCTTCATGTTCGTGTTCACGCTCGCGGCCGGCACGCCGTAGCCGGGCACCAGGCCCCTCAACCGCAAGCCGATCTGGCGCTTCAGCCGAAGCGGACCTTGCCGTTGGACCGCGCCCGCGCCTGGGCGCGATCGACGAAGTCCAGGCGCTTGGTGGCCGCGCGGAACAGGCGCGTCACCAGCCGCAGGCGGGCGTTCTCAGAACGCAGGTCAAGCAGGCCCTGCTTGGCGTCGAGGCCAAAGTCGACCGTGGCGGCCATCCCGTAGGAGTCCATCTCGGCGAGCTCCAGCTCCTCGGGCTCACGGTCGGTGGCGCGCTTGACCAGGTCGGCGTAGGCGGCGCGAGCGGTGCCGGCCAGCTCCGCGTCGGGATCCTCGGACAGGTCGGCGATGAACTCCACGACGCCGGCCGGGTACGCGAGATGGCCCTGGCGCTCGATCACCCGGAACGGCCGGGTGCCGCGCGTGAGCAGGTTCATGCGCCCGTCCTCCAGCTGCTCCAGGACGTGATCGATCTCGCACGCGCAACCGATGTCACGCAGCCCGTCGTCGGACATCCACAGGATTCCGAACTCGGTCTCGGACGCCAGGCATTCGCCCATCATCGTGCGGTAGCGCTCCGCGAAGATGTGCAGCGGAACGAGCTCACCGGGCAGCGCCACCAACCCGAGCGGGAATAACGGAAACTCGTGCAGAACCTCGTCGGCCATCAGCGCTGAAGTCTAGGGCCAGCGCTGGTGCCGGCCGCCGTGTGTCAGCCGGCCGCGCCGCACCGCGTCAACCGCGCCGGGCGGTCAGCAGCAGGTTGTAGAAGACCGCCGGGGGGAGCAGCGGCTCGAGCAGCTTCTCGTCGAGACGCTGCAGCAGCAGGTAGCCGTGAAACGCGTACTGGCGCCACAGCATCGGCACGTCGTCGGGGTCGGCTGACGCCTCCAGCCCGCGGTTGAACCACCCGAACCAGTTGGCGGCGAGCTCCTCGCCCCGCACCTGGACGTCTCTGAAGCCGGCGCGATTGGCGTGACGCGAGAGGTCCGCCGGGGCGAAGGCATGGATGTCGACGAGCCGTTCCAGGTCATGGTCGCGCGGATCGGACCCCGCCCACCCACCGTCGGCGGTCGGGGGCCGTGCTGGGCCGGCGCCGATCAGCCGTCGCCACGCCGGCGCCAGCGCGTTGGCGCCGCGCTTGGGCCAGGACGCGATCCGATCCCCCACCCGCGACGGCTCGCCGGCGAACGCGATCCGCCCGCCGGGCCGCAGCACGCGATGGAATTCCGCGAACGCCCGCCGCAGGTTCGGCAGGTGGTGCAGGACGGCGTGTCCGAGCACCAGGTCAAAGCTCTGATCGGGGAACGGCAGCGCTTCGGCGTCGGCGCGCGCGGTGCGCACGCTCAGGCCCAGGCGCTCGGCATTGGCGGCCAGCGTGGCCATCATCCCCGACGAGATGTCCGTGCACGTCGCCTCGGCGACCACGCGCGCCTGCAGCAGGTTGAGGCTGAAGTAGCCGGTGCCGGCGCCGATCTCCAGCGAGCGCTCGTAGCCGTCGCTCAGCTCGGGCCCGAGCAGCTTGCCCAGCTTGCCCAGGACCTGATGGCGGCCGATCGGCCCGAAGTCGATGCCCCACTTGGAGTCGTAGCTCTCGGCGGCGACGTCGTGGTAGCGGGTGTTGACGTCGCGGATCTCGTCCGCGCTGCGCAATGCATCCATGCCCCGGGCCAGATTACCCTGTCGACCCGTGCCCGCGGATGCCCACGTCCAACGCGACCAGCCGCCGGGCGTGCCCGCGCTGCAGCTCACCGGCGAGCGCACGCTGCCCGACGTCCCAGCCGAGAACTACTGGTACCGGCGCCATCTTACCGTTTATCAGTGGATCGGCGCTCGGGTGATCGGCAAGCGGGTGCTCGACATGGCCTGTGGCGAGGGCTATGGCTCCGAGGTGCTGGCCCGGGGTGCCGGCAGCGTCCTCGGCCTCGACGCCAACCCCGAGGCCTTCGAGCACGCGGCCCTGCGGTACCCGCGACAGAACCTGCGCTTTGAGCGGGGGATGGTCGAGAACCACGGCGATCCGGGCGCGTTTGACGCGGTCGTGTTCCTGCAGACGATCGAGCATGTGCGCGATCCCGTCGCGGTGCTGCGCCACTTGCGCTCGCTGCTGGCCGCCGGCGGGGTGGTCTACATCTCGACGCCCAATCTGCTCACGCTCGCTCCGCAGGGCGCGGCCAAGTCTGACAACCCATGGCATCTGAAGGAGTACCGCGCGCACGAGTTCGACGCCCTGTGCCGCACGGTGTTCGATCACGTCGAACTGCTCGGCCTGGTGCACGCCCGCAAGCTGCGTGCCCATGAGCTCGCGCTGGCCTGCGGCTGGGACGCGGTCCACGCCCGCCTGCGGCTGACCAAGCCGTTCTATGACCGCTTTACGCCGGCGATCGCCGCCGGTGACTTCGCGCTGCGGCGCAGCGGACTGGACGGCGCGCTGGACTTGCTCGCGATCTGTCGCTGACCGAGCTACGCTCGCGCCGTGGCCGCGGGCGAACTGGCGATCGTCCTGCACACCCACATGCCCTACGTCGAGGGCTTCGGGACCTGGCCGTTCGGCGAGGAGTGGCTGTGGGAGGCGATCGCGACGTCGTATCTGCCGCTGCTGGACGTGCTCGACGGCTTCGACGGGCCGCCGCCGCTGACCCTTTCGGTGACACCGGTGCTCGCCGACCAGCTCGAGTACCGGGGGACGATCGAGCGCTGCCGGCGGTTCCTGGAGGAGATCCGCCCGGAGTCCCACCGCCGTGACATCGCCGAGCTGCGCGCACGCGGCGAGGGCGCACCCGCCGCCGAGCTGCAGCGCTCGGCCGGCGAGTACGCGTTGGCCGCGCGGCGGCTGGCGGAGCTGAGCGACGGCCAGGGGCCCGGGTTGCTGGCCGCGCTCGGGCGCCATGCCACCTGGACATCGTCGGCCACGCACGCGGTGCTGCCGCTGGTGGCCACCGAATCCGGGGTCGAGCTGCAGCTCCAGACGGGCATCGCCTCGCACCGGCGGCGGTTCCCGGGTGCGTGGTCGGGCGGCTTCTGGCTGCCCGAATGCGCCCATGCGCCGTGGCTTGACCCGCTCCTGGACGGGGTTGGGGTCCGCGCGACGTGCGTGGAACTGACGGCGCTGTTCGGCCTCGGCGACCGCCGTCACCTGCGGCCGCTGGCCACGGCCGACGGTCCCGTGCTGTGGCCGATCGACCGCGCCACGATCGCGCTCGTGTGGGGCGACGGCGGCTATCCGTCGGCCCCGGCCTATCGCGACCACCATCATCACACAACCCATCGCCATCGCGCCTGGCGAATCGACGGGGCGCCGTATGACCGGACGGCCGCGCTGCACCAGGCGCGCCTCGATGCGCGTGACTTCGTCGGGCGGGTTCGCGCGCGCGTCGCGGACGGCGGTGTCTGCGTGTGTGCGCTGGACACCGAGCTGCTCGGTCATTGGTGGTATGAGGGGGTCGAGTGGCTGCGGGCGGTGCTCGAGCACGCGGGCCGGCAGGGGCTGGGGCTGACCACGCTCGACGATGGGCTGAGCCAGAACGAGCCTGTCGCCGCGCCCGAGCTGCCGGTCACGAGCTGGGGAGAGGGGGGAGACCTGCGCACCTGGAGCGGCCCCGACGTCGCCGAGCTGGCGTGGCAGGGGCGCACCGCGGAGCTGGGGCTGGCGGCCTCGCCGGCCGACGGAGTGTCGCCGCGAGCGCTGCGCGAGCTGTTGGCGCTGCAGTCCTCGGACTGGGCGTTTCAAGCCCATCGGCGGCTCGCCGGCGACTACCCGCTGCAGCGCGCTCGCGGCCACGCTGATGCCCTGGCGCAGGCGCTCAGGCGGCCGACGGCCGCCGATCCGGCGCTACGGGGACTCGCGCCAGACCTCACCGGCTGGTCGTGAACCGGACGCGACGGCGGGTCGGGCCGGCGGAGGCGTCGCGGCCTGGCGCGCTTGATCGAAGCAGGTCTCAGCCGCCGGTTTCAGGGTCGGCTTGCGCCGCAACCTGGCGGCGACGAGGGTCAGAAGTAGCCCAGTGCGGCACTCAACCTCATCGAGACCAGCGAGGCGGGGCTGCGAGGGAATCCTCAGCTGCCGATGGCCGTGATGTGTTGCTGCGTGTGCTGAGGTTGGCCGACCAACGGGGCATCTCGCAGATCGGATAGCGGGCACCCCGATAGCCGGCGGTGCTGAGAACAAAGTCCAGCCGTACCCGCGCGACGACGAGGTGCGGCTCGGTCGCCTGTGTGATTAGCCAGTTGAGGGAGTGGTAGTGCCCGAAGGGCGTGGTCAGCGTGTGTCGGATTTGCACGCTGGGGTCGAAGGGCTGAACGATGGCGTGCGCGATCGGCCTGCGGCCTCTGCTGACGCTGACCTGATCCGTCGCACTCAGCGGTGCGGCGCTAAACGTGGCCGCGACCTCCTGTGTCGGGTTGCGGCACCGATAGCTGATGGATCCGAGCTGCGGTATCGCGAGGATTAAGACGGCTCGTTGTCGGTCAAACGCCCGTGGATGGGGACTGGGAACTCCTCGCGACGGCGGTGACGTTGCCGCCGCGTGGCTGCTCTGAATTACCGTGACGCTGAGCGTATTGGTGTTCACGGATTCGCCGCAGATCGCCAGCGCAGCGCACACCACCAGCAGCCGGCCACCGGTCACTTGGTCACGCGCCCGCGACCATCCCGCCGACTGGCCGCGCGCGCCGTGCGGATCTCGAGCAGTTCAGCGTGGCTACGCTCGCTCGCGCACGGTCCGGAACCGGGTAGTGAGGTTGAACGCGTAGAGGCTACGCGTCGGCACGCTGATCGGAGGTGCCTTGGCGAACGACGAGTCGTGGAGCGTTTCGCGATCTTCGCGGACATCGCGATCGCTGTATATCGACGTGGAGATCAGCTTCCTCGGGCGTTGCCGAGTTTGCACAGGATGACGGCGGCTAGCAGGGCGAACGCCGGGGCGGGCCAGCGGAGCCAGGTCAGCCCAGCACGTCGCTCGCCGCTCACCCCTGCTTGATCGGCGAGGAGGAGGGACGCAGCAGCTGCGCGCTGGGGCTGGACGGCGACCGCAAGTGGGCGATCATCTGCTGTGAAAATTGGCTGCGGGAGCTTTCTGAGGTCACGGGCGGACATCGTTGTCTCGTGGGGAGCCGATGGGTTCCAGATCACGAGGCGGTTTCCGCCGTCCCGTTTGGCGCGGTACATCGCGCTGTCGGCTGCGCCGAGCATCGCGGCCAACTCAGAGGCCGCGGTGTAGTCGGTGGCGATGCCGATGCTGGCCGTGGTTTGCATACCCGGGCCGAGCGCGTCGCTTGTCGTGCTAATCAGGGCGAGTACACCTTCCGCGACCAGCCTCGCTGCTGGCTGGTCGGTATGGGCCAGGTAGGCAACGAACTCGTCGCCGCCCAGCCGACCGCGCAGGTCGGTGTCACGCAACCCCTGCCTCAGGGCATCGGATACGGCTCGCAGCAAGGCATCGCCGGCGGCGTGCCCGTGCTCGTCGTTGATGGTCTTAAACCGGTCGAGATCGATCAGCAGCAGCGCGCCGGGAATGTGGTGGCGGGATGCCAGCGCCAGGTCGCGGCGCAGGTTCTCCTGAAATTGACGCCGATTGGGCAGGCCGGTCAGGTCGTCCTCGCCGGCGAGCCGATGTAGCTCGGCCTCCAGGCGCCGACGGTGGCGGTCGGCGTGGCTGAGAGCGCTCGCGCCCCAGACGATCACGGCGATCAGGCACGTAATCGTGGTCGTCGTCAGCAGCCAGGCGCCGACTGGCCGGCCGTATAGTCCGTCGCGTCCGCCGACGAGCTGCAGCCATCCGAGCACGAGTGGCACCACGATCGCGAGTGGCAGCAGGCGCCGGGCCATAACCCCGCCCGGGTCGGTAGTGTTGAGCATCCTCTGCATCGCGGCGCCCGGCCCGGCAAAGACCACCCCAACGGCGAGGATGAGGAACACGATGCCGGTACTGAACGCGATCTTCGCCTCCGACGTCTCGGTGTAGAAGGCCGGGATAGAGTAAGCAAAGCCGACGACGCTCAGTCCGGCGACGCCTATTACCGGAAGCATCAACGCTCCTTCAAAGCGCCGGCGCTGTCTCATGCGCAGCAGAGACACGCAGACCAACACAAAACAGAGCACCGTCGTGGGACCGGGCCGACCGGGGTGAGCGATGTGCGCCGCATGTGCCGCGACGTCACGAAAGGGAAACTCGTCGATCCCCAAATTCCACCCTACGACGTACTCTGAGAGGAAGGCCAGCGCGATCAGCAAGCACGCAGCGGCGCACACTAGCCCCAGCCGTTTGCGCTTCTGATCGCCCTGGAGCAGTATCACGCCGGTCCCGCAGAGGACGAACATGCCGGCGGTGGCGGCCTTCATGGAAATGGGTCCCGGCAGCGGTGCCCGTACGACCGTCAGGTTGCCGCCCCACCCGACGATGAACACCACCGCTCCGGCTAGCGCCGTCCCGGCTCCATACAGCACGGCCAGTTCAGCGTGTCGGGTCCGGCCCTCATCCGGACCGGCCGTCGGCCACGCGCCCGCGCGTTGCAGCAGTGCCCGGAGGTTCAGGCGACCAAGCGGAGAGTGTCTACTCATATTCGATCTGTCTGACGCAGAACTTGACACGGTTAGCCGCGCGGCCACCGGTGTGACGCGATCGCCGATGCCGCCTCGAGGACCTTCCGTGAGTTGCCGCGGCGCCTCTCGGGGAACGGTGGTGTGCATCGTGGTTTATTCATAGGGTCGTTCCTGCCTTCGGAGGTCGCAGAGCAGGCGCTGTGCTGAGCCGAGTGCTAGCGCGAAGCCCAACGGCCTTCATCCGCAGGTCGGTCGCGCAGCTGGCTATCGGTAGATGGTTACCGGGACTCCGGGTCCGATTCGCGCCGCGAGCCAGGCGATGGCTGGGGTGTCAAGCCGCACGCAGCCGTGGGATTGTGCTTGGCCAAGCGTGCCGCCGAGGAGATCGCGTCCGTGGATTGCGATCTGGCCCGGTCCGCCGTCGAATTCTGAGAACACGTTTGAGCGCGCGCTCAGCGCGAGGGCGAACGGTCCCCCCACCGCGGTGGACGGCAGGACCACGGTTTCCTCGACGAAGAAGTTGCCGGTGGGGGTTGGCGTTGTGGGTTTGCCCACGACGGCGCTAAAGGTCCTCGACAAGTGGCCGCGGAGGTAGATCCACACTTGTCTACTGGCGAGGCCGACGATGATGTGCCAGCCCGTGATGAGCTCGCTGGTTCCGCCGCGAGCGATCCAGCCGCTCAGGCCGTTCGGGCGTCCAGGGAGCTTCACTTTCAGCCACCGAGCGGCGCCGTGTCCGGTCGCCTGGCCGATGACGGGCAGCGTGGTTGCCTCACCGGTGATCGGCGTCAGGGCGGGCACGGACCTTATCCGCGGGGCGTTCGTCCGGGGGTAGCGGTAGGCCTGATGCTCGTACAGGAGCGCAGCTAGCTGCTGTGTAGATCTGACGTGGCCGGGCGCGCTTGCCGCGGCAGCCGAGACGACCGTCACGCCGCTGGACGCGCAAACCAAAGTCAGCACGCAGAGCGTGGTCCGAAGTCGGCGAATTTTCCAATACCGGCGCCGTGCGCCGGCCTTGGAACAACGCTTGAACCCAGTCTGCATTCCGATCTGGCGTTAGGTCAGCCGGTGAACCCGGGAGTGTTGACCGGGCGCCGGGCACGGCGCGCGCGCTGGAGGGCGCGACGAGCTGCACGCTGCTTGGCCAGACGATGCGCCCGGCGCTTGGCGAGGCGCTGCGCCTTCTGCTTGGCCAAACGATGGGCCCGCTGCGTGGCCAGGCGATGCGCCTTCTCCTTGGCCGCACGCTGCTTGCGGGTCGTGGTGTTTCTTGAGCCGATCGGTGGCTTGGCGGCTCCGGTGCCTCCCGTGGTGCCGGTGCCTCCGGTGCCGGGCGTGACTGGAGGGGTGGCGACCGGGGGGGTGGTGACCGGGGTGCCAGGAGAACCGGGCGCGCCGCCCGTGACCGGGGGAGTGGTGACTGGCGTGCCGGGGGTGCCGCCAGTGCCTGTGCCGCCGGTGCCGCCTGTGCCGCCGGTGCTGCCGGTGCCGCCGGTACCTGTGCCGCCGGTGCCGCCGGTGCCACCAGTGCCGCCGGTGCCGCCGGTACCGGTGCCGCCGGTGCCGCCTGTGCCGCCGGTTCCGCCGGTCGCACAGTCCGCCCGGGTGATTGTGTCGTTGATCAACGTGACAGCGGCGGTTCTGGCCAGAAGCCGTCCGTCAATCGTGACGGCGCTGCCGACGGTCACCGAAGCCAACGCCAGGACGTTGCCCACGAACGTCGAGCCGTTGAGCGTCGCAGAGCTACCGACCTGCCAGAACACGTTGCACGGGTCGGCTCCGTTGATGTAGCTGATGTTGCTGCCGACGTCGGTTGTCAGAGACGATGGGATCTGGAAGATGAACACGCTATTGGCGTCGCCCTGACCGTCGAGCGTCAGCGAGCCCGTCACGTCCAGCGCCGAGCTGTACTTGTACACGCCGGCGGTGAGTGTTTGACCGTTGCCGATATCGGCGGCCGCGGGCGTAGAGTCCGGAGCTTCCCCGGCGAGCGTGTTGTATGCGGTCGTGGTATCAGCTTGCGCCTGCAGCGCCACGGCGTCGGAGTTATGAACGGTGCCCAGCACGATCCCGGGCGGAAAGCCTGTGATCGAGGTAGCCGGGGACACGCCGAGGTCACCGAAGACGGTGGTAAGGCCGGTGTTGGTTACCTCCGACGCGCCGAGGACAGCAAACGGAGCGGCAGTCCCCAGCGAAGGAGCCGTGCCGATCGCAAGCGCGCCGGTGGGCATCGCCAGCGCCGTCAGTGAGAGGATTGAGATCACCCCTACCCCCGCCTTCTTCGTGCCCAATCGGGCCAAGCGGCGGGAACTGCTCGCCCGCGCGGCGTCGTGCGCGCGGGTGCGACGGCGGGAACTGCTCATGGGAGTCTCCTTGGTTTCAGCCTGAAGACACCCGGTGAGTGGAGCTATGGGATGAGGATACCCTCGTCTCCTACGGCCTTAGGCGTTATGTCGAACTGCCTGGATCGCCGCAGTTAGTGATCTACCATCAACTAGACGGATGTATGACTGGTGCGTCCGTGTGGACTGGGGTAGCGCTGTGGACTGAGCTCTTACCGGCGCAGTGAGCCGGGACGCCGGTGTCGGTCACGAGTTGGCGGTGCCCAGCGACGCGCCGGCTGCTCAGACGCGCCGTCAGCGTCTTCGAGCACACGTCGCGGCGCCAGGGTGCCTAGCTCGCGGCGCGAGGCGACTCCGAGCTTGCGGTAAATGTTGCGCGCGTGGGTGCGGATCGTCTCCACGCCGACCTGCAGTGCCTGAGCGATCTGGGCATTGGAGCTGCCCTGCTGAAGCATCGGGAGTACCTCGGCCTCACGCGCGGTAAGCAGCTGGGACCCGGCGGGTGGCCGCGCGATGGGTCCGCTGTGCTCCCGGGGCGTGAGCTGAAGGCCACGGGAGGCGAGATGGATCGCCGTCAGGATGTCGCGCGCCTGAGAATCCCTGCCCAGACAGGCGCTGGCACCGAAGGCAAGCAGTTGGGCGCATTCTGTCGTCGTGGGGTGGCTCGTGAGCAGCACCAGCCGCGTGTCTGGATGCTGGCGGCTGAGCTCTCGAACCCGCGCGGGTTTCGGTAGGGCATCGACGTCAAGGATCGCCACGCGCGGGTGATGGGCGCGCAGGACCACGTCGACGCGCTCGTGCTCGACGTCCCCGGCGAGGATCTCCAGGCTGGGGTCGCTGTCGATCACGACCTGCAGGCCGCGCGCTAGGAGGTCCTCGAAACGAGCGACGACGAGAGTGATCCGCGGGGGAATGGGCATGAGCGACCGGTGCGCCGACAGCGCGTCCTTCCTGCATCGGCAGATCCGGCCTGAAGGATGAGCCCGGCCTCACCCGCCCCTTCCCCCTGATCCCCTCCAAGATCACCCGCCGCGGTGGACGAAAACCAGGCTCCCGCGCTGCACGATGAAAGACATGAACCGACTACTGACAGTCGCTCTCCTGGTCGCCGCGCTGATTGCGTCTGCGTCCTTCGCCGGGGCAGCTTCCGCTGCATCGCGGACATCTAAGACTGACTACGCCGGTCAACGTTCTCGCACCCACCACCCGGTAGCTTCGGCGCGTGCGGCGGTCACTAGCCGCAACCCGGTCACCACCGCGGCGGCGGTCGCCGAGCGGTTCTGGGGGGCAACGCCGTGCGCAGGGCAAATCAAGATCGTCGCTGACAGCCCACTGGCGTCAGGCCTTGAGTCCGGGACCGACGGCTGGGTCACCTTCAACTCCTCCCTCGGAGCAAACAACCTCGACGCGCCGGCATCCACGTACACCGACTGCACGATTTCCCTGGCCCACTGGCAATGGGCGACCTGGAGCAACATGGAGAGCGACTGGGGCATGTTCTGCCTCACGGTCACCCACGAAATGGGTCATCTTCTCGGCTACAAGCACACGCTCAGGCCTGGCAGCGTCATGAACCCCGTGTTCACCAGCGATGCCGACGTTCCCGCTGCCTGCGATACCACGTGGCTGCCCGGATGGCGCCAACCCGGCGAACGTTAGCTACGGGCCCCAGCGGAACGTCGTGGGCGTCTCGCGCATCCGGATCAGCTTGGCGGGGATCCCACCGACCACGGCGTTGGCCGGCACGTCGACGGTGACCACGCTGCTGGTGCCGATCACGGCGTTATCGCCCACCGTCGTCCCGCGCAGCACGCAGGCGCCGTAGCCGATCCAGACGTTGTGCCCGATGTTGACGTCGCGCTTGTAGATCCCCTGCTCCCGGATCGGGCGTTCGACCTCGACCGTCCCGTGGTCGAAGTCGATCATCATCACCCGGTCGGCGATGATGCACTCGCGCCCGACGGAGATGTGCTGAAAGGCCGAGATCGTGCACTCCTGGCCGAACACCGACTTGGCTCCGATCGACAGCTCGCCCTCGTGCACGCGCACCTTGCAGCCGTGTCCGAGCCACGACCACCGGCCCAGGTGTACGCGGGCGCCCGGGCCGATCTCGAACTTGACCCCGGGGCAGACGAAGCACATGCCGTCGGTCTGAAGGCGCCCCCGCCAGCGCAGCTTCAGCCACAGCCAGCGCAGGATCAGCCGCAGGTAGCCGAGGCTGATCATGTGGTGGGCCGCCGCGAAGCGCAGGAACGTCAGCGGTCCTCCCCGCAGCGGCGGGGGAGCCGCTCGCACGAACGCGGGCACGGGCGACGCGATCCACGCGGGCGGGAGTTCGATTTCGGGTCCGGCCAGGGACACGGCCAGTGATCGTAGAAGCTGATCGCAAACGAGGAGGTCCAGCGGCCGCGCCCCCGTGCCGGCCCTCCGCGCGGCCTGGCATGATGGCTGACCCCGATGAGCGCCTCCGATCAGCCTCTCGCTCAGCGCCTGCTCGACGACGATCGACGCGCCCTGGCGCGCGCGATCACGTTAGTCGAGAACGACGATCCCGAGGGCTGGGAGCTGGTGCGCGAGGTCTTCCCAAAAACTGGACGGGCGGCGATCATCGGCTTCACCGGCGCGCCGGGGGTTGGCAAGTCGACGCTGCTCTCGGCGATCACCAAGCTCGAGCGCGGACGTGGTCGCCCGATCGCCCTGCTCTCCATCCACCCGTCGTCACCGTTCACTAAAGGCGGGCTGCTCGGGGACCGGATCCGGCTCGCCGACCACTTCCTCGATCCGGGGGTGTTCATCCGCTCGATGGCCAACCGCGGCGCGCTCGGCGGGCTGAGCGAGGCCGCGCTGCAGGCGGCGCTGCTGATGGACGCTTCCGGGCGTGACCTGGTGCTGCTGGAGACGGTCGGGGTCGGCCAGGCGGAGATCGACGTGATTGACCACGCCGACACCGTGGTGCTGGTGCTGATGCCGGGCTCGGGCGACTCGATTCAGGCGCTGAAGGCGGGCGTGATGGAGATCCCCGACATCATCGTCGTCAATAAGGCCGACCACCCGCTGACCGACACCATGGTGCGGGAGATCAGGGGGGTGCTGGCGCTCGGGCCTCAGGAGGGCTGGCGGGTCCCGATCATCCGCACCGAGGCCGGGCGCGGCGCCGGCGTGCCGGAGCTGGTCGACCAGATGGTCGAGCACCGCGCCTTCATCGAGGCCGAAGGCACGCTGTCAGAGCGCCGCCGCCGCAACCTCATGAACGAGGTGCTGGCGATCGCCACGGCGCGCATGCGCCGCGAGCTGGAGGAGACCCTACGCAACGACGACAGCGTGCAGGCGCTGCTGGACCGCGTCGTCGCCCGAGAGCTGGATCCGGCGAGCGCGGCCACCACGATCCTCGAGCGCGAGATCAGGGCCTGAGCGCTTGGCCGGCTCGCTGACCGTTGCGCAGGCGGTGGCGGCGATCGTGCTGTGCGTCGCCGGCGCCACCAAGCTGCGCGCCCCCCGGACCGCGGCCGAGGCGCTGTCGGTGCCGATCGGACTGATCAGGGCGTTCTCGGTCTACGAGCTGGTGCTGGGGGCGATCGTGCTGCTCACCGGGGCGCGGGCGGCGGCAGCGCTGCTCGGGCTCACGTATGTCGGGCTGGCGGCGCTCACGCTGAGGCTGGCGCGCCGCTGCGCAGCGTGCGGCTGCTTCGGCGAGGGCGATGCTCCGGCGTCGATCGCGCAGTCGGCGCTCAGCGCCGCGCTGGCGCTCGTGGCGTTCGCGGCCGCGATCGGCGGGTCCCACGGTGCGGGCTGGATTCTCGGACGGCCGCTCGGCTCGGGGGTCGTACTGGTGCTCGGGATCGCCGCGTCGGTCTACGGGACGGTCGTCGCCTACGCGGAGCTGCCGCTCGCCTGGCGGGCCTGGAGCGCACCGTGACACCGGCCGCCCGAGCGTCGGCCAAGCTCGGCTCGCTGCTGGAGCGGCGCAGCTCGCGTCGCGGGCTGCTGGCCCGCGCGGCGCTCGCCGGCTCGGCATTCGCGGTGGCCCCGGTGCGGTACCTCGTCCGGCCCGGCACCGCCTGGGGAGTCATCCGCCGCCAGCATGACTGCCCGCCCAAAGCGCGCTGCAACGACGGCTACACGGCGTTCTGCTGCGAGATCGAGCACGGTGACAATCGCTGCCCGCAGGGGACCTACGTGGCCGGCTGGTGGAAGTGCACCGACTACCGCGGCTCGGGCCTGTGCGCCGAGCAGGGCTACCGCTATTACCTGGACTGCAACCGGATTCCCGGCCACGACTTCCCCGGTCGCTGCCAATGCGCCAACGGCGACTGCGGATTGCGCTGCGTGGACTGCAACCAGTTTCGCTACGGGCAGTGCAACACTCAGGTGCACGGGACCACCGAGGTCGTCTGCCGGCTGGTGATCTGTCAGCACCCGGGCCGGGTCACCGAGCTGAACTGCAACGCGACCGAGATGGTTGACAACACCACCTGCACGCACGAGGCCGGCTGCCTGGAGGGGCTCGCACAGCCGCTCCCCGGGAGCGGAGGCGCCTGACTCGATGACCGCGATCGTGTCCGTCGAGACCGTGCTGCTAGTGATCCTGGTGGTGCTTGTTGCCGGGTTGTTGCGCAGCCATGCCGAGATTCTGCGCCGGCTCGGGCCGGAGGGACCTGAGGGCGGCGAGCGCCGCGCCGCGGCGCCGTCGGCCCCCCGACGCTTGGCGGGCGCCCCGGCGGCGCCGATCGCCGGTTCCACGCCGCACGGCGACGCCGTCGCGCTTGACCTCAGCGTCCCCGGCACCCCGACACTGCTCGCGTTCCTGTCGAGCGGCTGCTCCACCTGCGCTGGCTTTTGGGCCAGCCTGGCGCAGGCGCGGCTGCCCGCCGGCGTGGACACGGTCGTCATCACCCACGGCCCGGAGCGCGAGCGCGTGCCACGCCTGCTCGAGCTGGCCCCGGCCGGCGTGCCGGTGGTGATGTCGTCGCGGGCCTGGGTCGACTATGTGGTGCCCGGCTCGCCGTACTTCGTCCTCGTCGATGGCACGATCCGCGGCGAGGGCGTGGCCACCACCTGGCCGGCGCTCAGCTCGCTGGTCGCCGACGCGGTCGCCGACGCCGGGATTGCCCCGGGCCGAGCCGACGGCACCGTTCGCGCCCACGCCGTGGACCGCACGCTGGCGGCCGCCGGGATCGGACCCGATCACCCCAGCCTGTATCCCGCCGGGGCGGACGGGGCGACGCGGACAGGCTCGCCCGCGCGATGACCGGGCTGGTCGTGCTGGGGTGCGCCGCCGCCGCGGTCGCCGCCGTGCGGGCGGCTTGGTCTCCCTGAGGCGAGTCGATGCTCGCGAGCATCACTCCGCTTGGCGAGCGGGGTCGCAATAACCACTGGGCGATCACGCTCACCGCTTTCGCGGCCGCCGCCACGGTGGCCGGGGCAGCCCTGGGGGCGCTGCTCGGCGCGTTCGGCGGACTCGTGCTGCCCTCGTCGTTCGCCGGCCATGCGCGGTTGGTGCTCGCCGGGCTGCTGGTGCTGATCGCGGTCGCGATCGACCTGGGAGCAGATCGGCGGGGCGCGGTCCCCGGTCCCCGGCGCCAGGTCGACGAGCGCTGGCTCGACCGCTATCGCGGCTGGGTCTACGGCCTGGGCTACGGCGCCCAGTTGGGGCTCGGGGTGACGACCTTCATCACCAGCGCCGCCACCTACGTCGCGCTCGCGTGCGCGCTGCTCGGAGTCCGCGCTGCCGCGGGCGCGGTGATCGCCGGCGTCTACGGAGCGCTGCGCGGGCTCACCCCGCTGCTGGCGGCAGCGGTGCACACCCCCCCGCAACTGCTCGCCCTGCACGCTCGTCTGGACCGCGTCCGGCCGCCCGTCGCGCGTGCCGGGGCCGCGCTGCTCGGCACCGGCGCGCTGGTCGCGCTGGTCACCGGACTGTCGTGATCCTGTCCGCGCACGGCATCACGGTGACGCTCCCGCGGCGCTGGAGCGGGCGCATCTTCCGCCGCGCCGGTGGCAACGCCACGCTGCACGCCGGCGACTTTCGGTTGGCGCTCGGCGACGGAGAGTTCGGAGACCGCAGCACGGGAAAAATGTCCGCCGGAGCGGCGTTCGTGGCGCTCGCGGAGTACCTGCCCGGAGCGGGGCTGGCCCCCGGCCAGGGCCTGTTCGCCCGGGGCGCGATCTCGTTGCCCCTGGACCCGACCGCGTTCTCGGCCCGCCGGCTCGCTCACGCCCGGCCCGGACAGGCGGGGATGCAGCACTTCTTCACTGCCGCCGGACGGCCGTTCTGCCTGTACGTAGTGATTGCAGTCCCGCGGGCCCTCGCCGACCGGCGCCGTCAGCTCGTCACGGTCGGGGCAGTGTTGGCCACGCTGCGCTGGGACCCCGCCGACGGCAGTGCCGGCACGCCGGTGTAGCGTACGGCGTCGTGCGCCGGCAGGCTCACGCAGCTGGTCAGGACGGTGCGAGACGGGTTGCGATAGAAGGCGCGTAGCTGCGTCGCGAGTACCTGCCCGTTGAGTGCCGTGGTCGCAGCCGTGATCCGCACCGTGATCTGGAAGGGGACTCGGGTGCCGCGGAGGATCCGGCGTCGCCCGCACTGCACCGGCGCGTAGAACATGCCCGTCCCGACGTAGAACGCCGGCGCCCGGCGGTACAGGATCAGCGTGTCGCTGACGCCGGTTGCCCGGCGCCGGATGAGCGTCACCGTCGGGCACGCGCCGGCGGGGCAGACGGAGCTGAACGCCCACTGACGCTGGACCACTTCGCCACGGTATTCGCCGCCCACGTTGACCGCGTCGATGACCTCCCCCGACATCGCGTAGAACCCCTGCAGCCGGGCGGCCGCCGGCGACGGCTGGTTGATCGCCACGAGCGCGCCAACGCCGGGGCTGGACGAGAGCGCGAGCGCGGCCGTGACCGCCGCGAGCCGGCGGCGGCGACTAGACACCCGCCCCGAACCCGGCAGCCGCCGGTGTGCCTGACCGCCAGGTGCTTGAACGTCGGTTTGGCCTTGCCGGCGAGCAGCAGCGCTTCGAGCGGCCGGTCGTCGTCGTGACGTTCACGGCCGGGCACGTTACCGGCCCTCCACTAGGATCAGCAGGCCACCGCCATCGACCTTGGAGACTCAGACGCGATGCCCAAGACAGTGATCCTCTCGGCCGCCCGGACGCCAGTCGGCAAGCTCGGAGGCGGGCTCGCCTCCCTCGATGCGACCGAACTCGGCGGCACCGCGATCAAGGCGGCGCTGGCGCGCGCCGATGTCGCGCCGCAGGACGTCCAGCATGTCGTCATGGGGCAGGTGCTCCAGGCCGGGCAGGGCCAGATCCCGTCGCGACAGGCTCAGATCAAGGCCGGCATCCCCCGGGAGGTTTCGTCGGAAACGATCAACAAGGTGTGCGCGTCGGGAATCCGCGCCGCCGGGATAATCGACGCCGCGATCCGTGCCGGCGATCTCGACATCGCCGTCGGCGGCGGCATGGAGTCGATGTCCAACGCCCCTTACCTGCTCAAGGAGGCCCGCTTCGGCTTCCGCATGGGCGACGGCAAGGCGATTGACGCGATGATCTCCGACGGCTTGACGAATCCGTTCAGTGGCAAGCACATGGCCCAGGAGGCCTCTTAGGTGGCCGCGGAGCTGGAGATGACCCGAGCCGACATGGATCGCTGGGCGGTGCGCTCGCACGAGCTGGCGATCAAGGCCACCGACGAGGGCCGGCTGCCCGAGGAGATCGTGGCGGTCACCGTCAAGGGCCGCAAAGGCGACACGGTGGTCGAGGTCGACGAGGCTCCGCGCCGGGATTCAACGCTCGAGTCGCTGGCCAAGCTGCCTCCGATCTTCCTCAAGGACGGCACCCATACGGCCGGCAATTCGCCGGGCGTCAACGACGGTGGCGGCGCGCTGGTGCTCGCCTCAGACGCCTGGGCCAAGGCGGGTGGCAAGGAGGTGCTGGCCACGATCCTCGCCCAGGCCGCGGTCGCCGACGACTTCGCCTACCTGGCGCGCACACCCGCCAAGGCCGCTGAGAAGGCGCTGGCCAAGGCCGGCTTGAGCGCGTCCGAGATCGACCTATGGGAGATCAACGAGGCGTTCGCCTCGGTGACGCTGAACTCGATGCGGATGCTCGACCTCGATGAGTCAAAGGTCAACGTCAACGGTGGCGCCGTCGCGATCGGACATCCGATCGGCGCCTCGGGCGCCCGGATCCTCGGTGCGCTGGTCTACGAGCTGCGCCGCCGCGGCGGCGGCCTGGGCTGCGCCGCGATCTGCTCCGGCGGCGGTCAGGGCGATGCGGTGATCGTCGAGGTCAATGGCGGCTGAGGCTGGGCCCGGGACGGCGGTCGTCGGAGCCGCCTTCTTCGATCTCGACAAGACCCTGATGCAGGGTTCGTCGGCGTTCCAGTTCGGGCGCGCCGCCTATCGGGCCGGGCTGATGGGCCGCCGCCAACTGTTGTCCGACGCGCTCGCCAACGTCCAGTTCCGCCTGCGCGGCGCCACCGACGAGAGCTCGCTCGCGCTGCGCGAGCGGATCGCTGCGTCGCTGGCGGGAACCCGCGTCGTCGACCTCGAGCGGCTCGGCGTGGACGTGCTGGCGGGCATCCTGCCCCGCGTCTACCCGCAGATGATGGAGGTCGCCCACGCTCACCAGGACGCCGGCCGGCGCGCGTACATCGTGACCGCGGCCTCCCAGGAGCTGGCCGAAATCCTCGCGCGGGTGATGGCACTGGACGGCGCGATTGGCTCCGAGATCTCCGAGGTCGTCGACGGTGTCTACACGGGCCGGCCGACGGGCCTGTTCGTGTATCGCAGCGGCAAAGCCCAGGCGATCGAGGCGCTGGCCGCCCGCGAAGTAATCGATCTGGCCGCCTCCTATGCCTATTCGGACTCGGAGTCCGACATGCCGATGCTGCGTGCGGTCGGCCATCCGGTGGCCGTCAACCCCGACGGCGCGCTGGCGCGGACCGCCCGCCAGGAGGACTGGGAGATCCTGCGCTTTGACCGTCTCGGCCGGCGGCTGAAGACGGCGGTCGCGCTGGCGGGCGCCGCGGCCACCGGGGGCGTGGCCAGCGTGGCGATCGTCAAGCGGGTTCGCCTGCAGCGAGTGCGCCGACTGCCCGGGGCACGCCGGCCCGTCTGGTCCTGAGCGCGCCGCGCAGGTGCCCGTCACTGTCGGTTTCTGCAGGGCTGGCGCCCGGTCGGTACCGGTACACTCGCGGCGCCCGTGTCCGCGTCCTCCGACAAGAAGATCCGCGTCGTCGTCGCCAAGCCGGGCCTCGACGGGCATGACCGCGGCGCCAAGATCATCGCTCGCGCGCTGCGCGACGCCGGTATGGAGGTGATCTACACGGGGCTGCATCAGACACCCGAGCAGATCGTCGAGACGGTGATCCAGGAGGACGCCGATGCGGTCGGCCTGTCGATCCTCTCCGGGGCTCACATGACGCTGGTGCCGCGGATCATGGCGCTGATGGCCGAACAGGGCATCGACGACGTCGTCGTCACCGTCGGCGGGACGATCCCGTCTGACGACGTGCAGGAGCTCAAGAGCCTCGGCGTGGCGGAGGTGTTCACTCCCGGCGCCCCCGCGCAGCAGGCGATCAACTTCATTCGCGGCGCCGTCCGAGCCTAGCCCACCTCGGCCGACTGACTCGTCAGTCAACCGGGTAATATTCCCGCCAACCACCGCGCGACATTGACTTACCAGCGGGGTCGGATTCCTCGCGCAGGACACCTGATAGGAGGCCACACTTGAAGATTTGCGTCCTGGTCAAAGAGGTCCCGGACGCCGCCGTCGAGAAGCGCATTGACCCCTCGACGGGGCGCATGGACCGATCTGGGGAGAGGAATCTCAACCCGTATGACACCCACGCGATCGAAGCGGCGATGCAGATTCGGGAGGGCGGGGCTGCTGAGGTCGACGAGATCGTCGCCGTGACCATGGGTCCCAGCACCGCCACCCGCGCGCTGCAGAAGGCCGTCTCGCTCGGCGCCGACCGATCGCTGCACCTCAGCGACGACGCGCTGGCGGGCTCCGATGTCTCCGCCACCGGCTACGCGCTGTCCAAGGCGCTGGAGAAGGAGTCCCCCGACCTGGTGCTGCTCGGTCAGCAGTCCGACGACGGCGAGTGCTACACGATCGGTGCCGTCGTCGCCGATCACCTGAAGATGCCGTCGCTGACCCAGGTGATCAAGCTGGACATCGCCGAGAACTCTCTGACCTGCGAGCGCCAGGCCGAATACGGCTATGACACCGTCGCGATCGCGCTTCCGGCCGTGATCTCGGTCGGTGACGCGATCAACGAGCCGCGCTATCCCTCGCTGAAGGCGATCATGGGCGCCAAGAAGAAGCCGCTGGAGACGGTGGCCGCCGCTGACGTCGGCATCGACGCCTCGCTGGTCGGCACCGACGGCTCGCGCGTGCAATGCGGTGAGTTCCACGATCCGCCGGCCAAGTCCGCCGGCCAGATCATCGAGGACGAGGACACCACCGAGACGGTCGAGAAGATCGTCGCGTGGCTCGACGAGAGGAAGCTGATCTGATGGCCGACGTCCTGACCTACGCTCTCCACTACGAGGGGGCGTTCAACAAGAACTCGCTCGGCGCCGTCTCTGAGGGCGCCGCGCGCGCCGCGGAGATCGGCGGCGAGTGCCATGCGGTCGTCGTCGGCGGCGATGACCTAACCGACGAACTGTGCGCGACGCTCGGTGCCTACGGCGCCAAGAAGGTGTTCCGCGGCCAGGGACCGGAGGGCCTCGCTCAGCCGGTGGTCGACGTGATGGCCAAGGTGATCGACGACGGCGGACACGGCTACGCACTATTCGGCGGCGGTCTGCTCGGCTTCGAGATCGGCGCCGGCCTGGCCGCGCGCAAGCAGGCCGGCGTGACCATGGAGGTGATCGCGATTAAGGCCCAGGACGGCAAGCTCGTCGCCGAGCGGCCGATCCTCCAGGACTCCAAGATCTCGGACTCGCACTACCGCGGCGATCTCGGGATCATCATCGGGCGCATCAACGCATTTGAGATCGCCGAGGGCGACGGCGCCTTGGCCGAGGTGGTCGACGTCGACGTCGAGCTCTCCCCCTGGTCCACCCAGGCCAAGATGGTCAAGCGCGGCGAGCAGCGCGGCGCGGATGTCGACATCGAAGGTGCCGACATCCTGATCGCCGGTGGCCGCGGCCTCGGCAAGGCCGAGGGCTTCGAGTTGGCCGAGTCGCTGGCGGGCGCGTTCGGCGGCAACTCCGCCGTCGCCGCCACCCGGGCGGTGGTCGACGCCGGCTGGTATCCGTACGCCGCGCAGATCGGTCAGACGGGCAAGACCGTGTCGCCGAAGCTATATCTGGCGGCCGGCATCTCCGGCGCGATCCAGCACAAGGTCGGCATGCAGTCCTCGGAGAACATCGTCGCGATCAACAAGGACGCCAACGCGCCGATCTTCGAGTTCTCCGACCTCGGAATTGTGGGCGATCTGAACAAGATCATGCCCAAGCTCACCGAGGCGATCAAGGCCAAGAAGGGCGGCTGAACACGATGGCCGGGAACAACGGCAAGCGTGCCCACGCACCGTCGGAGTTCCCGCCGCCGGTGGACTCCGTCAAGGAATTCATCAAGCGCGGGCTTGATCACGAGGACGAGCTGATCGAGGTCGGGGTGGCGATCGTCGGCGGTGGCACCGCCGGCCTGGCCTGTGCCAACCGGCTGCTCCAGCTGCTGGGCGACGACGCAGCGCTGATGGAGCGCCTCGGCGAGGTGCCGGTGGCGATCATCGAGAAGGCCAAGACATGCGGTGGACACAATCTGTCGGGAGCGGTCATGCGCCCGGGACCGCTGCAGGAGCTGTTCCCCGAACTGACGCGCGAGGACTGGCGCCGGGAGCGCTTTGCGTTCGGCGAGGTCGAGAAGGAGTCGATCTACGTCCTGCCCAACGGGAAGCTGAAGCTGCCGGTTCCGCCGTTTGCGGTGCCCAACTTCAAAAACCACGGCAACGAGGTCGTCTCCGTGGCCGCGCTGGCCCGCTACCAGCAGGCCCAAGCCGAGGAGGGTGGGGCCTACGTGCTCACCGAGACCTCGGCCACGCAGCTGATCGTGCAGGACGGCGAGGTCGTCGGGGTGCGCTCGGGCGACAAGGGCCGCGGCAAGGACGGCGAGCCGCTGGGCAACTTCGAGCCCGGGACCGACATCAAGGCGCAGGTCACGGTTCTGGCCGAAGGCTGCTGGGGCCATCTCACCGGCGCGGCGATCAAGGAGTTTCACCTCGGCGACGGCCGCGAGCCCCAGGTGTGGGAGCTCGGCGTCAAGGAGCTGTGGAAGGTCCCCAAGCCGCTCGATCGCGTGATCCACACGATCGGCCCGTGGCCGCTGAAGGTGTCGGCCAAGTACGGGCACGTTGGCGGTAGTTGGCTGTACCCGATGAAGGACTCAAAGACCGGCGACGACCTCGTCTCGATCGGTTTCGTGGTTGACCTCGACTACGCGGACGCCACCACCTCGGTCCACGATCTGCTGCAGGAGTTCAAGCTGCATCCGCTGGTCAAGGGCATCCTCGAGGGCGGCGAACGCGTCGGCTGGGGCGCGAAGGCGCTGCCCGGCGGCGGCTACTGGTCGATGCCCAAACTCTCGATGCCGGGAGCCGTGCTGGTCGGCGACGCGGGCGGGATGGTGGACGCGGCCGCGCTGAAGGGTGTTCACCACTGCATCAAATCCGGGATCCTCGCCGCGGAGTCGATTTACGCGTCGCTGAAGAACGGCGTGCCCCTGCAGGGCTATGAGCAGGCGATCGAGGACTCCTCGGTCGGGAAGGAGCTCTACCAGGTGCGCAACACGCGTCAGCCGTTTCAGAAGGGTTTCCTGCGGGGCGCCCCGGTGAGCGGCGCGGCGATCATGAGCAAGGGCAAGGTGCCCCGCGGCCGGCTGCCCTGGCACCGCGGCGATCAGGTACCGCTGTTCGTCGGTGATACCGCCGACGATTACCCAAAGCCGGACGGCAAGTACACGTTCGACAAGCTCTCGAGCGTCTACATCAGCGGCAACGCGACCCGCGACGATGCGCCCAACCACATCCGTCTGCATCGCAACGTGCCGCGCGAGATCGCCGAGGGCTGGCGCTGGATGTGTCCGGCGGGCGTCTACGAGATCCCCGACGACGCGCCGGAGACCGGGTTCGTGGACGTCACCGTCAACTACACCAACTGCATTCAGTGCGGCGCGATCACGGCCAAGGGCGGGCGCCTGACGCCCCCTGAGGGCGGCGACGGACCGCTTTACCAGATCACCTAGAGGCCCGGCGGCGCGCAAAGCTGAAACTTCTGGCCCTCCGGCCGGTTAAAGCGGATTGATGAAGCGTTGTCTCCTGCTCCTGTCGCTCCTGTCGCTGCTCCTGCAGTCGGGGGCCGCGGCCGCCCGCACGCCACCACGCTCGAGCCTGGCGGGCTTCGGCTGTCAGCGCGCGCTGGACCCGCCGAGTCGGTCGATGTCGGTCAGGGCCGTGATGCGCCCGCTGAAGGCGACCCGCAAGCTGTCGCTGAAGTTCGAGCTGCTGGAGAAGCTGCCCGGCCAGGCTGCCGCGCGCCCGGTGACGGGTGCGGGTGACCTCGGCGTCTGGGTGTCGCCCTCAGACCCCACGCTCGGCCAGCGCGCCGGTGACGTGTGGCAGCTCAACAAGGCCGTCTACGACCTCGACGCCCCCGCCACCTACCACTTCCGGGTCACGTTCCGCTGGCGCGGTGCTCACGGCAAGGTTCTCGGCACGGCGGTCGCCAGCAGCGCGAACTGTGTCCAGCGGGAACTGCGGCCCGACCTGCTGGTCAGAAACGTCTCGGTCAGTGCGATCCCCGGCCACCCCCAGCACCAGCGTTACACGGCGGTGATCGCCAATCGCGGCGCGACCGCAGCCGGACCGTTCCAGGTCCTGTTCACGCCCGGCGACGGCTCGACTCCGCAGAGCGTCACGATCGCGCGACTCGCCGCCCGCTCGACCCGCACCGAGTCGTTCGTCGGTCCGCTGTGTGTCGCTTCGAGCCCGCCGACGGTGGTCGCGGACTCCACCAGCCAAGTCGATGACTACAACCGCGACAACAACGCGCTCACGGTCAGCTGCCCAGCCCCGGGCCGCGGGATGACTCCGACCCGGGCCGCCCGGCCCTGACCGCCGAGGCTGGATGCCGAGCGGGCCGCGAGCCCGAGCTGATCGCAGCGCCGAGTTTCAGAATCGGGGCACTAGACTTCTAGAGACCATGAACACCGAAATTCACCCCAATTACATAGAGGCTCACGTCCGCTGCACCTGTGGCAACGAGTTCGTGACCCGCTCGACGAAGGGCGAGATCCACGTCGAGATCTGCTCGGCGTGCCATCCGTTCTACACCGGTCGCCAGAAGCTGGTCGACACCGGTGGCCGGGTGGAGCGCTTCCAGCGTCGCGTGGCCAAGGGTCGCCGCGGCGCCCGCGCCACCACCGCGAGCTAACCACCAGCCGTTGATATCAGGACCCGCCCCCGAGGAGGGCCGGTTGACCGCCGTGCGGGATGCACCGCTCGGCGGTCAGGCCGTGCTCGAGGGCGTGATGATGCGGGGCGTCTCGAACTGGTCGGTCGCGGTCCGCAAGCCCGCCGAGGAGACGCTCGCGGCAACGGTGGGGCCCGGCCAAGGACTCCCGCTCGGGGAGATCGCCGTCAGGCGCTTCGCGATCCAGTCCAACGTCAGGCGACACCGCCTCT
This sequence comes from Solirubrobacteraceae bacterium, assembly GCA_050999585.1. Lineage (GTDB taxonomy): Bacteria > Actinomycetota > Thermoleophilia > Solirubrobacterales > Solirubrobacteraceae > Palsa-465. Next base: position 9,813 of record JBPCPC010000044.1, on the reverse strand, counting down.
ACCGCCTGCCGATCATCCGCGGGGTGGCGGCGCTCGGGCAGTCACTGGGGATCGGCATGCGCGCACTGACGATCTCCGCTAACGCTCAGCTGCCCGGCGAGGAGGAGGAGATCTCCAGCGGTGCGTGGTTCGGGACCGTGCTCGTCTCGCTGGTGTTCGCGATCGGGGTGTTCTTCGTCGCACCCGTCGGGCTGACCAGCCTGATCAAGCATCAGCTCGGCTCCTCACTGCTGTTCTGGCTGGTAGAGGGCCTGCTGCGCACCGGCATCTTCCTCGGCTATCTGTTCCTGCTCTCGCGGGTGCGGGACCTGCGGCGGGTGTTCGAGTACCACGGCGCCGAGCACAAGGTGATCTCGTGCTATGAGGCCGACGACGAGCTGACCCCGGAGCGGGCCTCGCTGTATTCCCGCCTGCATCCCCGCTGCGGCACGAGCTTCCTGCTGATCGTGATGATCATGGCGATCTTCGTGTTTGCTCCGATCGGCCTCCCCGCATGGTGGATCCTGGTGCTGACGCGGATCGTGGGCGTGCCGGTGATCGCCGGGCTGTCCTTCGAGGTGATCCGATGGGCGGGACGCAACCGCCGCCACCGCTGGGTCCAGTTCGTGATGTATCCCGGGCTGCAGCTGCAGCGGCTGACCACGCGCGAGCCCGACTTCAGTCAGCTGGCGGTCTCGATCGCCGCGCTGAAGTCCGTCCTGGAGGTTGAGACCCCGGGCGCCGCGAGCGCCGACGAGCTGATCGGTCTCGAAGTCGTCGCTTAGCGTCTTACGTTCACCGGGTACGGTCACCGCTACACCTCCGTACCCAAGGGAGAACCCATGTCAGACGGAACGGTCGACAAGACCAAGGGCAAGCTCAAAGAGGCTGCCGGCGATCTCACCGATGATCAGAGCCTGAAGAACGAGGGCAAGGTCGACAAGGCCAGTGGTTCGGCCAAGAACGCGATCGGCGACGCCGCCGACAAGGTCAAGGACGCGATCAACCCCAACACCCGCAACTAGCGACCACACTTCTGCCCGCCTGGCGCTCGGCTGTTGCGCCGGGTCGGGCCTAGTATCCGGAGGATGATCGATGAACTCGTCTCCCGGGTCCAGAGCCGCTTTGATCAGTTGGAGGGAGAGCTCTCCGATCCCACCGTAATCGGAGATCGCGAGCGCTACGCCGCCGCCCGGCGCGCCTACTCAGAGCTTGCGCCAGCCGCCCGGCTGGCGGTCGAATACCGCCACGCCGCCGACGACGCCCAGGGCGCCCGCGAGTTGCTGGCCGAGGACGGCGACGACGCCGAGTTGCGGGAGCTGCTCGACAGCTCGCGTGAGCGAATGCAGTCGCTGGAGGAGGAGATCCGCCTGGCGATGGTCGAGCGTGACCCCAACGACGACAAGAACGTGATCGTCGAGATCCGTCCCGGGATCGGCGGCGACGAGGCGGGCCTGTGGGCGGGCGACGTGTTCCGGATGCTTACCCGCTATGCGGAGCGACGGGGCTTCAAGGTCGAGCTGCTGTCGATCGGCGACGGCGATTACACCTTCTCGATTAGGTCCCGCCCGCCCGACGGGGCGTACTCCGTGTTCAAGTTCGAGGGGGGGACCCACCGGGTGCAGCGCGTGCCCGAGACCGAGTCCCAGGGCCGGATTCACACCTCGACGGCGACCGTCGCCGTGCTGCCCGAGGCCGAGGACGTCGAAATCCAGATCGACGACAACGACCTCCAGATCGACGTCTACCGCAGTTCCGGGCCGGGCGGCCAGTCGGTCAACACCACCGATTCAGCCGTCCGGATCACGCACAAGCAGACCGGCGTCGTGGTCTCGATGCGGGACGAGAAGTCCCAGCTGCAGAGCGGTGAGCGGGCGATGCGCGTGCTCCGTGCTCGCCTCTATGAGCGCGCGCTGGCCGAGCAACAGGCCGAGATCGGCGCCAGCCGCCTGGCCCAGGTCGGCACCGGCGAGCGCGCCGGGAAGATCAGGACCTACAACTACGCCGAGCGGCGGGTCACCGACCATCGCATCAACCTGCGCGTACACAATCTCGACGCGATCCTGATCGGTGAGCTCGACGAGCTCACCGCGGCGCTGCAGGACGACGAAAAGCGCCGGCGCCTGGAGGAGCGCGCCGTTGGCTGAGGCAGCGGTCGGCGCGGCGGTCGCGCGTGCGACGGCGTTGCTCGGGGAGTCAGACACGCCCCGGCTGGACGCCGAGCTGCTGCTGTCCGACGTCCTGGGCGTCGGACGCGAGCAGTTGGTGATCGATCGTGACGTGCCGCTGCCCGATGACGTCGCGCGGCGGTTCCGCGCGCTCGTCGACCGCCGCGTGGCGCGCGAACCGGTCGCATACATCCTCGGCCGGCGCGGGTTCCGGAATCTGGACCTCGCGGTCGACCGTCGCGTACTGATTCCGCGGCCGGAGACCGAGGGGCTGGTGGAGGTCGGGCTGGAGCTGCCCCGGGGCGCCTCGGTGCTGGACGTGGGCACCGGCAGCGGCGCGATTGCGCTCGCACTCAAGGACGAGCGTCCCGACCTGGTGGTGAGCGGCGTGGACGCAAGCGCCGATGCGGTCGCGGTGGCGCGCGCCAATGCCGCCCGGCTGGGTCTAGATGTCAGGTTCGCGGCCGGCGATCTGCTGGCGGGCTGTGGGCCATGCGATGCCGTGCTGGCGAACCTCCCCTACGTCGAGGACGGGGCGCTGGCCTCTCTGGAGCCGGAGATCACGCGCTATGAGCCCCGCGAGGCGCTGTTCGCAGGGGTCGACGGCCTCGATCTGATTCGGCGGCTGATCGGGTCGTTGGTGCGCCTGCCGTGGCGCCCGTCGATGATCGCGCTGGAGATCGGCCCGCCGCAAGCGCTCGAGGTGCGTGCGCTGCTGACCGGCGCCGGGTGGGGGTCGGTGTCGGTGCGGGCAGACCTGGCGGGACGCGATCGCGTCGTCGTGGGGGTCGTGTGAGCGGCGAGCAGGCCGAGGTCTTCGAGCGCTGCATGAGCGTCGGCGGCGTCGCCGTGTTCCCCGCCGACACCGTCTACGGGCTGGCCTGCGACGCGCAGGACAGGCTCGCCGTCGAACGCCTCTATCGCCTCAAGCGCCGGCCCCCGGACAAGCCGGCGGCGGTGATGTTCTTCGATCTGGCGCTGGCGCTCGCCGGGCTGCCCGAGCTCGGTCCGCGGACCCGGGACGCCCTGGTGCGCCTGCTGCCGGGCGCGTTCACGGTGCTGTTGCCCAATCCGGCGGGGCGATTTCCACTGGCGTGCGGGGCGGACGGCTCGACGCTCGGACTGCGGGTTCCGGTCGTGCCCGTGCTGGACGGCGTCAGCTGGCCGGTGCTGCAGTCCAGCGCCAATCGCGCCGGCGGAGCGGAGGCGCGCGTGCTGGACGACGTGCCCGCGCCGATCCGCCGCGCCGCGGACCTTGTCATCGACGGCGGTGAGCTGCCGGGGATCGCCTCGACCGTGGTCGACCTGCGCGCCTACGAGGACGCCAACGTCTGGCACGTCGTGCGCGAGGGGTCGGTCGCCGGCTCAGACGTGGCGGCCGCGCTCGAGGGCCAGTTTCATTTCACGCCGGGCTCCTACCTGGAGATGATCCGCGCCGACATCCCGGTCTATGACCGCTTTCAGGAGGAACTGGTCGAGGCATCCGGTCGCGACGCCCGGCGCGTGCTCGAGCTCGGCACCGGCACAGGTGAGACCGCGGCGCGCCTGCTCGACCGCCATCCGCAGGCCGTGCTGGTGGGCGTCGATGAGAGCGACGGGATGCTCAGCGCCGCCCGTGAGCGGCTGCCCGCCGAGCGCGTCGAGCTGCGCGTCGGGCGGCTTCAGAGCCGGCTTCCAGAGGGGCCGTTTGACCTCGTGGCCAGTGCGCTGTGCGTTCACCACCTCGCCCCGGGGGAGAAGCAGGACCTCTTCGGGCGGGTGCGCGACGCGCTGGCCCCGGGCGGGAGGTTCGTGCTGGCCGACGTGATCGTGCCGGTCGACCCGGCCGACGCAGCGACGTCGCTGACCCCCGGATTTGACCATCCCAATTCGCTGTCAGACCAGCTGAGGTGGCTGGCGGCGGCCGGGTTCTCGGCGCGGGTGAGCTGGTGGCAGGCGGACCTGGCCGTCGTGGTCGCCGACGTCACGTGACGTCTCGCGTGAGTCTCGCCTGAGGGGCCGGCTGAGGTTCGTCTGAGGGGCCGATAGCATGGGCGCTATGAGCTCCGAGTTGCCGCCGGACTTCTTCAACCGTCCGCTCGCCGAGGTCGATCCGGAGATCGCCGAGGTGCTCGCGTTGGAGCTGGAGCGCCAGCAGCGAACGTTGGAGATGATCGCGTCGGAGAACTTCGCTCCGGTGGCCGTGCTCGAGTGCCAGGGATCGGTGCTGTCCAACAAGTACGCGGAGGGCTATCCCGGCAAGCGGTACTACGGCGGCTGCGAGCACGTCGACGTCGCCGAGCAGCTGGCGATCGACCGGGCGTGCGCACTGTTCGGCGCGGATCACGCCAACGTCCAGCCGCACGCCGGCGCCCAGGCCAACACCGCCGTCTACCACGCGCTGCTGTCGCCCGGCGACACGTTGATGGGGCTCGAGCTGGCCCACGGCGGGCACCTCTCGCACGGGATGAAGATCAACGTCTCGGGCCGTCTGTATGAGATCGTCGCCTATCACGTCGACCGCGAGACCTCGCTGATCGACATGGACGAGGTGCAGCGGCTCGCGGAGCAGCACCGCCCGAAGATGATCGTGGCCGGGTGGTCGGCGTACCCGCGCCAGCTGGATTTCGAGCGCTTTCGGGAGATCGCCGACTCGGTCGGCGCCTACCTGTTCGTCGACATGGCCCACTTCGCCGGCCTCGTCGCCGCCGGTCTGCACCCCTCGCCGGTGCCGATCGCCGACGTGGTCACGACCACGATCCACAAGACGATCGGCGGCGGGCGCGGCGGCATGATCCTCTGCAAGCAGGAGTACGCCAAGAAGATCGACTCCGCCGTGTTCCCCGGCCAGCAGGGCGGCCCGCTGGAGCACATCATCGCCGGCAAGGCGGTGGCGTTGAAGATCGCCGGGTCTGAGGCTTTCCGCGAGCGTCAGCAGCGCACGCTGGACGGCGCCCGCGCGGTGGCGAGCGAGCTGCTGTCCGCCGGCGCGGGTGTCTCAGTCCTGACCGGCGGCACCGACGTGCACCTGGTGTTGGTCGACCTGCGCGAGTCCGCGCTGGACGGCCGGCAGGCCGAGGACCGCCTGCACTCGATCGGCATCACCGTTAACCGCAACGCGGTCCCGTTTGACCCTCGTCCGCCGTCGGTGTCCTCGGGCCTGCGGATCGGCTCGCCGGCGCTCGCGACCCGTGGACTGCAGGTCGAGGACTTCGTCGAGGTCGGCAAGGTGATCGCCGCCACGCTGACGGCCGGCGACGCGTTCGAGGACCGCCGCGGCGAGCTGAGCGAGCGGACCGCGGCGATCGCGGATCGCTTCCCGCTGTACGCGCAGCTCGGCGCACCGGCCGCCGCTGCCTCCGTCTGACGTTCTCCGTTGGAGCCCGGGGGGGCGAAGCGGGGCCGGCCCGCGGCTCCTGTCTGCATGCCCCCGTCTGCCGATCCCAACTCCGGCCGCGCCCCCAAACCTGCATGGCGCGACAAATCCGAGAGCGTGCCCGAGATTTGGCGCGTATCGGTCGCTCAGCGTGCGGTGGGTGACAAATCTCTCGACACCGTCCGGATCTGTCACGTTCTGCAGGCCGAAAAGCCCCGACGAGATGGGCTTGGCGGGCCTCGCCTGGGCGCAACGCGGGCCGGTTCACCGCCGCCAGCTGACGGCCTGTGGAGTCAGCCGCGGGTCGATCGCTCATCGTGTCCGCAACGGCGCCCTGCACCGGCTGTACCCGTCGGTCTACGTGCTCGGACACGATGCCCTCCCCGAGCGGGCGGTGGAGGTAGCGGCGCTGCTCTACGCCGGCGATGACTCCGTACTCAGTCATCACACGGCGGCCGCGCTCTGGGGTTCGTCGAACCGCAACTCGACCTTGTGCAGGTCACCGTCGTGCGACGCCATATCCGCATTCCACCCGGCCTGGTTGCCCACCGGGTGACCGCGCTCGATGCCCGGGATGTTCGGCTGCGCTACGGCATCCCCCTGACTGCGCCCGCCCGCACCGCGATCGACTACGCGGCGACCGCCACCGGCGCCGAGCTCGAGCGCGCGGTCGCGGAGGCGCGGGTGCTCAAGCTGTTCAGTGACGGCGAGCTGAAGGCGGCCATCGAGCGCGCGCCGCTGCGATCCGGGGCCCATCCGCGAGCCTTTGACCGCGATCGCAGGCGCGATCAAGTGCTCCAGGCCGCCGGATACCACGTGATCCGGGTGGCCTGGCGCCAGCTGCAGCGCGAACCGATCGGCGTCGCGGCGCGGATCGGTCAGACGCTCGCCCGCGCCGCCGCGGGAGCCTGAGCGCCGCTCGCCCGCGCCGCCGCGGGAGCCTGAGCGCCGCCCGCAGATGGTATCTCGTGCATGCGGTCGGCCCCGGCTGGCATGCTTCACCGCGAATGCGATATTGGGATGCAGTGCTCTCGTTCGTGGTCGCGGCGGCGGTTGCGGCGGCGCTGACCCCGCTGGCGGCGCGGCTGGCCCGGCGCTTGGGGGCGGTTGACACGCCGCGGGAGCGAGGCCTGGCCTGGCGCGAGACGCCGTTGCTGGGCGGCCTGGCGATCCTGGCGGCGGTCCTGATCGCGGCGGCGATCTGGATGCCGGGCACGATCAGCCTGCCGCGCGTGCCCCACGCCGGGCACGTGGTCACCCGGGCGAGCACGCTGGGGCTGATCGTGGGCGCCTGCCTGATCGCGCTGGTGGGGGCGATCGATGACGTGCGCGCGCTGCCGCCGCTGGTCAAGCTGGTCGGCCAGGTCGCGGCCGCGATCGTCGCCGTCCGAGCGGGGGCGGTTGTCACCGGCGTCACGCTGCCGTTCGTCGGCCCGCTGCAGTTTCCCAACGCCGGCGGCGTGCTGACCGTGATCTGGCTGGTGGGGCTGATGAACGTGGTCAACTTCTCCGATGGGGTCGACGGCCTGGCCGCCGGACTGTGCACGATCGACGGCATCGCGTTCGCGATCATCGCGTTCGATCTCGGGATCCCGGGGGCGGCCGTGTTGGCGGCGCTGACCGCCGGTGCGGCGCTCGGCTTCCTCGCCCACAACTTCCATCCCGCCTCGGTGTTCATGGGCGACGCCGGCGCCAACCTGCTCGGCTACCTGCTCGGCGTCGCCGCCGTGGTCGGCTCGCTGAAGACGAGCGCGTTGGTGACGCTGCTCGTGCCGCTGGTGATTCTGGCGATCCCGTTCCTGGACACCGGGTTCGTGATCGCCAAGCGGCTGAAGTACGGCCGCAAGCCGTGGTCGGCCGACGCGAACCACTTCCACCACCGGATGGCACGGATCGGCTTCTCGCAGCGCAAGACGGTCGCCTACCTGTACGGATGGTCGGTCCTGATGGCGACGCTGGCGGTTGCGCTGCGCCTGATCGTCCGCCATCACCGCCATCAGATCGGGTGGATCGCGCTGCTCGTCCTGCTCGGGCTGGCCTGTCTGGCGGCGAGCGTCTACCTCGTCTACGTGCTCGAGATCTTCAAGTTCAAGGGCTTGCGGGCCCAGGACCTGCGGGCCACCCGGCCGGAGGCCAGCGACGACGAGATCGAGGCGCTGGCCGAGCACGACGTCGAGACCGATGAGTTTCACAAGGTGAAATAGGGCGGCGATGGAGAAGACCAACGTCACAGTGATGACCGGCAGGTAGACGATCCTGGCCGGTCTGTCACGGGGCGAGCGCGTGGGGCTGGCCGGCGTCGTCGTCCTCACGGTCCTCGCCGGCGTCGCCCGCTACGCGAGCGCGGTCCCGCACGTCGTCGCGTTCGTGATCGCCGGCCTCGCGCTGGCCGGCGGCGCGTGGATCGTGTCCTTCTCCACTGAGCAGGTCGGGCAGCGATTCGGCCCGGCGATCACCGGCCTGCTGCAGTCCACGCTCGGCAACCTGCCGGAGTTCTTCGTGGTCGTGTTCGCGCTCAACGCGGGCGAGAAGGTGGTCGCCCAGACGGCGATCCTCGGCTCGGTGCTGGTCAACGCGCTGCTGGTGCTGGGCCTGGTGATCGTCGTGGGTGCGCGGCGGTCGCCCGACCGAATCATGCGGTTCAGCCCGCGGCTGCCCAATGACACGGCGACGCTGCTGCTGATTGCGAGCTTCATCATCGTGTTGGTTGGGCTGGCCAACTCAGCGCACGACCCCGCCAGCCACCACGTCCAGACGATCTCGATCGTCAGCGCGGTGGCGATCCTGGCCGTCTACGGCTTCTGGGTACGCCAGTACCTGACCACCGAACAGGCCGATGACAAACCCGCACAGCCGGCCCGCCTGTCGACGGTCACCAGCCTGACGCTGCTGCTGCTCTCCGGACTGGCCGCAGCGTTCGTGTCGGACTGGTTCGTGCACGCGCTGGAGCCGACGATCCACAGCCTCGGCATCTCGCAGTCGTTCGCCGGACTGATGATCGTCGCGATCGCGGGCAACGCGATCGAGCATGCGGTTGGCATTGTGCTGGCGCACAAGGGTCAGTCCGAACTGGCGATCTCCGTCGTCAAGAACTCGGTCGCCCAGGTCGCGGCATTCCTGTTCCCGCTGCTGGTGCTCGTGTCCCTGCTGACGGCGACCACGCTCACGTTTGCGCTGGCGCCCGTGTTCACCGGGGCGCTGCTGGGCACGGCGGTGATCGTGTGGCAGATCACCGGCGATGGCGAGGCAACCGCGTTTGAGGGAGCGGCGCTGGTGGTGGCGTTCGTGATCCTCGCGACGGTCGCGGCGTTCGAATGACAGAATTTGTGCGTTGATGCTGACCCGCGGGTACCGCCGATCGAACTTCGCTCGTCGCGGGCTTGCGCGTCGCGGGCACGCGCGTCGCGGGCTCGCCCGGGGTGCGCTGCTGTTGGTCACGGTCGCCGGCGTGCTCGCCGCCGCCGCCGGCCCCGCGGCCGCGCACGGTCCCACCGTCTCGCCGTTCCTGGTGCACTACGTGTACCGGGGGATTCCCGGCCATCGGGGCGAGCTCAAGCTCGTGCGGCTGGAGGTCGACGGCGTGCCCGGGCGGCTCAAGGCGTTTGCCGCGGTGTTCACACCGGGGCGCCGGTCGACCACGTTCGTGCAGAGCCAGAGCGGCTCGACGCGCATCATGCGGGCCCGCCGGGCGATCACCGTGGGCGCCCGCTCACAGCTGCTGGTCAGCCTCGCCGGCCGCGACCAGATTGGCCGCTACAAGTTCTACCGGATCGATCCCCGGCGACGCCGGCTCTCGGTGTCGAGGGTCGGCTGCACTCCGCCCGGGTTCATCCTTGACGCGATGGCGTTCGCGGTCGCGGTTCGCGTGCCGATCGTCGCCTGCCATCCCAAGGGCATGATCTCGCCGGGAAGCTGCACCGGCACGGGCATCCAGACGCCGTTCCTGCCGTACCCGTGCGATGGGGCGATCATCCGCCGCGGGGCGCGTCGCAACCTGTTCGCCGTGTATGACGCCAATCCCGAGTCGGCCCTCTACAAGCCCTACATCGACCTGAGCCCCAAGCCGCCGGACGCGGCCGGGGTGCTGCCGGTCGACACCACGGGGGACGGCGTGTTCGCTCAGACGACGCGCGTACCTGCGCGGCCGCGGCAGTTTCACTACACCGACTACGCCTACACCTTCCCCGGCTTCTGGACGATCACGCCCGGCAAGTACTACGTGCAGGTCCAGCAGATCGACGCCCCGGTGTTCTACAGCCGGGTCGCCGCGATCTACGTTCGCTGACCGCCGAACCGACGTCGGGGCACTAG
>JBPCPC010000297.1:0-30822 GCA_050999585.1 Solirubrobacteraceae bacterium | reverse complement strand
ACCCGCGGCAAAAAAAAGACGTCCTACCCCCCCCAACCTGGCCGAGTACGCCCGACCGCTCCCCCCCCCCCCCCGAAGCGCCAGTGTTGGATGCCCGGTAGGACCTGCGTGCCCTCGGTTTGAACGGCCTGGAGTTTGTCGGGGTCGAGCCCGATGAGCTCCACGATCGTGGGTGCGATCTGAGTGGTCTCGACGGGCTTGTTGAACACGCCGCGGTCGATCCCGCGCGCGTCGACGACGAGCGGCACGTCGCGGTCGGCTGGGTTGGCGCCGCCGTGCTCGGCGATCTTGCCTGTGCCGCTGGTGTACACGACCCCGACCTGAACGACGCCCCACACGTTGGGGTGACGCGGGTCTGAGGCTGGCACTCCGAAGTAGCGCGCGGCGACCGTGCCAGCGTAGATCTTCGTCAGCCCGGAGCGCTGGAGCGTCCGCGAGCTGCCAGAGGCGGTGTTGCCTGTCGCCGTGTGGGTCCATAGGTAATGCTTGGCGAACCGCGCCGCCTCCTGCGAACTGTCCGACAGCCACCACATGATCGCGTCGTCATCGGTTCCGGCCGCGATCAGTGGGGGGCTCCCGGATGCTTGGCCGCCCATGTGGCGTTGACCCCGGCCATGATCGGGCCGTCGTCGATCCGGGTCAGCTGGTTGGGGTCCTGCGGGGACTGCCCGTGCTTGGCGGAGACAACGATCGCGGTCGAGTCGGCCACGCCCTGGGCTTGGATCTCCTTGTCCATCGCCTGCAGTTGGTCGTTGGTGTACTGCAGCGCCCGCTGCAGCAGCGGCCCTGGCGTGGTTGTGCCGGGCAGGTAGCCGCCCGTGAGGCCGTCGGAGGTCGGCAGCTTCTCGGCCGTCGAGACGGTCTGAAAGTTCATCCCGAAGATCGCGGGCACGCCGACCTTCTGGGTGCGGCTGTGGTTGTAGCCGTCAATCCAGTTCAGGACGGCTTGGACCTTGTAGGAGTCGGACTGCATCGTCGCGGTGTTGTCGCCGGTCCAGGCGATGTTCCCCGGGTACGGGGTCCCGTCGGGCTCCAGCGCGGTGCTGTCGATCTCAGGGTCGAAGGAATCGGTGATCCCGTTGCCCTCCGGCCCGTTGAAGGACGTGTAGACCGGGTGCTTGTCTGACCATGCGGTCAGCAAGCCGGCGTCGTGGGCCACGTTGAAGATCGTGTTGACCTTCAGATACTGGTTCGGGGCGATCGGCTCACACGTCGTCGGATCGACCGGGAACGTCGCCGGGTTGAGGAGGTCCTGCGGGGTGCTCGTCATGTTCAGGATGCTCCCCGGCAGACCGGTGAGCCCCTGCCCGGCGTCGAGCCGGGTCGCGTCCTTGTCATCGGGCGAGTCGTAGATCACGTTCGGCGCCGGTGGCCTGACCGTGGCACGAGGTCGTGCCCGTCTCGAGCAGCGAGTGGTTGTACTCGACGTCGTAGAAGACACCGGTCGTCCGCGGGTTGCCGCCGGTCAGCTGCGCGGTCATGCCCGGATCGGACTCGGACGGAACCGGCGTCTGAGCCGATGTGTACTCGTCGCCGCCGGATGTGAGCCTGGCGAGCTCGGAGGTCGGGTGGTGTGCCACGTACCAGTCGAGGTCGGACTGGTGCAGCCCGTCGACCGAGACCAACAAGACGTGCTTGATTGCCTGGTGTTGGTGATGCCCACGGCCCTCGTGGTCGTGATCGTGCCCGGCCGCGGTGACCGGTATGCCGATGGCCACGGCTCCGGCCGCCAAGGCGGCGAACGCTCCCTTGCTCAGACGTCCTCGCATCGAAATGCCACTCCTTGTTGGGGTCGTGGGCCTTTATATGCAGCCCCCGCGGAGCGAGCGTTGCCTTGGTGTGACGATCACCTAAGTCAGGCTCTCATCTGCAAGTGGGAGACCCGACGGCTTCCAGCCCCTGCCGACCGCCCCGGCGGACCGGGGATCGGGCTAGCTTCCGTCGGGGAAGGCACCCCGGTGGGTGACCATCGGGTAGTGCGGCAGCGTGTCAGGCCGCGGCAAGCTGGCTCGCCATCCGCTCGTTCCGGGGTCTAGACCGGCGAACAGCGGCGGATCTGCGGCGGTGCCGTCGCCGATGAGCTCATCCAGCGACACTCGCAGCGCACGCACGGGGCGTTCGCCGAAGCGCTCCTCCCACCGCTGCTCGACCCCCGTGATCCGGTGGCGGTAGGCGTCGCGAGCAAGCTGCCCCGTCGCGGTGAGGTACGCCAGCTTCACGCGCGCTATCGCCCACCTCTCGCCCCGGAGGAGACGGTGTCGATCTCCAGGTAGCCCCACCACCGGCTCATGCGCTTGAACACCATCCGCGCACCGCGGGCATCCAGGCCCGCAGCGCGAGCCAGATCCCGGGTCCCAATGCCCTCGCTGGGTACGTCGCGCATGCAGTGCACCCACATCGCCAGCGATACCAGCCAAGGCGCGTCGGGGGAATCGGCCGACGCCCCGTGATTCGTCGTCCGGTGCGGCATCTCGTGCTCAAACGCGTTGTCGAACTCGATCACGAACGCCACCAGCGCCTGGGACAGCAGGGCCGACAGCGGCAACCCACCGCCACGGCTCGCCTGTCGACCCACCATTCGGGCCATGCTAACTCTCGACCCGACTCGTGACAGCCCTTGGCGCAGACGATCGGTCTGGTGGCTAGCGGCGGCGGAAGGCGGCCTCCAGCGCCGTTGTGCTGAGGTGTCGAGGTGCTCCGATCACGCGCCCACGGCTGCTGAGGACCTTGTCCGCGGGGCCGGTGCCGACGATGCCTCCCACGCGAACCCGTCCGGGTCGGTGAAGGGCCCGGCATCGCTGCCAATGGCGATCCGGTGCGATCCGGTGCCGGCGGGGGAGACGCCGGCGTCCTTGGCCAGGGCGCGTCGCCCGTAGAGCGCCAGCTTGACTTGCGCTGACGGTGTCTCGAATTCGACGTACTTACGGGCGAAGCTCCTCGCCACCGCCAGGCCGCGGTCGACGTAGAACCGCTTGCTCGCGGCAACGTCGGCGACTCCCAACAGGAGCACGATGTTGTCGATCTGCCGAGTGGCCGGGCCGGTGTCCTGTTTCGACGACGTCGCGACCTTCCAGATCGTTCCGTCCGGGGCACGTACGACGCCACCGTAGCCCCAGAACCCCTTCTTGACGGGTTTCATCGGCGTCGCGCCGGCTTCGAGGGCGGCGCCGATGAGGCCGTCGACCGTGGCTGGCTGGGACACCACGAGTGACAGCGTGAACGAACGAAACCCGGTCGTTGGCGCCTCCGAGGCGCGTAGGCCAAGCTGAGTGCCCAAACCGAAGGCGGCGGCGTAGAAGGCGTTGGCAACCGCGGGGTCGGACACTTCGAGGGTGACGGATTCGATCGAGGTCATGCCGTGATCTTCTTGAGCAGCGTGTCGATCTTGGCGAAGCCTGCCTGGGCGCCTTTTTCGACGCCGTATTGCATGCTCAGGTCGCGTTGTTCGGTGGTTTCAAAGTGCATCGTTTGGGTCAGCTTGGTCTGTTCGCCGAGGTCTTCGAACTCGAGGGTTTGGAGGTGGTTCTGGAAGGTTTGGACGAGGCGTTCGGGTGCTTTGACTTCGCGAAACTCGCCCTCGACGACGCCGTGGGCGGTTTGGAAGCGGTAGCGGCCGCCGGGGCGGACGTCCATCTCTTCAACCACGGTGCCGTGTCCCCACCACTCGGGGATCAGCGTGGGGTCTGTCCAGACGGAGTAGACGTGGGGGCGGGGGGCGTCAAAGATCCGCTCGACGCAGATCTCGAGTTCGTTGGGGGTGGTGACGGTGGTGTTCATTGGGCTCCTTTGGTGCGTTCGAGAACTTGCGCGAAGCGGTCTAGGCGTTGTAGCCAGGTGTTGATGCCCTCAAAGGCGTAGGGGGCGAGGGTGCAGCGGCGGGCTCGGCCGACCTTCTCGGTGGTGATCAGGTGGGCGTCTTCCAGCAGTGCGATGTGTTTCTTCATTCCGGTCAGGGACATGCCGAAGGGTTGGGCGAGTTCGCTGATCGCGGCGCTGCCGGTGCCCAGGCGTTCCAGTACGGCGCGTCGGGTGGGGTCAGCGAGGGCCGCGAACGCGCGGTCGATCGGTGTCGCATACTGAACCATTGAGTTCAGTATGGCAGACCCGGTCAAAAACGGCAAGACCTGTGCACCGCTCACGGCTGGGATCTGCTCGTGATTCGGTCCCGTCGCGATGAGACGGAGTTTCGTGGCTTTGCGTGCAGTTCGCTCCGACGCTGTTGAGGTCTGCCTATCTGTTGCTCGGTGATCGCGACGCGGCCGAGGATGCGGTGCAGTCGACGTTGGTCGTCGGTGGCAGACTCGCGATCGCCGGCGCCCTGCTCGGACTGCTCGTCCAGCGCGGCGCCGTCGCCGAACCGGGACACGCCGCGGTCGCCTGAGCGGTTGCGCCGGCGCATTCCGGCGTTGCCGACACTGGGTGCCCGCAGTACGATGAGTGGCGGTTTGTACCGTGCGATTGGTTCTGGGGCGCCGGTGAGGCGCTCAGCACATGCCTTCGGCGTCGCAGCGCTCCTCGCGGCGCTTCTCGTCTTGCCATCTGGGGCCGGCGCGGCGACCTCCCAACGGGCAGCTGCCGCGAGGGGTCAGGCGGTCGCCGAGGGGTCCGCCGGTGCGGTTGCGTCGATGGATGTCAATGCCAGCAGGGCGGGTATCGACGTGCTCAGGCGGGGCGGCAACGCGGTCGACGCGTCGGTCGCCACGGCAAGCGCGCTGGGCGTGACCGTTCCGTTTGTGGCCGGCCCGGGAGGCGGCGGGTTCATGGTCATCTATCTGGCGAGAACCCACCGGGTGGTCACGATCGACGGCCGCGAGAACTGCCCGTCGGCCTGCACAGCGAAGATGTTCACCGACCCCGCGACCGGTAAGCCGCTGGACTACGCCTACGCCTCCGATCAGCCGCTGTCCACCGGCGTCCCGTCGATGGTCGCGACTTGGGCGAAGGCCGTCAGCCGCTACGGCCGCGCGAGCTTCGCGTCTGATCTGCAGCCGGCGATCGCGGTCGCGAAGCGTGGGTTCCGGATCAACCCGGACTTCCGGCAGCTCGAGCAGGCCGGACTCCCCCTGCTGCGGGCCTACCCCGCAAGCCGCTCGCTGTTTCTGACCAAGGCCGGAAACCCGCTGCCGCTGGGCAGCCTGATGCGCAACCCGGGCCTGGCGAACACCTACCGGGAGCTGGCCAGCCATGGGCCTTCGTATCTGTATCAGGGGCCGCTCGGCCAGGCGATCGTCAACGCCGACGACCATCCGACGCTGTCCCCGGGCACGCACATCATCAAGCTGCCCGGGATCATGACGACGAGCGACCTGCGCGCGTATAGGGCCAAGGTCCAGGCACCGACGCACTCCTCCTACCGTGGTCTGAACATCGAGGGCATGGGACCGCCCTCCAGCAGCGGCTCGACGATCGGCGAGGCGCTGAACATCCTCAGCGCTTGGAACCTGGGCAACGAGCCGCGCGCGACCGCGCTGTTTCAATACCTCGAGGCCTCCCGCCTCGCCTACGCCGACCGCGACCGCTACCTCGGCGACCCGAGCTTCGTCAGGGTGCCGCTCCAGCAACTGCTCAGCCCCGCGTTCGCCGCGACGCGCCGTTGCCTGATCCACAACACTGCGCTGAGCTCACCGCTGGCCCCAGGCAATCCGTTCGGGCCCTACCGCAGCTGTGCCGGCAGCGCTGCAACGTCCGTGACCCGCCCGACGTCGGCGTCACCCGAAGCCCATCACACCAACAACATCGTGACCGAGGATCGGTGGGGCAACATCGTCGCTTACACCAACACGATCAACTTCTTCGGTGGCAGCGGCGAAACCGTGCCCGGCTACGGCTTCCTGCTCAACAATGAGCTGACCGACTTTGACTTTGCGCCGCCCGAACCGAAGGCCGTTGATCCCAACCTTCCCGCCGCCGGCAAGCAGCCGCGATCCAGCATGGGTCCCGTGATCGCGATCAGGCACGGCAAGCCGCTGTTCGCGATTGGCGCGGCCGGGGGCTCGACGATCCCCACGACGATCCTGCAGACCCTGATCAACCACGTCGACTTCGGCATGTCGCTCCCCGCAGCCCTGGCGGCGCCACGGGTGAGCCAGACCAACTCCCCGACCTCGCTGGCCGAGCCCGCCTTCTACGACAGTTCGATGCGCAACCAGCTGACCCGTCAGTTCCACGAGAAGTTCTCACTCGCGACGGGATCGGTGCTGCCGCTGGACCACTATCCGGGTGATGCGACCGCGCTCCAAAACCTTGGTCACCAGCGGGTGCGGGCAATCGCCGAGCCGGTGCGCCTCGGCGGTGGCAGCGCACTGGTCGCCGAGCCCGGGCACTAGCCTCGGCAAACGCAGGGAAATCACGGCGCCATGAGCCCCATCTCCCGAGGCTTCGGCGGACGTCGTCGACGTGAGGTCGATCTGTCCCGCGTACCGCCCGGCCAGTACGTCGTCGATGACTTTCCGGTGCTCTCGATCGGGCCGACGCCGCACGTCGCGCTCGACGGCTGGAACCTGACGATCGACGGCGCCATCGACGAGACCGTGCGCTGGTCATGGGAGCAGTTCATGGCGCTGCCGAGCGAGACGTTCACCGTCGACATCCATTGCGTCACCAAGTGGTCAAAGCTCGGCACCAGCTGGACCGGCGTGTCGGTGGACACGCTGCTGGAGGGGGTCGAGACCGAGGCCGAGTACGTCACCGCACGCGCCGAGGGGGGCTACACGACCAACCTGCCACTGGCCGATCTGAGGCAGGGTCGGGCCTGGGTCGTGCACAGCTTCGGCGGCGAGCCGCTCGAGCCCGAACACGGCGGACCGGCGCGGCTGCTGGTGCCCCACCTGTACCTGTGGAAGAGCGCCAAGTGGGTGCGCGGCCTGACGCTGATGCCCGACGACGAGCCCGGCTTCTGGGAGGCCGCGGGTTACCACAACTATGGAGACCCCTGGCGCGAACAGCGCTACTGGGGAGACTGACCGGTGGCCGGCGCGGCGCTCGCCTGGCGCACGGCCACCGTCCATGAGCTGATCGCGGAGACCCCGCGGGCGGTGACGATCGTGCTCGACGTCGACGGCGGCTGGCTGGGGCACCGTGCCGGACAGCACGTCGATGTCCGGCTGACCGCCGAGGACGGTTACCAGGCGGAGCGTTCCTATTCGATCGCCTCGGCGCCCGAGGAACAGCGCCTGGCCCTGACGGTCGAGCGGATTGACACCGGCGAGGTCTCCCCGTACCTGGCGGGTGAGCTGCGCGCGGGCGACCAGTTCGAGCTTCGCGGCCCGATCGGCGGCCACTTCACCTGGAGCGTGGACGACGGTGGCCCGCTGCTGCTGCTCGCCGGCGGCTCGGGACTGGTGCCACTGATGGCGATGCTGCGCCATCGTGCCGCGGTCGGCAGCGAGATCGACGCACGCCTGCTCGTGTCGGCGCGCGCGTGGGATGACGTGCTGTACCGCGAGCAGCTCTCGACGCTGGAGGCTGACGGCGGGCTGGCGCTCTCGGTCACGCTGACCCGCTCGGCCCCGGAGGGCTGGACGGGCTTTCGGCGTCGGATCGACCCGGCAATGCTGCGCGATGTCGGCCCCGAGCCGGCGGAGCGCATACGGATCTTCGTCTGTGGCCCGACTCCGTTTGTGGAGAGCGCCGCGAACCTACTCGTGCAACTGGGTCACGCCCCGGGCGCTATCCATGCCGAGCGCTTCGGACCGACTGGAGGCTGAGATGACCGAGGACCGGCTGTGCCTGGACGGGAACGCGCTGGCCGCGCTGCTGTTGGAGACGTTCGGCACCGACATGACCACGGCCGTCCGCGGCTGTCACTCGTGCGGGCAGCGGCGGGCGCTCGGCTCCCATCGCGCCTATCAGGGCGCGGGAGTAGTGCTCCGCTGTCCGGCCTGCGACGACCTCGCGATGTCGATCGCCTCCCTGCCCGACCGGCACGTCGTGCGCTTTGCGGGCGCGTGGACGCTGGAGGTGCCGCGCGTCTGAGGCGGTACCGGTCGCGGACTCGTCTCTGACCGCTGTGCTCGATGTGCTGGGGGTCGCCGAGGGCTCCGACCTCCGCGACCGTTGCCGGCGCGGCCGCTGTCGCAAACGGTTTCGACCGGGTCGCGTTTGACCCCGGTGGTGGCCTGTCGTCGTTCGGCCCTGGGGAGCTGCCCGACCGCACGGCATCAACCAGCTAGCGTGACCGCCGCGGCATCGCTCGGCCAGAAGCAAACGGCCCGCTGCACCACAACCAGTGAGTCGACCTCCTCGACGATCGCCCAGTCGGGAACGGAGCCGGTGTGCTCGCGGAACAGCTCGTCGACCACCGATGTCGGCCCCGGGCCGCCCTGACCACCCGGGCGTCCGGCCCGGGCATCGTGAAACGCGGCCGCGCCGCCGGCGGCGATATGCCCGCGCCACGCCTCCCAGTCCTCGCGCACGCCCTGCGGGCTGTGGTCGCCATCGATGAACACGAAGTCGACCGGGGCGCCGGCCCAGGCCCGTCCCACGTCCTGGCTGCGAGCGAGGTGCCAACGGATCTGCGGACCGTGGTGACGGCACGCTCGGCGCACCGCCAGCCGGGTGGCGATTGGGTTGGCTTGCCAGCCGGCGCGCAGCGCCCAGCCGCTGGCGTCGATGAACGGATCGATCAGATGAAGCTCACCCGCCGGGCCCAGCGCGTTGATCAGGACCACCGCCGAGGAGCCCTCGTAGACCCCGAGCTCGACGACCCGGCGCGCGCCCGACGCCCGGCGGGCCAGCGCCGCCGCCTCGGCGGGTGAGTGCATCGTGCGCGGAGGGATCAATCCCGCGCCCAGCGCCAGGGCGCGCAGCCGCGGGTCGTCCCGCCAGCGCGCGGGCGCCAACCCACGCAGTGATTGCGCGATCGGCATCGTCGGCTAGTGCCCCGATTTTGCCAACCGCGGCACTAGGCCAGCCCGCTGGTGAGATCGAACAGGTGGCTCAGCACGCGCGCTCCGTCGGCCCGCAGGCCGTTGTGGTCGTACTCGCTCGTGACCCACGCATGCAGGCCCGGAATCCGGGCGGCGGTCTCCTCTGAGAACGCTCGCTCGACGTACATGTCCTCGGTGTAGATGGCCGCGGCGCACGGCACCTGGTTGAGCGCCAGCGCAGCGGGGTCATACAGCAACGGCCACTCGTGCTCGGCCAATAGCTGCGCGGCCTCGCGCAGCGGCGCCAGCTCTCGATAGTCCTCGAACATCCAGGGGTACACGTGCTCGCCGGTGAACAGGTCGAGGTCGTCGGCGAACTCGGGCGGCAGCATCCGTTCCGCCGACCAGGCCGTGACCCCGCCATCGGCGTAGCTGGCCTCGTGCACCATCGCGTAGAGCGGGTTGCGGGCAAACGGGACGGCTCCGGCCACGTCGTGACGGAACGCCGGAGAGTGCAGCGGCAGCTCGAGGATGTGGTGCAGGTGCTCAGCGCCGTCGCTCATCCCGAGCATCGACCCCAGCTGGCGGACTCGTCGCCAGGTCAGCGGTTCGCCGTCGGGCAGCTCGATACCGCCACTCTCGATCGCCGCGCGCAGTCGGCGCACCCGCTCGCGATCCTCCGGGAAGCGCTCGTAGAAGCGGCGATTGCGCTCGCGCACGCGCTCGTAGGTCAGCGCGTAGACCTCATCGGCGCCGCGGCGCAGCGGCGGCAGGCCACCGGTGAACCACGCCTCGCGCAGGCCCTCCGGCGCCCGCGACAGGTAGGCCAGCACACAGAAGCCGCCAAAGCTCTGACCAAGCACGCTCCAGCGGTCGATCTCGAGGGCGCGTCGGATGTGCTCGGCGTCGCTCACGATCGAGTCGGCGCGGAAGTGGGTCAGGTACTCAGCCTGCTCGGGCGCGGTCATCCCGGGCAGTTGGCCGACTGGCGTCGAGCGGCCGGTGCCACGCTGATCGAGCAGCAGCACGCGGTATCGGCCCAGCGCGTGATCGAGCCAGCCGGGCGAGCGGGGTCGGCCGGTCGGCCGCGGGGCCTCGAACCCCGGTCCGCCCTGCAGAAAGACGAGGACGGGCCGATCGGTCCCGTCCGGATCGGCGACTTCGCGGGCGAACACCTCGATCGTCGCTCCCGCGGGGCGGGCGTGGTCCAGCGGCACCTGGAAGGTGTGTTCGATGCAGACCAGCCCCGGAACCCGGATCTCAGTGCGCATCGGACCATGATGCACCCTGCGGCGATCCGCAGCGGTCCGGGCGCGGGACGGGTCTACCGTGCACTGTGATGGCCATCACCCATCGTGATCGCGTCCAAGCGCTGCTGGCCGGCGCCGCGGCCGAGCACGCGAGCCTCCTATCCCAGCTGTCCCCGGAGTTGCAGGCTTCGCTGCCGGTCGATGCCCAGGGCATCACCCAGGCGATCGATCACGTTGCCACTGCGGCCGGCTTATCCGACAGCGAGCGCCGCGCGCTGATCCGTCCCCACGCGGTCAATCCGGCCGTCCTGCACGCGCGTGTGTTCGGGCGAGCGCCGCTGGCCCGGGAAACGGTGATCGGCTCGTTCGTGGAGGGCGCACGGGTGCGCGCGGATGCGCTGGCCGCACTGGCCGACACGGTCGGCGGTGAGCCGCTCGGCCGGGAGGTCCGGAGGCTGCTGGTTGCCGACCCGCCCCCGGTCGGCGCCGACGGAGACGACGTGGTGTCGGCCCTACGCGCCACCTACGCCGCTCAGGAGCGCGCCGCGATGATGATCGCGGCGAGCCTCGATCTCGCCTAGTTGATCCTGGTCAAGCGGCGAGATCCAGTCTCGCTGGCGACCCGCCCCCTGGAGGGGAGAGAGACAGGCGGCGGGTCGCCGGAGCGAGAAGATCAAGGGCCCGAGGCGGAGCCTCTGAGCGCCGGGCGCTGTCGCCCGAAGCGGCTGCGCCAGCTTCGACGTCTGCGTTCGCGTTCACCGACGCTCGTTTGCGCGAAGACGCTGTCAACCGTCTGATGCAGCTCGAGCCCGTCGATGGCGCACAGCTCGAGCACCCTATGGACGCGTCGGTCAGCGCCGACGACCGCAAGCTTCGCTCCGTGACGGCCGATCTGTCGCAGCGCGACGCACAGCTTGCCCAGCGTCTGCGTGTCGATGTGGTAGGCGGCGCGCAGATCGACCGCAATCCAGTGGTGGCCCGCGACGAGCGCCCTCTCGTTGCGGCTTCGCAACGAGAGCACGGTGCCGGCCTCGGCGCGATCGGGGAACGTGATCACCGCCGTAGAGCCTCGCGTCTGGTAGCCGAGCGCTGAGCTCCCGAGCGCACCGCCTGACGGTCCTCGCCGGGGACGGGCCTGGGGCTGACATCTGGGCTGTCTAAACCGGGCCTGCTGCTGCCGCCAACCGAGTTCTTGTGCTTGAGGTGCATTTGCTCCAGACGGAACCTGATTTGCCAGGAAAGCCGCCAGGGTCTGGAGCAGACTAAATCCACCAGCTACCGGAGCAACAGTATCGGCTGTGGGACTGAGTTGCCAGCTACGTTGGCTGACGCTGCGCTCGATGAAGGGCCACGCCGGCGCGCTCGGCGACCAGGCGGGCGCCGAGGAGCTCGCCATCGACGTCACCGTAGTGCACGAGGGCCTGATGGTGTAGATCGCTGATCACGGCTCCCAGCTCGAGTGGCACCTGGAGCTCGGCACCGAGGTCCAGGATCGTGGCAAGCTGGTCGCAGACGCGGGTCAGTGAAAACGACGTCAGGTCGTCGCCGGCGAGTAGCGCGCTGGCGTCGCGGGCCATGAACGCGCTCGCGGCGGCGCTGTGATCGACGGCCTGTCGCAGCGCATCGGGATCGATGCCGGCCTGGTGGGCGAGCGTCAAGGCTTCCGCTGAGGCAAGCGCCTGGCCGAACCAGAGCAGGTTGACCAGCAGCTTGACCGTGTAGCCGGCCCCGGCCGCGCCGACATGCTCGATTCTGCAAGTCAGCGCGCCCAGTACGTCGCGGTGCGCATCAAGGACAGCCCGCTGGCCCCCGACGAACGCGATCAGCTGGCCGTCACGTGCGGCGTTGGGGCCGCCGCCCACCGGCGCGTCGAGCGACCGGATCCCCTTGTTCTCTGCGGCGGCGGCGATCGCGCGGGCCGTCGCAGGCGAGGCGGTGCTCATATCGATCCAGGTCGACCCTGCCGGCAGTCGGCCGACCACTTCAGCGATGACATCGGAGACCTCCTGCGCACCGGGCAGCATCGTGACCAGGACGTCGGCGCCGTCCGCCGCGCCGCCGGCCGACTCGGCCCAGTGGACCCCGGGTTGACCGGATACTGTGGGTCGTCGATCGTCGAGGATGTCAAAAGCGCTGATGGCGAAGCCGGCGCTGGCCAGCCGGGCGCTCATCGGCATTCCCATTCGTCCCAGCCCGACGAGGCCCAGCCGCTGCGTCCGTACGCCGGTGCTCACGGCCGGATCATCACGTTCGCCGACAGGTCTCGATCAGCGCTCTGAGGTGGCTGGGGCCACCAATGCCGCCGGGTCGAGTTCGCCGGCGATCAGCTCCCCGGCGACGTTGCTCAGCCGGCGGTTGTGAGTGCGGGCGTAGCTGCGCAGGCGCAGGAACGCGGCGTCCAAGCTGACCTGCGCGCGTTCAGCGAGCACCCCCTTGGCCTGCTCGATCACCACCCGGCTCGACAACGCGCCCTGTAGCTGTTCCACGACCCCCCGCGATTCTCGCAGCGAGCGTTCCTGCAACAGGGCGACCGCGGCAATGTCGGCCATCCCTTGCGCCAACGGCAGATCTCGATCCCAGATCAGCCCCGGCTCGCGGCGAAACAGGTTTAACGCTCCGACCGTGTTGCCACGGACTCGCATCGGGACCGCCTGTACGGAACGAAACCCACGCTGCACCGCTGCCGGCGCGAACAGCGGCCAGCGACCCAGGTCCTCGCTCAGATCCGCGCTGGACACCGGCTTGGCGCGGTGAAAGCACTCAAAGCACGGACCCTCCTCGTTCTGGATCTGCAGCAGGTCAAGCGCGTCTGAGCGCTCGCTCGAGGACGCCATCACCCGCAGGATTCCCGACGCATCGGCCAGCAGCAGCCCTGCCTCGGTGCAATCCAGTAGCTCGACGCAGCGCTCCGCCAGGCGATGGAGGAACTCGATGACGTCGAAATCATCGACCATCGTGTCGGCCAACTCAACGAACGTCTCAACAATCCGCTGCTCTCGGGTCATGATCGAATACCAGTCCGCCCAGCGTGGTCCGCCGTGCGCCCGGCCGGGCGGATCTTGACACAGCATCCTCGTGAGATGTGCATCAGCTTGAGCCGTCCAGACGCAGTCGACGCTCGACCACGGCGCGCGCCACCTCTCGCAGCGGCCGGCCCGACGCGAACGCGTGCGCGCGCAGCCGCACGAATGCCTCGTCGACGCCAACGCCCAGCTGGATCGAGATCATGCCCGTCGACTGATGCACCTCGGCCCAGTGCGGGGGCTCGCCGGCGAGCAGCTGATGCACGCTGTCGCTCGGAGCGCCGGCCTGCACCGCGAGCACGATCTGGCTGGCGACGTCAGCCAGCACCAGGCCGCGGGCCACCTCCTCGGCACTCAGCGGCCCGGCGTGGTCGCGATAGAGCACAAGCACCCCGATTCGAATCGCCCCCACGTGCATCGGAAACGCGAACACCGCTGCGACCTGCGCCTGCCCGGCCGCCTGCGCGAAGGTTGGCCAACGGTCGGTCTGCGGGTGGGTCAGGTCAGGCTCCAGCACCGGAGCGTTGCCGGCCCATGCGTCCACGCCCGGTCCTTCCCCGAGCTCGAGTTGAAGTTCTTGGACGGCCGCGATCCCTGATTCAGAGACGCCGGCGCTGCCCCGCAGCTGACCGTTGGCCATCAACGAGATCCCGGCCCCGCTGAGCGACAGCAACCCGACCGCGGCCATGCACACCCGGTCGATGACGGTGGGGGCGTTCCCGTCGACGCTTGCCATCGCCGCCAGGACCACCGCTAGCCGGTCCTCAGACACTCGTCCACAGTAGTCGACAGTCCCCGGAGGATCGCGGCATCCGTGCGCGCGTCACGGCGCTTCTGACATTTGTCATGGCGAACCGCTGAGCTCCGGCACTACCCGGGCGGCCGGCGGCATGTCACCGTCCTGGCATGGCCGCTGTTGACACTGCCGAGGCAAGAGATGGTGTGATCTCAGTGCCGGTGCAACGGAAAAGGATCGTCATGAACACGGTTCAGCAATTCCCTACCCCCGGGCCAACATCGCCCTACTGCACAACGACGCGAACGGCGTTCAACTCCGCGGTGTGGACGCGCGGGATCATCTTCGTCGCCAGTGCACTCATGATGACCGGCTTGGCCACCCGCGCACCGCCGTCTCCAACTACCGCGAGGTGACGCTCGCCGGAGAGCTCGCCGCCGAGACGCTCGCCAGCGGGGCCTCGCCGTTGACCGCCCCAGAGCGCGACGTGCTGGTTGCCGCTCGTCGGGGATAACTGTGTCGGAGATCGCTCAGACGCTGTTCCTCTCCGAGGGGACGATTCGCAACTATCTGTCGGCCAGCGATCGCCAAGACCGCGACGCGCAACCGCACCGAGGCCGTCAGAGCGGCCGACGAACGCGGCTGGCTGTAAGCCGTCCGGGATCTGTCCGGGATCCAGGCCGCTGCCGGCTGCCGCCAGGTCACTCCTTCGCCGCCCGGTGGGCCAGGCGCAGCTTCCGATTGCGCTGGGCGGCCTCGCGCCAGCCAACCGCAATCGCGCCGAGCCGGATCGCCTGCTCGCGCTTGCTCTGAGTGAGGTCGTAGTGGTCGTGCCATGGCTTACCCGGCTTGGACTGAAACCAGGTGCGCCTGAGCCCGAGTTGCGCGGCCATCGCGTGCAGTTCCTCGAGCGTGTCGGCCTGCAGGTGTCCGCCGCCGGCCCAGACACCCCACGCGCCGTCGACGAAACCATCATCGACGTAGACGCTCATCGAGCGACCTGCAGGGGGGCGGTTCGCGGTGGACGCATCGCGTTGCACGGTGTCTATCGATCGAGACCCGTCGCCGCTCCTGTGGGTCCGACCTAACCGGTTCGACTGACTGAGCTTGACAGGTGACCATATGGTCACCTATGATCGCTCGGCATGGAGATGGACTCGGTGTTCAAGGCGCTGGCTGACCCGACGCGCAGAGGTCTGCTCGATCAGCTGTTCGCGCAGGACGGCCAGCCCCTCAGCGCGCTGGAGCACGGCCTCTCGATGACGCGGTTCGGGGTGATGAAGCACCTGAAGGTGCTCGAGGAGGCCGGGCTGGTCGTCACCCGGCGCCGTGGCCGGGAGAAGTTGCACTTCCTGAACGCCGTCCCGATCCGGCTGGTGCATGACCGCTGGGTCAGCAAGTACGCCGAACCGTGGGTCGCGACCCTGAGCGAGCTCAAGAGCGAGATGGAGGACAACAGCATGGAGAAGATCTTCGAGATCTACATCAAGACCAGCCCCGAGCGGCTGTGGGAGGCGATCACCCGTAGCGAGCTGCGCCAGAAGTACAGCTTCGGCGTGGGCGTGAGGTCTGACTGGACGCCGGACTCCCGTTATGAGACGGCGCACCCCGACGCCCCCGGCCTGATCAGCGAGGGCGAGAACCTGGAGGTCGACCCTCCGCGCAGGCTCGTGCAGAGCTTCCGGGCGCTGTGGGGTGATGACGTCAGACGTGCGGGAACCTCGCGCGTCGCCTGGGAGATCGAGCCGGTCGCTGACTCCTGCCGACTGACCGTGACCCACGACCAGCTGCCCGAGGACGCCGACAGCGCTCTCTACGGAGGCTGGCCGATGGTCCTCTCGGGCCTCAAGACGCTGCTCGAGACCGGCGAGACGCTGACCACGCCGGGATCGCTGATGTATGCCCCCGGGCCCACCGCGGCGACCTGAGCCACACCACCCATCACATCCGCCGGTCAAGAGGAGAGCACATGCACAACCGTTCTGAGCACACCCGGATCACCGAGATTCGAACCGTCGGAGTGCCCGTCAGCGACCAGTTTCGCTCGCTGGACTTCTACGTCGGCAAGCTGGGCTTCGAGAAGCGGCTCGACGCCCCGTTTGCCGCCGGCCGCTGGCTTGAGGTCGCTCCCCCGGGGGCCACTACCTCGATTGCGTTGGTCTCCGCGCCCCCAGGCGCGCCGATCGGCGTCGACACCGGCATCCGCCTCAGTACCGTCGACGCCGAGACTGACCACGCTGCGATGCTCTCCGAGGGCGTCGATGCCGATGCTGAGATCCTCCGGATGGGCGAACGGGTGCCACCGATGTTCAGCTTCCGTGACCCGGACGGCAACCGCCTCGTGATCGTCGAGCAGGCATGACCAAGTGCAACCGGGAGTTCACTGCCGAACTGCAGAAGAGCCCCGCTGCGGGCGGCTGGACGTACGTGGTCTGGCCCGAG
The DNA here is from genome assembly GCA_050999585.1 of Solirubrobacteraceae bacterium. GTDB lineage: Bacteria > Actinomycetota > Thermoleophilia > Solirubrobacterales > Solirubrobacteraceae > Palsa-465. The sequence continues at coordinate 14,504 of JBPCPC010000297.1, read as the reverse complement.
TCAGTCGAGTTCTTCGGGACCCGCGGTCTAGTCAAGATCAGCGGCACGGTCGACGGCCATCCGCTGCGGAGCTCCTTCATGGCGCTCGGTGATGGCACCCACAAGCTGCCGATCAAGGCCGACGTGCGCAAGGCGATCAGCAAGCAGGCGGGCGAGACGGTGACCGTCCGTCTACAGGAGCGACTCGAGCACTGACCGCGTCAGCCCGTGACCAGGCCGCTCTGGTAGGCCATGACCACGAGTCAGACCCGGTCGCGGGCGCCGAGCTTCATCAGGATCCAGGCGCGCGCGACGAGCCTGCGGTGGCGCAGGGCAACACCGGTGATTGAGGTCATGCGACCAAGCTACGGTCGGCGACCGGCGCTGTCGTCAGCCGCGCGGACGCACCTGACGTACGCCGGCCGGGGTAGTTTTCCAGCGCGCGCAGGGTCCGGCATACTCCTGCAGCAGTAGCCGTCCGGTGGCGCCTTCATGCCGATCTCATCTCCGCGCGATAGAAACCCAGCCGTGCCGCGCGGACCGTCTCGCCGCTGGCGTCGTTGCCTGTGAGCTACGGCCGCCGTGCCCCCTACCGCCGCCACGCGGCCTACCGCCGCCGGCGATTGGTCGCGCTGCTCTCGCTGGCCACGATCGTGGCGGTGCTCGTGGTGCTCGTCAGCTCGGGCGGGCATCAGTCCGGCCCCGGTCGGTCGCGGGCCTCGGTGCGCACGACCGCGCGCCGCGCCGCGCACCGACGGGCCGGCCCGGCCACGCCGACGCTGCCCCTGGCCGGCATTCCGGCGGGCCGCTGGATCGGGCTGCCGGAGGCGCCGAGCTCGCGCGGGGAGGTGTCGGCGGCGCGGATCGGCACCGTCGCCTACGTGGTCGGAGGCTTTGACGCCAGCGGTCACACCACGGCTGAGGTCCAGCGACTGGATCTCCGCACCGAGCGGTGGAGCACCACGCACCCAATGCCGGTGGCGCTGAACCACATGAGCGCGGTGAGCTATGGCGGGCGCCTGTATGTCGTCGGTGGGTATTCGCAGCCCGGTGACACCAGCTCTGGAGCGGTCGCGGGCTTCTGGTCATATGACCCGGCCACCGGGCGCTGGAAGACGATGCCCGATGCGCCGCTCGCTCGCGCGGCGGCGGGCGCGGCCGTCCTCGGCCATCGCCTGTATGTGGCCGGGGGACGCAGCGACACGGTGAGCGCGCTGTCGGCCCTGGCGATCTTCGATTTCGACACCGGGCGGTGGTCGCTGGGGCCCTCGCTCGCTCACGCGCGTGAGCACGTCGCGGCGGTCGCGGCGGGCGGGGCGGTGTGGCTCCTGGGGGGACGGGAGCTGGGCGTCGGCAACTTCACCTACGTCGAGCGCTATCGGCCCGGCGCCGCCTCGTGGCAGACGATGCCGGCGATGCCGGTCGCGCGGAGTGGATTTCAGGCGGTCGTCGCGGGCGGCTCGATCGTGGTGGTCGGCGGTGAGGACGGCGCACAGACGGTCCCACAAACCGAGCGGCTGGATCTGCGCACCGGCCGCTGGAGCCCGCTGGCCGATCTACCGGTCGCGCGTCACGGTCTGGGCGTGGTGTCGATCGGCCCGCTGGTGTTCACGATCGATGGGGGGCCGCAGCCGGGACTGACAACGTCGCGCGTGGTGCAGCGGCTGCGGGTTCCGTAGCCGGCCGGCGACGCGGGGGTCTGTGGTCAACGTGATGCGCTGGGTGCAGACCCACCCTCACCGTTCGCACGACTCCGAGATCGACCAGGCCCTCGAGGTGGTCTCTCGCGGGTGCGCGTCGAGAGTGAGCTGCGGTGCGCCACGGCGGCCGGGCGCTGCGCCCCGTTAGTCTCGGCTGATGACCGAGCGCCCCGACGAGCCACCCTCGCCTGCGGGGAAGCTCCCCACCGGACGGGTGGCGCGGACTGCCCGGGTCGGTGGCCTGGTGACTGGGCAGGGGTTGCGGTGGGCCGGTATGCGAACCGCCAATCGAGCCCGGACGCCCGAGCGCGCGGCCGCGGCGCAGAGCGAGCGGACCGCTGCGCTGGTCGGCCAGCTCGTCAACCAGCTGGGGCAGATGCGGGGCGCGGCGATGAAGGTCGGCCAGATGCTCTCGATGATCGAGTTCGACGGCTTGGGCGAGGACGAGCAGGAGGATCTTCAGCGCCGCCTCGCCGCGCTGCGCGACGATGTGCCACCGGTCGCTTTCTCCGACCTCGAGAAGCTCATGCGCCAGGAGTTTGGCGGGCCGCTGCGGCGCGTGTTCTCCGATTTCGATCAGCAGGCCTTCGCCGCGGCGTCGATCGGCCAGGTCCATCGCGCCACGACGGTCGACGGCGACGAGGTCGTCGTCAAGATCCAGTATCCCGGGGTCGCCGAGGCGGTCGAGACCGACCTGCGCAACGCGACACTGCTGCTGCCGCTGGTCAAGCGACTCGCTCCCGGACTGGACGGGAAGGCGATGCTCGCAGAACTGCGGGAGCGCATCGGCGAGGAGCTCGACTACGAGCTCGAGGCCGCCAACCAACGTCGCATCGAGCGGCTGCTGCGGGGTCACCCGTTTGCCCGCGTGCCCCGGGTGCACGCCGACCTCTCGACGCGGCGCGTGCTGGTCTCGGAGTACGTCGAGGGGGAGCGCTTCGAGGAGGTACGCCGGACCGACGAGGCGCGCCGTGACCGCTACGGCGAGATCGTGTTCCGGTTCTTCTTCGGTCTGCTCTACCGCGATCGGATCGCGCTTGGAGACCCCCATCCGGGCAACTATCTCCTGTGCCCCGACGATCGGGTCTGCTTTCTGGACTTCGGCCTGTTGGGCGACGTTGAGCCGGCCCGCGTCGCCGCCGAGCAGGCGATCGCGCTCGCCGTCCGTGACAAGGACGCCGCCGCCTTGAAGGCGGCGATGGTCGCGGGCTCCTATCTGCCCGCAGGCCGAGCGGATGCGGTGGACGCCGACTGGGCGCTGGGCCTGATGCGAATGGCGATCCGCTGGTACGCGATCCCTGGTCAGCGGCGTTTCTCGCCCGACGCTGCCGGACGTGGCCGCGGACGCGAGCGCGAGCGCCCCGCTGAGCGGCGGGCCGAGATGAAGGCTCAGGTGAACCAGTTCACGCTGCCGCCCGACTCGATTCTGATCCGGCGGATGCACGGCATCGTCGCCGTCGTGCTGGCACAGCTCCGGGCAGGCGCGGACTGGGGCGCGATCGCCGCGGAGTACCTGTACGGGGAGCCACCGTCGACGCCGCTGGGCCACGCCGAAGCCGACTTCTTCGCCCGGCGCGGACGCGGGCGCGACCCCGACGCCGACCTGAGGCTTGCTGGCTAGTGCTGCTCTGGTTGTCCGCGTGTTCTGATGGTGTCATGTCGGGCCTGGTGTGTTTGGAGTAGCGCTGGCCCGCGGCGGATTACGCGGGCGGGTTGATGGGGCCCGGGGTGCGTGACCCCGTGGGATGCTGGAGTGGTTGGTCTTTGATGCTTGATCTGCGATGAGCGGCCGCGACCACCGCCGTGGCGTGCATGGTGTGACAAACCCGGTTGACCGTCGGAGGTTTGTCACCGGCTGCCGGCTGAGCGTGGGTGACAAATCTCAGACCGTGGGTCAGATTTGTCGCGTGGTGCAGGCCACGCCATCGTTTTGCCGCGCGCGCAGCGCCCCGAGCGCCGCCCAGCGCCCTGGAAAGACCCCGTGGCCGAGCCCGTGGTCGGTCTGCCAGTCGCGTCGCTGGCAGGGGATCCAGGCGCGTTTTCAGACAGTCGCGGTTGGCGATCTTTTAGGCCAGTAGCGGGAGTCGCGTTTGTGTTTCGGCGGGTGATCGCCGTCAGTCCGGTCGACCGCCGGAGGCCAGTGCAGCCACGCGCGATGGCTGATCGTCGAGTGCCGCGAAGGCCACGAGCATCCCATCGACTACTGGCTCACCGACCTGCCGGCCAGCAGGCCGCAGCCACCTCGGGTTTCACCACCACGGCACGCTGGCGACGGCAACCGCACTCACCAGAGCACTAGTCCCCGGATCGGGCCGAGCCGATGCGGCACCGGCCGTGCCCGTGCGTCGCGTCGCCGGGCAGCAGGACGGCAGCGATCGTGAGCGCCCAGGCACCGCCGAGCAGTGCTCCGGAGATCACATCGGTCGGGTAGTGGACGCCCAGGTACACGCGCGAGAGCGCGACCCCGACGACGATCGCGCCCACCGCCGGCGTCGCGCACCGCTTCAGCGGCCTCGGCCAGCGGCCCAGCCGGATGACGATCAGCAGCACGAGCCAGAACGCCGTCGCCTCGGTCGCGTGACCGGACGGGAAGCTCGTCCCGGTGACGTGCTCGAGCTGCACCACCGGCGGCCGAGGCCGGCCGACGATCGCCTTGTCGACGTTCTGGATGATCATCGCCCCGATGATGCCGGTGACGATCGCCAGGCCCTGCATGTCCCGATCGCGCCCGCTCGCCACGAACACGAACGCGAGCGCGAGCGCCACCGCAATCGCGCCGGGGAGGAGCACGATGCTGCGTCCCAGCAGCGAGAACCCGTGCGCGAGCGTCGTCAGCCAGTCGGTGCGCTCGCGCGCGAGATCTCTGACCAGCGAGAGGTCGTCGCCGCCGGCCAGCGTGCTCAGCAGGTGCAGCCCGATCCCGGCGAGGATCAGCACCGCCAGCGCGGCCACCAGCGCGATGAATCGGGATGGCGGGGATCCCAGCGTCATCGAGGCGGGTGACTACGCCGCGGGGTGGTCCTGGCGTAGGCGCTGCAGCACCGCGGCCGAGTCCGGGTCGTGGGCGAGCACCAGCGCCCGCATCATCCCGGTGTCCAGCGCCGCCGGCCTCGTGTCGTGCAGGAAGTCCGCCAGCCTTCTGGTGAACCCCGCCGGATCGTCCAGCTGGGGGAAATGCCCGGCCTGCGGGAGGATCTCGAGGCGGCTGCCGGGCATGCCCGCGTGAGCCGCCCGGCCGTGCTTGACCGGGATGATCCGGTCACGCCCGCCCCACATGATCAGCGACGGCATCTGGGAGGCGAGGTACAGCCGATCGGTGGCGTCGATCCGCTGCCCGGAGGGGTCGATCACGCTCCGCAGGGTCTGGATGAAGGCGCGTCGCGCCTCTGCGTCAGACAGCGACTCGTAGGCGCTGGCCATCTCGGTCAGATCGGGGCCGGTGCGCAGGCCGAGGCGTCCCAGGGCACGCGGCAGGGCTGAGGCGAGGGCAAGCACACGGCGGTCGGCGAGCACCGGGAGGACGAGCTCGGATCCGGGCAGGGTCGCGGCTCGCAGCAGCCGGTGCACGTCGCTGCCCAGGCCGCCGCTGGAGACCAGCACGAGCCGTTCGCAGCGTTCGGGGAACTGATAGGCGAACTGCATCGCGATTCCGCCCCCGAGCGAATGCCCGACGACGCTTGCGCGATCGATGTCCAGCCCGAGGAGCAGGTCGCGAATCCCGGAGGCGTGGGCGCCGAGCGAGTAGTCCCCGCGTGGTTTGGCCGATTCGCCATGGCCGAGCAGATCCGGGGCGACGACCGTATGGGAGCTTGCGAGCAGCTCGATCGTGCGGGCCCATTGCGCCGCGCGGCCGGCGACGCCGTGGATCAGCACCACCGCCGGTCCCCGTCCGGCGATCGTGAACATCATGCGGTGGCCGTGCAGCGATACCTCCGCGCGCTCGACCGTCGCCCGGGACGACGGCGTGACCGGCGCTGGGATGATCGTCATCGCCGCCCACGCTACTCGTTCAGCGCGGTCTGCGGTCAGCGGATCGGGCGCGTGCGCCCGCCGCCGTGCGCCAGCCGCCGTGCGCCCGGGGCCGCGAGCCCTCTCATGGGCAGTTCATGTCGATGATGCACTCTTGAACGATGCGGCTGCTGATCGTCGAAGATGATCTCAAGCTCGGGCCGGTGCTCGTTCGGGGGTTCGCCACCGACGCGATCGCCGCCGATCTGGTGACGACCGGACGAGAGGCGATCGTCAGAGCCAGCGCCACCGACTACGCGGTGATCGTGCTCGACATCATGCTCCCCGACCTCGACGGCTTCGGAGTCTGCCGCGCGATGCGCGAGGCGAATGTCGCGGCGCCGGTGCTGATGCTCACCGCCCGCGATGCGGTCGAGGATCGCGTGCACGGGCTGGACAGCGGCGCTGACGATTACCTGGTCAAGCCGTTTGCCTTCGACGAGCTGCTCGCCCGGGTGCGCGCGATGAGCCGGCGCGGGCCGATCCAGCGCGCGGTCCTGCTCGAGGTCGGCGATCTGCGCCTGGACCCGGCCCGACATCAGGTGTGGCGCGGTGAGATCCCGATCGACCTGTCACGCAAGCAGTTCGCGCTGCTGGAGGCGCTGATGCGTGAACCGGGCGCTGTGCTGTCGCGCTTTGACCTGCTCGAGCAGGTCTGGGGTTACGAATACGAGAATCGCTCCAACGTGATCGAGGTCTACATCCGCTACCTGCGTCAGAAGATCGATCGCCCGTTTGAGCGCAACAGCCTGCAGACGGTGCGCGGGGTCGGCTACCGCATATGCGACGAGACCTAGTCCCCGACCACCCGCCGCGGATCGCGCTTCCTCGGATGAGGCGGGGGATCGCGCCTGACTACGGTCTGGCCGACCTGCAGCGCTGGTTGCGCCGGCTGCCGATTCGGTGGCGGCTCACAATCACATTCGCGGCCGTGATGGCGGCGTTGTTGGCCGCGCTGATCGCGTTTCTGTACTTCCACTTCCGCTCCGACCTGGACTACAACGTCAATCAGTCGCTGCGGGCCCGGGCCCAGGACATCGCCGGGCTGGTGCGCCACGAGAACGCCGCCGCTACCCGCGGCGCGCTGCGACGGCTGCCGCCCAACGCCGCCAACGTCGTCCAGGTGCTCAGCGCTGACGGACACGTCCTCGCTGCCAGCGCCGGCCTGTCGCAGCCGTCGCTGCTGCGCCCCTCCGAGCTGGCCTCCGCGACGCGCTCCCCGCGGCTGATCCAGCGCGGCGAGAGCTTCCGGCTCTACGCCCTGCCGCTGGCGGGCGGACAGAAGATCGTGGTCGCCGGCGTCGCGCTGGCCGAACGTGATGCCGCGCTGGACAAGCTCGACAACAACTTGGCGATCGGCGTGCCCCCCGCGCTGCTGCTCGCCACCCTGGCCGCCTACTTCCTGGCCGCGGCCGCGCTGCGCCCGGTGGAGAAGATGCGTCAGCGCGCCGCCACCATCTCCACCGACGAGCTCAGCACCCGGCTGCCGCTTCCCGCCAGCCAGGATGAGATCCGACGCCTCGGGATGACGCTGAACCGGATGCTCGACCGGCTGGAGGAGGGCCTGAGCCACGAGCGGCTGTTCGTCGCCAACGCCAGCCACGAGCTGCGCATGCCGCTCGCGGTGCTCCGGGCCGAGCTGGAGGTCTCGCTGCGCGAACGCGGTGGCGAGCAGCCGCTGCGCGCCGCGATCGGCTCCGCGATCGAGGAGACCGATCGCATCGTCCAGCTCGCCGAGGACCTGCTCCTGCTGGCGCGCGCCGAGGACGGAACGCTGCCAATCGATCCCGACGACCTGCCGGTGGAGGAGCTGTTGTTCGAACTGGGCGCACGCTTCACTCCGATCGTCCACGACGCCGGCCGTGAGCTGCGCGTCGCCCCGGATGCGATCGCGGCCCAGGTCACGGTGCGCGCCGATCCGGCCCGGATCCAGCAGGCGATCTCCAACCTGATCGACAACACGCTGCGCTACGGCGCCGGTGAGATCATCCTCAGCGCCCGTGTCGCGGGGAGCGCGATCGAGCTTCATGTCGGCGATCGGGGAGCGGGCTTCAGTGACTGGCTGCTGCCCCGCGCGTTTGATCGTTTCAGTCGCGCCGATCCGGCCCGCGAACGCGGTGGGGTGGGCCTGGGACTGGCGGTCGTCCGCATGATCGCCCACGCCCACGGCGGCGACGCCGGCGCCGCCAACCGGCCCGCTGGCGGCGCCGATGTCTGGCTGTCGCTGCCGGCCGTGGTGCAGCAGCCGCTCTGAGCCTCGCCCCCGCGTTCACCGGCGAGTCGGCCTGTTGGCGGCCGCTGTGCCAGAGTTCCACCATGCCCGCGCTGCCGCAGACCCTGCTCGCGAAGCTGGATGGAGCCTTCGGCGACGGGCTGGAGGCGGCGGTGCGCGCCAAGCACACGCGGCGGCTGAAGCGCCTCGGGTGGGCGCGCGCGCTCGATCCCCCGGATCTGGGGCCGTGGGCCGCTGGCGATCCGCCACCGCGCGAGGGCTGCGCGCTGGATGTCCTGATCGATGGCGAGGAGGCAATGGCCGCGGTCGCTGAGGCGATCTCGCACGCGCGCGAGTTCGTTCACATCACCGGCTGGCACCTGGCCCCGCACTTCGAGCTCGTCCGCGGTCGCCCGCCGACCGTGCTCGGTTCGCTGCTGGCGCAGGCCGCCGAACGCGTCGACGTCCGCGTGCTGGTCTGGGCCGGCGCGCCGATCCCCGCCTTCCATCCCACCCGCGCCGAGGTCAAGGCCGCCGTCGAAAGCCTGGTCCGCCAGACCAAGATCCGCTGCGTTACCGATCCGCGCGAGCACCCGTTCCACTGCCACCACGAGAAGACGATCGTGATCGATGGGCAGGTGGCGTTCGTCGGCGGTATCGACATGACCGACTTAGGCGGGGACCGCAACGACAACAGCGAGCATCGGGCGCGCCGGCGACTGGGCTGGCACGACGTCGGCACCCGGCTGCGCGGCCCTGCGGTCGCCGATGTCCACGATCATTTCGCGCTGCGCTGGAAGGAGGTCACCGGCGAGACGCTCCGCACGCCGCCGGCGCCGCCGACCTGCGGCGAGGACACCGTCCAGGTGATCCGCACCATCGCCGAGGGCATGTACGAGCGGGTGCCGCAGGGAGACTTCAGGATCCTGGAGGGCTACGGGCGTGCGCTGCGCAGCGCCGAGCGCTATGTGTACCTCGAGAACCAGTTCCTGTGGGCACCCGAGAGCGCCGACCTGCTCGCCGACAAGCTGCGCCGGCCCCCCAGCGACGATTTCCGCATCGTGGTGCTGCTGCCCGCCCGGGCCAACAACGGCCAGGACGACACCAAGGGTCAGCTGGCGGTGCTCGCCGCCGCCGACGACGGTGCCGGCCGGCTGCTGGCGGTGACCTTGCGGTCACGCACCGGCGGCCGCGACGACCCGCTGTACGTGCACGCCAAGGTGGGCATCGTCGATGACCGCTGGCTCACGGTCGGCTCGGCCAACCTCAACGCTCACTCGCTGCTCAACGACACCGAGATGAATGTCGTCACCGACAGCCCGCAGCTGGCGCGCGAGACGCGCCTGCGCCTGTGGGCCGAGCACCTGGAGACCGAACCGTCGGCGATCGCCGACCAGTCACCCCAGGCGGTCATCGATCAGCTGTGGAAGCCGATCGCGACCGAGCAGCTGCATCGCCGGGGTGCCGACCTGCCGCCGACCCACCGGCTGCTCGCGCTGCCGGGCGTGTCACGGCGATCTCGGCGCCTGCTGGGTCCGCTACAGGGCCTGCTCGACGACGGATAGCCCGTCTCGTCCCCGTCCGGCGCCTCGGTCGCCGGTCAGGCGTCGCGTCTGAGCAGCGTGATCGAGGCCCCCACGATCAGCACCAGCGTGTAGCCGCAGAACAGGGCGAAGCCGCCCCAGTTGGTGAGATGGTGGGAGTTATCAAAATGGTGCGAGGTGATCGTGGTTCCGGCGCTCAGCGGCAGGTACGGCGACACGGAATCGTTGACGCTTGAGGGGAGGATCGCGCTGATGCCAGGCAGCACGAACAACAGTCCGACGAACGCGGCGATCCCGCCGGCGCTGTTGCGAACCAGGCCGCCCAGGCCGACGCACATCGCGCCCAGCACGGTCAGGAACAGGGCGCTGCCGACGACGGTGCGCAGCGCGCCCGGATCTCCGATCGAGTGCTGGACGTGGTGTTGGGTGACGATCGCCTGCACGACGAAGAACGAGATCAGCGCGGCGATCAGCATCAGCACGAACGTCACCGCGGCATACACGGCGATCTTGGCCCCCAGCACCGGCAGCCGGCGGGGGACAGCCATCAGGCTGGAGCGGATCATCCCGGTGCTGTACTCGCCACTGATGACAAGCACGCCAAGCACGCCGATGCCCAGTTGGGCCAGGTGGTAGCCGCCGACACCGGAGTCGATCGCGTCAAACGTGGCGCGGTCGTGAAGGCTCAGCTGACCCCAGCGCGACATCTGAACGGCGGCGACGAGTGGCCCCAGCGCCGCCATCCCGATGAACGACAGCAGCAGCGTCCAGCGCGTCGAGCGCAGTGTCCAGAGCTTGGTCCACTCCGATCGCAGGACGCGCGGGAAGGTCACGCCCGGCTTGGCCACGGCGGTCGCGGTCGCGGGTGGAGCGGCGATCGTGCTCATGCGGCCTGCGGGACCGGTTGGGAGTCGCCGTCGGCCTCGCCGAACAGCCCCGCCTGGTATTCGACCGACGATCCGGTCAGGCGCATGAACGCCTGCTCCAGGGACGCCCGCTGGGGGGTCAGCTCGTGCAGGATCACGCCGTGGCGCGCCGCGACGGTTCCGATCTGCGCGCTGCTCAGGCCGTGGACCTCGAGCCCGTCGGGTCCGGCCGCATTCATGCTCACGCCGTCGCCGGACAGCCGGAGCCGGAGCTCGTCGGCCTGGGGGGTGCGCACGATCACGGCGGACTCGCGGGAGGCCTGCTCGACGATCTCGGCGACGGTCGTGTCGGCGATCAACCGGCCGCGACCGATGACCACGAGATGCTCGGCGGTCTGCGCGATCTCGGACATCAGATGGGATGAGAGGAACACCGTGCGCCCCTCCGCCGCCAGGCTCTTGAGCAGGTTGCGAATCCAGAGGATCCCCTCGGGATCCAGCCCGTTAGCCGGCTCGTCGAGGATCAGGGTGGTCGGGTCACCCAGCAGGGCGGCGGCGATGCCCAGCCGCTGCCCCATCCCCAGGGAGAAGCCTCCGGCACGCTTGTGCGCGACCTCGGCCAGACCGACGACGTCGATCACCTCCTGAACGCGCTTGCGGCCGATCCCATGGGTCTGGGCCATCGCGACGAGATGCTGATAGGCCGAGCGTCCGGTGTGAATAGCCCGCGCTTCCAGCATTGCGCCGATTTCGTGCAGCGGCGCGGGAAGATCGCGATAGGACCGGCCGTTGACGGTGCAGGCGCCGGAGTTCGGAGCGTCGAGACCGAGGATCAGGCGCATCGTGGTCGACTTGCCGGCGCCGTTGGGTCCGAGAAAGCCGGTGACGATACCCGGCTTGACCTGGAAGCTCAGGTCCTCAACGGCGACACGATCGCCATAGCGCTTGGTGATGTGCTCAACTTCGATCACGTGCTGGATTGTCGAACCCAGGGGCCGGCGGGGCAATCGGGCGCACGGACCAACCTTGCCTGCGCCTCAGGTCTGACGGTGGCCCTCCGCAGGTATGACGGCGCTCAGTTCTGCGCGGGGGTGATCAGGCCCGTCTCGTAGGCGAAGACGACGATCTGGACGCGATCGCGCAGCTCGAGCTTGGCCAGGATACGCCCGACGTGGGTTTTGACGGTCGCCTCGGAGAGGACGAGGCGTTGGGCGATCTCGGCGTTGGAGAGGCTGCGGGCGACCTGCAGCAGCACCTCGTGCTCCCGGGCGGTCAGCAGCGCGAGCCGATCCCGTTCGTCGGGGCCCGCCTGGGCGGGGCTGGGCAGCCGGTGCGCGAAGCTGGACAGCAACCGCCGGGTCACCCGCGGCGAGACGACCGCATCGCCGTTGGCGACCAGACGAATCGCCGACAGCAGCTCGGCTGGCGGGCTGTCCTTGAGCAGGAAGCCACTGGCCCCGGCGCGCAGCGCCGCATAGACGTACTCGTCGAGGTCAAACGTGGTGAGGATGATGATCCGGACGTCGCTGACCGTGGCCGTGATCAGCCGGGTCGCCTCGACGCCATCCATCTCGGGCATGCGAACGTCCATCAACACGACATCGGGCGCCGTGCGCTCGGTGGCATCGATCGCCTCCCGGCCGGTCGCGGCCTCGCCGACCACCGCCATGTCGGACTGGCTCTCGATCACCATGCGAAAGCCCATCCGCATCAGTTCCTGGTCGTCGACGAGCAGGACTCCGATCGTCACGTCAGCGCCCGGCGGCGTCGGGGTGCAGGCTGAGGTGCACGCGCCAGCCGCCTTCGCTGCGCGGTCCGGCCTCGAGCTCCCCTCCGTAGGCGGCGGCTCGCTCCCGCATGCCCCGCAGCCCGCGTCCGCCGACCGCGATCGACTGGCGCATCGAAGCGCCGCCGCCGGTGGAGCCGGCGCCGTTGGCGGAGCCGGTGTCGACCACCTCGAGCTCGACCTGGTCGAGATCGCAGCGGAGCGCCACGTGCGCGCTCGCCGGGCGCCCGGCATGCTTCAGCGTGTTGGTCAGCGCCTCCTGGGCGACGCGGAAGACGGCGAGCTGGACGCCGTCGGCCAGCTCGCGAGGCTCGCCGTCGATCTGCATCGAGACCGGGATCCCGGCGGCGTGAATCCGAGCCACCAGATCATCGAGTCGCTCGAGGCTCGGCTGGGGCTCCAGCGGGCGCTCGTCGGTCTCCTCGCCCAGCACGCCCAGCAGGCGGCGCATCTCCACAAGCGCCTGCCGGCCGGTCGCCGAAACGCGCTCGATCGCCGGCAACGCGCGCTCGGGCGACGCCTCCATCGCATAGGTGGCGCCGTCGGCCAGGGAGATCATCACCGTCAGGTTGTGGGAGACGATGTCGTGCATCTCCCGCGCGATCCGGGCTCGCTCGCTCGCCGCGCCCAGGCGTCCCTCCTGGTCGCGTTCGAACTCAAGGCGTGCGGCCCGCTCGTGCAGTGTGGCCACCAGCGCGCGGCGCTGGCGGACCGTTACCCCCAGCACGGTGGCCGCCACCGTCAGCCCGCTGAGCCCGACCCAGACCTTTAGCGTTTGCGTCGGCGACCACTGCAGGGCCGCCATCACGGCGCCGGCCTCGGCGACAGCGACAGCGACGGCGACCTCCCCGAGCTGCCCGTCCAGCGCCACCCAGTACAGGGCGACGAGCACGGCGGCGTCGGCCAGCTGCGGGGTGGAGAACAGCCACTGCAGGCAGCACACGGCCGCGACGACGCCGAAGGCCAGGGACCGGCTGCGCCGTCGCAGCGTCAGTGGCGCGCACAGGCACCCGCAGAAGACGATTACGTCGGCGTGATGAAGACGCCCCTGTGTCGCCAGGCCGGCGAAGCTGAGCGCCGCGACGGCCAGTGCGATCAACGGATCCGAGGCCCGCTGGTGGCGGCCGGCCAGCCGCTGGATCCGCTCTGAGAGCCTCAGCAGCAGATGCTCAAACGAGGTGCTCATCCGCATATATTGGCGGCTCGCCACGCCTGGGCGGAGCGTCTGGTCGTGGTGCAGCGACACGTTCGGCCCTGGCTCGGCGGTCGTGACCCGGCCCGCGGGTCGGGCGCTACTCGGGCTCGGTGGCGAGGACCGGCACCCGGTTGGTGGGGTGGTGGTGGGCGTGGCGTGCCGGCTGAACGTCGCGCTTGGTGATCGCCACGTAGGCGACGAGGCCGATGAAGATGACCACCGCGACCGCGCTCACCGGACCGTCACCGAGGCCGAGCCCGCCGTTGGTGGGCTTGCTGAAGTAGTCGGCAAACGACGCGCCGACCGGGCGGGTGACGATGTATGCCAGCCAGAAAGCGAGGATCGGGTTGAGGTCAAATCGCCACCAGCCGACCGCCGGAATCGCGATCACCGAGGCGAACAGCCAGATCGAGGTGAACCAGCCCAGGTGCAGGGAGATCGCCGTCAGGTCGCCGGCCGCTGTGCCGAGCGCGAACGTGGCGAGCACGGCCGCCCAGTAGAACAGCTCCCGGCGGCGTGTGGTGATGCTGTGAATCGAGAGCGTGCCCTCGCTGCGATACCAGAAGAAGAAGACCGCGGCCGTGAGCAGCGCGAACATCGGCGTGGTGACGCCGTAACCGATGCCGGCGCCGTCGCGGATGCCGTCGGCAACCATCGTTCCAAAGATCGCGACCATCATCACCATGAACCAGTAGTAGGGCGCCCGGTACTCGGTTTGGCACAACTGCAGGCGCAGCGCCAGCCCCAGCCCAAAGATGCCGATGAACGCGGCGAGCGGAACGTTCTGCTGCCCCAGGAAATCGGACATCGCTTCGCCCATCCCGGTGGTGAGAAGCTTAAGAGCCCAGAAGATGACGCCGATCTCGGGGACCTTGGCGAGACCATGGACGCCGGTGCTCCGGCGAGCGTCGCCGCCGGCGGCGGCGACTGAGCGAGTTGGGCGGAGTCGGTTCATTGGTGTGGCGTGATGTGGGTTTCGGTTTGAGGTTCTGGGTTGGCCGTGCGGATCAGGCGCTCAGCAGCGCCTCGTCCTCGCACTCGTCGTCCGTGACGGTCGCCTCGACGCGAAGATCGGCGAGGCTGAACGTGGCCTGTTCGTGGCGCCAGTCGATATACCGCGCCACCCCCACCGCAAACGGCGTCGCCGCCGACCACCCCAACTCCCGCGCCGCCCGCTCAGACGACACGATCTTCCCCCCAAAATCCCCCGGACG
>JBPCPC010000158.1:0-12112 GCA_050999585.1 Solirubrobacteraceae bacterium | reverse complement strand
CCCCTCCCCCCCCCCCCCCCCCCCCCCCCCCCCCCCCCCCCCCCCCCCCCCCCCCCCCCCCCCCCCCCCCCCCCCCCCTCCCCCCCCCCCCCCTCCCCCCCCTCCCTCCTTCCCTGCGGCCGGTTGGTCACGAGGAACGCTTGCCCGTACAGTCGCCGGCCACGTGCGAGTGCTTCGTCGAGCCCAACCCCGCGTTGACCCAGGTCGGGCATGGTCCGCACCGGCTCGAAGATCGGCAGATCCCCCGCGAGACCGGGGAATCGCCCGCTATGGACGGAGAGGGGGGGATTCGAACCCCCGATGGACTGAAAGCCCATACCGGTTTTCGAGACCGGCACGTTCGCGGGGGCCGGCAGCGGGATCCGGCTGAACACAACCGGCCGAGTTGGTCACCGTTTTGGTCACCGTTTTTCGGTCTCGGCCTGACTTGCGGTGTCCCGTGCTGTCGAGACCTCGACCACTCCGAAGCACCGAAACCCCTGCAAATGTCGCAGGATGTCTCGGTGCGTCTTACGGGAGCGACGGGACTCGAACCCGCGACCTCCGGCGTGACAGGCCGGCGCTCTAACCAACTGAGCTACGCCCCCGAGGGGAGCAACCAGTATGCCAACCCTGTTTGCACGACGCCTCGGCGCCGCCGAGCACGTAGTCACGTAGCCAGTCGTTGACGAACGCCCCGCGGGGATCCAGTTCGTCGCGCAGGCGGCGGAAGTCGTCCAGGCGCTCGTACAACGGCCCGATCTGGGCTGCGCGGAGGCTGGTCACCTTGCCCCAGTGGGGGCGTGCGGCGAACGGCGTCAGCGCCGCCTCGATCTGCTGCACCGCCGCCTCGACGGCGGCCTGTTCCCGGCGCCAGGTGAAATGCAGGGCGACGGTGTCGCGCTCGTACTGAGGGCTCAGCCAGAGCGCGTCGGCCGCGATCGCGCGCAGCTCGCCCACGAGCAGCAGCGGGCGAAGCTGCTCACCGAGGGCGCGCACGGCCTGGATCGCGGCGATCGCGTCGTGGCGGGCGACGAACACCTCGGACTGGATCTCCTCGCCGGAGCTCGGCGTGAAGCCCGAGCGGAAGTGGGGCAGACGCTCTGACCACGGGCCGGCCCGGCCGAGCTGGGACGTGCAGTTGATCGGATCGGCACCGAGCACCGGGTTGCGCGGGCCGCCGGCGGCGACGGCTCCGAACAGATCGCCGGGCGCGTCGCGCACGGGCGCCCGGCGTTTGACCCACACCTGCCCGGCGCGCCCACCCAAGCGGTGAAAGACGCTGACGCTGTCACCGGCGGCGTAGATCTCGTCGAAGTGCTCGTAGAGCGCCTCCCACTCGAGCCCCTCGTAGACCAGCTGACTCATCTCGTAGTAGGGCTCGACGGCGAGCTGTAGTCGGGTGACGATGCCCGCCGCGCCCAGTCCGACGACCAGGCCGTCGAAGCGCTCGTCGCCGCGGCGGGCGGTCAGCACGTCGCCCGCCGAGGTGACCAGCTCGATGCCGGTCACCGACGTCGCCAGGTTGCCCAGTCGCTCGCCCGACCCGTGTGTTGCGGTGGCGACCGCGCCGCCCACCGAGATGTGGGGGAGCGATGCCAGGTTGGGCAGCGCCATCGCCTCGTGGTTGAGCGATGCGGCGAGCTCCGCGTAGGTCATCGCGGCCGGCGCCGACACGGTTCCGGTATCCCGGTCGACGGTGATTTGATCACCGAGGCGGTCGAGCGCGATCAGCTCGTCGGCGTCGCCGATCGAGGTGAACGAGTGGCGCGAGCCGAGCGCCTGAACGCTGGGCGCCTGCGCCACCAACCGGCGCAGCTCGTCGAGGCTCTGCGGATGGTGCACGGCATGCGCGCGGTACTGGTAATTGCCCGACCAGTTGCGTTCGATGCTGGGCGTGGACATGGCGCGACAAAGGCTAGGACGCCCCGTCCGAGGACGGCTGCGCGCGTCGTCGCAACTTTGTCGCGACCGCCGGGTTTGACCAATCGCAAGCGACCATTTCCCGATATCGCGTCCAACCCGGCCGTGGGCGCGAGGCGGCGATGGTCGGCGACGGGGGCCCAGGAAGCGGGTCCCCGTCGTGCGTTAACCCGTGGCCGCCCGGGTGGTCGCCGCGAGCGAGCTCATCACCGAGCCTACGAACGTCTCGTAGCGCGCCGGCGAGTAGCGGTCGGCGTCGGTGAGCACCATCCGCCCGGCCTCCTCGCCCAGGCTCTGAATCGAGCGCGCCGTCAGCTCGATGTCCAGCCCTGACGGCAGGGCGTCGCGGGCGATCGCCCAACGCACCAGGTCATGTAGCCGCTGCACCGTCCGCGCCCGGTTGGTCTCGACATGGTCGCGAACGATCGCCGGGGTCCCGTCCAGCGGCAGCAGGATGATCCGCCAGGTGTCCGGCCGAGTGGCGACGGCATCCCGGAAGCGGCGGACGCCGCCGGCGAGCACGTCGATCGGGTCGGTGGCGCCCGGGTCGGCGGGAACGACCCGGGCCAGCTGCTGCAACGCGTAGCTCTCCTCGCGTTCGATCAACGCCTCCAGCAGCGCGCCGAGGTTGCGGAAGTGGTCATAGATCACCGGGCGGGTCACGCCGTCCGTGCGCGCGATCGCCTCGATCGAGACGCCTTCGTACCCCTGCTGCACGATCACCGAGAGTGCGGCATCGATCACCTGCTCGCGACGCTCGGACGGCGCCATCCGCGAGGCGTAGCGCCGGCGTGGCTTTGCGGCCGCGTCGGGCTCCGGCCGGGGCGCGCGGGGCGGCATGCGACGCCAGGCTACCAGTCCCGGTAAATCGGCTACACCGCTGTAGGTTCAGTCCGGCGCGCTTCGGCTAGGGTCGCCTGATGACCGCCGTGTTCGACGGCCACAACGATGCGCTGACCCGCGACGATCACGCGGGGTTCGCCACTGGACGCCCGGACGGTCACCTCGACCTGCCGCGGATGCGCGCCGGAGGCATGCGGGGCGGCATTTTCGCCGTCTGTGTGCCGTCGCCCAGCGTCTTCGCGAATCCAGTGGCGCGCGGTGACGGCGTGCTCGAGTTCGCGCTCTCCAAGGAGATCCCGCACCCTGCGGCCTCGGCCTTTGCCTCCCGTGCGGCGGGACGACTGATGGCGCTCGAGCGGGCTGGGGAAGTGCAGATCGGCCGCAACGTCGGCGATCTGGACGCAGCAGCGGCCGACGTCGGCGGGCCCCCGGTGGCGGTCCTGCACCTGGAGGGCGCGGAGGCGATCGACCCCGGCCTGGAGTCGCTCGAGCTCTGGCACGCTGCCGGCCTGCGCTCGCTCGGACCAGTCTGGAGCCGGCCGACCGAGTTCGGTCACGGCGTTCCGTTCGTGTTCCCGTCCACCCCTGACATCGGTCCCGGACTCACCGCGGCCGGCGATGCGCTGATCCGACGCTGCGCGGAGCTGGGGATCATGGTCGATCTCAGCCACCTCAACGAGGCGGGCTTCTGGGATGTCGCGCGCGCCGATGTCGGTCCGCTGGTCGCCAGTCACTCCGGGGCCCATGCCCTGTGCGGCGCATCGCGCAACCTCACCGATGCCCAGCTGGATGCCGTGGCCGCGTCCGACGGCCTGGTGGGGATCGTGTTCGGCTGCCCGTTCCTGCGGACGGATTTCGCCGACGATCCCGACACGCCGCTGGAGCTGATCGCTCGTCACGCCGCCTATGTCGCCGAGCGGATCGGCGTCACCCACGTGGCGCTCGGTTCGGATTTCGACGGTGCCACGATTCCGGCGCAGCTCGGAGACGTGACCGGCATCCCGCGGCTCCTGGAGGCGCTGGTTGCCGTCGGCTTCAGCGATGCCGAGGTGCAGGCGATCGCGTGGGACAACTGGCGCCGGGTGCTCGGCGCCTGGTGGGGCGAGATCGGCTGATCCTCGCCGTTCGGCCGTTCGGCCGTTCGGCCGTTCAGTTCCGGCGCCGGCTCTTGCGCGCGCCGCCCGCGACCAGCCGCTGGATCACGTCCTCGTCCCAGCGATGGGTGCGCATCAGCCGGTAGCGCTCGGCGCTGACCCGCATGTAGGCCTCGGTGTCGGTGTGGTTGCCGATCAGGTCGGCCTCGCGGAGCATCTCGACCACCGGCCGGTATTCGTTCTCCAGCCACTGAAACGCCGTCTCGTGGCGGCCAATCGCCTCGTGGCGTTCCTGGATCGTGCGAAAGCCCCACGCCTCGACCTGCTCGGCCAGCCGCGCGTAGTCCCACGGATCGGAGAGCACGATCTCCGCGCGCGCGTGCGCGGGGAGCGGCACCCGTTCGAAGAACACCCGCTCGTGGCTCTTCATCGGCAGGTCGGCGAGCGTGATCTCGGCCGCGGCGCCCACGCGCGTCACCACATCGGTGACCCGAGCATCGATGTCGGTGCGGCCGAGCGCGCGGGCGACCGACACTCGGTGGTGGCCGTCCCGGACGAAATAGAGCTCGCCGATCCGCACCAGGTCGACCGGTGGCATCGACTCCCCCCGGCGCGTTGCGGCGGCGATGTGTTCCCAGCGCGACCGCACGCGCCCCGAGGTCGGCCGGAAGCTGCGGTCGAACTCACGGCCGCGGTCGACGGTACCGACGATCGCGTCCAGCGCGACGACCTTCGTGCCGGCGGAGCGTTCGGACTCGAACCCGAGCGCCTCCACGACCTCCTCGTAGGGAAGCACCATGCGCACGTCATCCGGCTCACCGCGCAGGCGCGCGCCCAGTCGGGCCGCGGTGGCATGCCGCCGCGCACGCAGGAAATCGTTCTGCGCGTCGAGTCCGGGCATTCCGGTGGAGCGCGGCTCGGCCATCGTGCGAACGACGTTACCCGCCCGGCCCCGGGCGCGGTCTTTACCGACTACTCGTTGGGCTGATTCAGCTGCTCCGGTGGGGCGTCCGGCGCGCGTCCCGAGTCGCCGCCGGCATGGCCGAGCAGGCTCTGGCCGTTCTCAGGATCGAACAGGTGCAGGTGCTCGGAGTTAAACCACAGCTCCGTCTCCTGGCCCTGACGCACCTGGCTGGCTGCCTCGAGCCGTGCTACCACCTGGCTGCCCTCCTGGCTGGGGAGGTCGGCGGCGCCGGCGTCGTTGGCCAGCTCCTCGAGTTCGCGGGAGGTGACCTTCTCGGACTCCACCTTGAAGTAGGCATAGAACTCCGAGCCCATCGACTCCAGCACGTCGATCTTGGTCTTGAACGTGATCCCGCGGGATTTGTCCTGAACCAGGTTGGCGTCTTCGAAGTCCTCGGGCCGCAGGCCGACGATCACGCCGTCACGCCCACCACCCGGTCCGGACGACAGCCGGCTGCGCAAGGAATCGGGGATGTGGAGGTCGCCGATCGGCAGCTTGACGATGTCGCCGTCGATGTGTCCGGGGAGGAAGTTCATCGACGGTGAGCCGATGAAGCCAGCGACAAACAGGTTGTCGGGGCGGCTGTACAGATCGCTCGGCTCGCCGACCTGCTGCAGAACGCCCGAGCGCATGACCGCGATCCGGTCGCCGAGCGTCAGCGCCTCGGTCTGATCGTGGGTGACATAGATGGTTGTCGTCTCGAAGCGCTGCTGAATGCGCGAGATCTCGGTGCGCATCTGGACGCGCAGCTTGGCGTCGAGGTTGGACAGCGGCTCGTCCATCAGGAAGGCGCTCGGATTGCGGACGATCGCGCGCCCCATCGCGACGCGCTGGCGCTGGCCGCCCGACAGGTTGGCCGGCTTGCGCTCCAGGTGCTGCTCGAGATCCAGGATGCGCGCCGCGTCGTTGACCTTCTTGTCGATCTCGTCCTGTGGAGTCTTCGCGAGTTTGAGCGCGAAGCCCATGTTCTCGCGGACCGTCATGTGGGGATACAGCGCGTAGTTCTGAAACACCATCGCGATGTCCCGATCCTTGGGCGCGCGGTCGTTGACCACCTGTCCGCCAATTTTCAGCTCGCCACCGGTGATGTCCTCGAGGCCCGCGACCATCCGCAGCGCCGTCGATTTTCCGCAGCCCGACGGCCCAACCAGAATCATGAACTCGCCGTCTGCGACCTCCAGGTTGAGGTCTTTCACGGCCTCATAGCCGTCGCCGTAGCGCTTGGTGATGTGCTCGAGAGCAATGTCTGCCATGGGGTCTCCTTAGCCCTTGACGGCGCCCGCGGTCAGGCCGGACACGATCCGACGCTGGAACAGGAGCACAAGAATCATGACAGGGACAGTCACAACGACCGCGGCCGCAGCGATGTCCCCGATCGGCTGGGTGAACTGCGATGCGCCCGGGAACTGGGCGATCGCCGCCGGAACCGTCTGTGCGGCGTTGGTCGAGGTCAACGAGATGGCGAAGATGAAGTCGTTCCAGCAGATGATGAAGACGATGATGAACGTGGTCACGATGCCGGGCATCGCCAGCGGCGCGATCACCTTGCGAAATGCCTGAAACGGCGTCGCGCCGTCGACTTCGGCGGCCTGCTCGAGCTCCCACGGGATCTCCCGGAAGAACGCCGACAGGGTGTAGATCGACAGCGGCAGCGCGAACGTGAGGTAGGGGATGATCAGGCCGGGCCAGGTGTCATACAGGCCGATCTGGCGCCACAGGTTGTAGAGCGGACCGACCAGCGAGATCTGCGGGAACATCGTTACCGCCAGCGCGACCGCCAGGATCGCCCGCTTGCCCGGGAAGTTCAGCCGGGCGATCGCGTACGCCGCCGAGGAGGCGAGGACCACCGCCAGGGCGGTCGAGATCAGGGCGATCCCGATCGAGTTGCGCAGCGCGCTGGTGAACACCCCCTGGCTGAAGATGTCGGAGTAGTTCGAGAGCGTCCAGTGATGCGGGATGAAGCTGCCGTCGGTCGCCGAGGCGGGAGTCTTCAGCGACAGCATCACGATCCAGACCACCGGGACCAGCGAGCAGACGATGATCACCGCGAATGCGCCCGACCATCCAAAGCGCTGGCGTGGAGTGTGCCTCATGCCGTGTCCCCGGCCGGTCCGGCGCCCGCGCCGAAGCCCTTGATGAAGATGAACGCGATGATCCCGACGAACACGAACAGCAGCACCGACACCGCCGAGCCGAGGCCGAGATTGAGGCGAGACAGCAGCGTGTTGTAGTTCAAGATCGAGATCGACTCGGTGCCGTTGGCGCCCTGATTGAAGATGTAGATCGTGTCGAAGATCCGGAACGCGTCGAGCGTGCGGAACAGCAGCGCCACCAGGATCGCCGGCTTCATCAACGGGAGGGTGATTCGGCGGAAGCGTTGCCAGGTGCTGGCGCCGTCCATCTTGGCGGCGTCGAGCAGCTCATCCGGAACGAGCGACAGGCCGGCGAGCAACAGCAGCGCCATGAACGGCGTGTTCTTCCAGATCTCGGTCATGATGATCGCCACGTAGCTGCCGAATGGGTGGCTGAGCGGGTCTCCGCTCACCCCGAGCAGGCGCGGGATCCAGCCGCCGTTGTTCAGCGACCACGCGTAGTTCCAGGAGTACGCAGCGACGACCGCGACGATCCCGTACGGGATCAAGGCGATCGCTCGCAGGGTTCCGCGGGCGAAGATCACGCGGTGCATGGCGATCGCCAGCAACATCCCTAGTACGAACTGGATCGAGACGCTGATCACGGTGATGATCGCGGTGTGCAGCACGTCCTGCCACCAGATCGGAGCGCTCAGCACGTGGCCGTAGTTGGACAGGCCGACGAACTTGTTCGCGCCCGGGAAGCGCAGGTCGGCTCGCTGCAGCGACAGGATGATCGTGTCGATCAGCGGATAGGCGGTGACCGCGAGCATCACGATCGCCGCCGGCGCCACCAGCGTGAAGGCCAGGCGGCGCTCGGCCTTGGTCCGATCGGTCAGATGCTTGCGCCGCGGCGTCGGGCTCGATGCGGCGGCCGGCGCCGCGACGGATCCACTGCTCATAGCAACGCCTGCGATGAGAGGGCCTGCTTGATCTCGTTACGCAACGTGCTCACGATCGTGTTGGGGTCGATGTTGGAGGTGGGGGACAGCGCGTCCTGGATTGCCAGCGTGATGTCGGCATAGGCCGGTGTCTGCGGGCGCAGCCCGTAGTGCTCCAACTGGGCCTTGATCAGCTGGTGGAAGGGATACGCCTTCTCGAACGACTTCTCCTGGTAAATGCTGCCGAGCACTGGAGCCAGGCCGCCCTTGACGGCGTCGCGGACCTGGTTCTGGGGCTGAACCAGGCACTTGACAGCGTCAAACGCCTGCTGCGGGTGCGAGGAGTGCGTGGAGACTCCGAGGTTGTAACCGCCGATCGAAACCTTCGGCGCCGTCCCGCCGCCGGTGCTCGGGAATGCGGCGTAACCCATCTGCTTGAACACCTTGGGGTTCGTCGCCTGGGCGGACGACCACACGAACGGGTAATTGATTTCAAACGCGGCGCTGCCCGCATCGAACGCCGTGTCAGACTGGCCCTCTTGGGCGACGTTCAGACCGGGGTCGGCAGCCTGCGTGGTGGCCAACCGCTTCATGATCTGCGCCGCGGTCTTGGTCGACGGTCCGACGAGGATCTTGTTCTCGGGACTGAGGATTCCGCCGCCGGCGGAGTTGACCAGCGAGTTGAACCACACGGTCAGACCCTCGTACTTGGAGCCCTGCTCCTCGATGAAGTGGGGCTTGCCCTCCTTGGCGAGCTTGATCGAGTCGTCGATCATTTGCGTCCAGGTGGTGGGTGGGGTGGGGACCAGGTCCTTGCGATACCAGAGCAGCTGGGTGTTGGAGTTGATCGGCGCCGCATACAGCTGGCCCTTCCAGGTCGCGGTCTGCAACGGTCCGGGGAGCACGCCGTTGGAGACGGCGGTCTTGTTGGCGCCAGTCCAGGGCCGGATCCACTTGGCGGTGGCGAACTCCGCGGTCCAGTCAACGTCCATCGCCAGGATGTCGATCGAGGGGTCGCCGGCGGCCAGCCGGCGTACGAGCGAGACCCGTTGCTGGTCAGACGCCGTGGAGAGGAAATTGATCTTGATGTCGTACGCGCCGTGCGAGCCGGCGCTGCAGTCCGCAGCCGCCTTCGCGAACGATCCCGACGGCTCGGGGAACACGTACCAATTGAGCGTTACCGGGCCATTGCTGGAGCCTCCGCACGCTGCAAGCGCGACGACGGTTATTGCAATACAGACCAGGACACCAAATTGGCGCACGCTGAAGCACATCTCCTCTCTCTTCCCAGGCCTTCGGAGTCCCTGATCCAGCTGATTACTCCGCGGCCGGGACATACCCTACCGCTGGGGGCGCTAACCGTCGATCCCCTTTCTTTCGCAGTGGGCGCATCGAGTCCAATCGAACGGGCGCTCGCAGGCGCGAAGCCGGCAGTCGTTGCGATGCCACCCGCGGTTCAGGTGGCGTCCGATCACGACCGCTCCGACCGGTCCGGCCCCCGCTCGCTTCAATGCTGCCGCGGCACTCTGCGCATTTGCGCCCGTGGTCCAGGTGTCGTCCACGAGCAGCACCGCCTGCCCGGCGAGCGTGGTGTCGGTCACGTACCTCGCAGCGCTGAACACGTGGTGACGCACGCTCGCGCGTGAACGGCGCAGCAATCTCACGTACCGGTCTCGGGTCGGTCTGACCGTTCGCCCGACGAGTCGCCGCAGGGGATGGGCGTCATCGCGCTGACGCTCGCTCGAGGGTACGGTGGTCACGAGATCAAACCCAGTTGTGCCCGCTGCCCGCGCCAGGCAGCGCTCGTGCCTTTCGAGGTGTCGCCAGAGCACCGCGGCCAACTCGGCGGCGAGCCGGTTGGTCCCGCGATCGGCCGCTCGCTTGTAGGCGACCAGAGCATAGTGAAGGTGCTCTCCGGCGATGCTGTACGAGATCGGCGCGACGGCGTCGATGAACAGGCCGCCGTGCTCGCACGCCCAACAGCGGTCTCCGCCGTCGGTCAGGTTGAAGCACACGCCGCAGACGGCCGGGCCGCGACGAGGACTGAGCATGAAGCTCGTGTAGGGCGCGCTCAGTTCGGTCACGGTTGGCATGACGATCGCCCCGAGGCTCGCTCGAGCACGGCGACGACCTCGGTCGCGGACTCGACGACATGCACGTCCTCCCGAGTGGAGAACTCGCGCGCCCACGGCTGGCTCAGCACACGGCTGAGCAGGAAAACCGGCCGCGCGTGACCAAGTGCCAGCCGTGCCTGCGTTCTGGCTCCGCTGCGCTCTGATGCTTCGATAACCACCGATCCGCGGCTTAGGCCGGACATCACCGCGTTGCGCAGCGGAAAGCTGTCTCGGCTGGGAGGCGAATCGGGCCAGAACTGCGAGATCACGGCTCCGCGCTCAGTGATCTCCGTCTGTAGTGCCGCGTTCTGCGGCGGATAGCTGTGCTGTAGCCCCGTGCCGATCACGGCCACGGTTCGTCCCTCCGGCTCGCTCAGCGCGGCGCGGTGGGCAGCGGTGTCAATCCCCGCCGCCAACCCTGAGACGACGACGTAACCAGCGCGAGTGAACTCTGCGGACGCGTTCGAGGCAAGCCGAAGACCCTCCGATGACGCTCGTCGAGCCCCGATGATCGCGATTGCGCGATCGTCGCCCGGCTCCAACGCGCCGGCGACGAAGATGAGCGGCGGGCGATCGTGGACCTCCCTCAGGTTCGGCGGATAGGCGTCGTCAAGCACGGTGACGAGCCGGGCGCCATCCGCAGCCCACCGTGCAATGTCTGCGGCGGCTTGTTCTAACAGCGGCTCTGAGTCCTCGCTCAGCAACGTCGTCTGCGCTTCGCCACCCAGTGCGCGTTCCAGGAGTGTCAGCGCGCTGCCGCTGGCCTCAGTCTGTCGCGCACACTCCGACCAGGGCCGCCGCCCCACTCGCAGCAGCGCCACCAGCGCCGCCCGCTCGCGCTCGGATGTCACCGCCCCGGGCGGGCGGTCGCGGTCGAGGCCTGTCCGCCGAGGGTCAGTCTGCGGGCCCGGCGGGTTTGTCCGCGGGCGTGGAAGACTCGTGCGCGAATTCGTGCTTGTCCGGCGTGGGAACCGTTGCGGCCGCGGCGGCCGCTTGGAACCTCGAGGCAGCGTCCTGGGTCGACTCCGACGGCTGAGTTGCGGCGGCTGGCGGGGTTGCGGCGGCTGGCGGGGTCGGTTCGCTGCTCGCCGCGACCTCGGGTGCTTCGGCTTCGTGCGCGAACTCGTGGGACTCGGGCGTCGGCCCCCCGTCGTGCGCGAACTCGTGCTTTTCGTCGGGCTCGGGGTCGGGCTCGCTGCGCCAGGGCTCGCTATCGATCTCCTCGCGCTTCGCAGGGCTCTCGCCCTTGATCGCCGCCTGGAAGTCCCGAATTCCGCTGCCGAGCGTGCGCCCGACCTCGGGAAGTCGCTTGGGGCCGAGGACCAGCAGTGCGACCACAAGCACGAACAGGAGGTGAGTTGGCTGGAAGATGTCGCCGACCATCGACCTCCAAGAGTACCCGCTCCGCGCTCTCGGTTGCGGCGGATCCATGCGATAACGCGGCGCGTGCTCATCGTATGAAGCAAGAGCCATCGGCGTGGCGGTTCTCACCCCCCCCCGTTTCCGCGGAGAAGCTATGGCCCGCGGCTGATCGCTGACGCGGCGTGCGAGGGATGGGGGGCCGGGCTATATCAGCCACTGCGCGACCGGCTCGGAATCAGGGGTGGGACCCGCTCGAGTTCACCGAAGAGCAAGGGCAGCTGCTGGTGAGAAAGGTCGCCGACCGGGATCCCGTCGAAGCGGTCTACGGCATTCTGGGCACGGGTCAGCCACCGATGACAAGCTGCGCGCGCTGCGCGGCGAGCCCGACGCGGCGTGCGGCGAGCCCGATGCAGCGTGATCACCGCCATTGACACGAGTGTCCTGCTCGACATCTTCGGTGCCGACTCGGAGTTCGGGGTGGGTTGGGCCGATGCGCTGCGGCAGTGCATCGCCGAGGGCAGCGTGATCGCCTGCGACATCGTCCGGGCCGAGACAGGTGCGTCGTTCCCCGAGCCGACGGCAGCCGAGGCGGCGCTCGCGCGGCTGCGCATTGACTTCTCGCCGCTCGACCGCTCCACATCGTTGGCCACTGGTCAGGCTTGGCGGGCGCATCGTCAAGCGGGCGGGACTCGCGAACGCGTCATCGCGGACTTTGGAGTGCCCCCGGTTTCGAGGACACCTGAGGGCTTTGGTCGAAAGACCGGGCCAGGAGGTGAGAAGTGCCTCGAACCAGACCGCCGTATAGCGAGGAGTTCAAGCG
>JBPCPC010000155.1:0-32580 GCA_050999585.1 Solirubrobacteraceae bacterium | reverse complement strand
CGACGCCGACCCACCAGCGGCCAATGACCCCGCCCGCCAGCTCCGGCCCCGACAACCGTCTCAGCACCCATTTACACCCTCGCGACCGGAGCGTGGTCACCCTCGCGACCATAACGGCGCTTCGAGGTTAGGGGCCGGGACCAGCCGTCATCGCCCTGGAGGTTCGTGACGGCTCGGTATTTGCGTCAGATGCTCGCTGACGGCGAAAGTGCTCGAGGATGAGCACGCTGACCAGCGCCACGTACACGCACCAGAGGGAGGTCAGCTCATCGAGTCGCACGAGCGCGGCGGCGATCACACCGGCCATGCTCACCGCCCCGAACCAGCGTAGGCGGCGCAGGCTTGACATCAGCGCCGGGCCGCAGGTCACCGCGATGTACAGCACGCCGATCAGAAGATCGTTCGGCGTATGCGTGACGTAGTCGATACAGCGGGCCTGCTCCTGGGCTCCCACGGGATAGGCGGTGACCTGCCAAAGCAGGTAGGCGCCCAGCAGGAGCCCCAGGCCGACCAGCGGCCACATCCATCGCGCCCGTTGCCGGTCGGGCTCGAGGAACGTGAACCCCAGGGGCACCAGCGCCGGAAGGACCGCGTGGGCGAACACGATGTACGTCTCCTTGGCGGTGTTGCCCAATCCAGCGGAGACTTCGCCGCGAAGGCCGAGCCAGACGAATCCCTCCACGACCAGGTGGAGTCCGAACAACAGCGGCAGCGCGCCGACGATCAACTCGCGCCGCACGCGCACGCGGCGGAACGTCTCGACCCCCATTCCCGTGACCACCGCCCCTGCAACGAAGTCAGCCTGGGGCGAGAAGCACATCGGCTCCTTGACCCTAACGCGACTCGGGTACAAGCTGGTGTCGCCGGCCGATCGCTTCCGCTTCGTGTCGCCTATCCGGCCACGAATGCAGGCTGCCGCTTTGGACGCGGCCGATCACGAGCAGAAGCGATGTCGCTGGCATGGAGGTCGGTCTTGTGGGCGGACCTTCGTGAGAGCAGCGGCGGGGTTCTGGCTGGACTGCATTCGCTTTTCGCGCATGCGATCACGCGGAGCGTCGATGCCGAACTGGCGGTGCGCGCCGCTCTGCATATGCACCGCGCTCTATCGGGAGCAGGGAGACCGACCCGCAACGGGCGACGAGCGGGTGCATGGCCAGCGCGAGGTTAGTCGGGTTGGCTGCTTGCCCCGGACGGAGCCGCGCCCTCGTGCGTCGTGGAGGGGCGCGGCTTGCTGGGTGGTCGGTAGCGGAGTGGTATCAGCCCCCCGAGAGCGGGAGGGTGACGCCGAGTGCCATCAGGGCTGCTATAGCGGCGAACGCGATCCCGGTTAGCAGGTCGGTGTTGATGTGGGGGATGAAGTCGAAGAAGTGCGCGACTGCGCGGCCGATCTGGTGCCCGGCGATCGACATCAAGAACGTGATGACCCCGAACAGGATGGGCGCGAGCCAGGGGGAGTAGCCGACGAGGCCGAGGGCCGTGCCGGCGGCGACGTTGTCGACGCTCAGCGGGAGCGGCAGCCCGCGCCTCGCCCAGTTCAGGTTCGGATCCGCGCGCTCGGGTGACAGCACGGCCCGGACGATGAGGAACAGGCCGTATGCACCGAGGCCGATCATCGCGATCGTGTCGGCGGTGCCGCTGATCTTGTCGCTCAGGAAGTGGCCGATGATGATCCCGATCGCCGGTGCAACGCCGTCCCACATGCCGAAGATGGCGGATGTCTTGACCGACTGAAGGAAGGTCGGCTTAAGCCCCCCCAGCACAAGGGAACTGCGGAAGTTGTCCAGGCTTAGCGTGAATCCAAGCGAGAGCAGTCCGAACATTCGATAAGGCCTCCTTGGATTGCGTGTGTACCAACCACCGATCAATGGCGGGCCAAAGACCCGCCGACCGGCAGCCTAACTCAACAGCGCATCTCGCCGCGACAGGTAACCCACGGCGGTTCGGCCACGGAGCCCCGAGACGCTTCATGTTTATGAGTCACATGAAACGCATGTTGCGTTGTCTGGTAACGACTGGAATCAATGAATCGACCCACACGTTACGCTCGGAATGAAACGTAAGGTACATCGTGACGGCAACACAATGAGACCAATGACGCGAACAGCATGAGACGTCTGGGATGATGGGCGAGCTGTGGAACGCGATTGGTTGCTGATCACCACCTCGACCCCGCCGGGAGGGACCTCGACGCTCCGCGTCTATGCGTGGCGCAAGCTGCGCAGCCTGGGGGCTCATTACCTGCAGCAGTCGGTGTGCCTGCTTCCGGCGACGCCGAAGACCACGCGCGCCGCGGCGCGGCTGGTGACGCGACTGCGCGACGAGGGCGGCCACGGCGAGATGCTTCGCATCGGCCTGTCGGACTCCAAGCAGGAGGCGGAGGTGATTGACGCGATCCAGCGCGAGCGATCCGACGAATACCACGAATTGGTGGAGAGCACCCGGCAGTTCCATGAGGAGCTACGGCTCGAGCGCCGCCGCGGCCGGGCTTGTTACACCGAGCTGGAGGAGTCCGACGCTGACCTCGGCCGTTATCAGAGGTGGCTCGCGGCGATTCGTGCGCGTGACTATTTCGACGCGTCCGGCGGCCAGGAGGCGGCTGCGGCGGTCGCCTCCTGCGAAGAGGCACTCGCCCGGTTCGAGACCGAGGCGCTGTCTGCAGAGCTCGACGAGCCCACCCCCGACAGCCGGCCCGGACTGCGCGCGCTCGACGGCGGCAGCGACTGACGCACCGCACAGCCGCCGCCACTCCCCAGCGCTCGTATGGCTTCCACTTCCGTGACGCGGCGCGCATCTTCGCGGTGCGCGCCGATGCACCCACTATGCGCTGATAGCACGAAACGAAGCGGCACCCGGACGACGCTTTACGGCTCGCGGCGCGCCTACACAGCGACAGCCGAATCGGCGCGACACGCTGCCTGGACCGCGTGATTCCTATCGCGTGGAAGCGCAGCCGAGACGACCTGCACCGACCGGTCCTCGCTTCTGCCTTGTCGCCGTTCCAGGCCTGAGCAACCGGCTTCGGCTACAGGCGCAGCAGGCAGGCTCGAAGCGGTAGTCAGACCACAGGAATCCGAGCGACCCGCGCCCGCGCGTTCGTGGAGCCCGCCGGCGGCGTCACGAGCCGCCGCGAGGGCGTCGGCGGGACTGGCGTCGATGAAATGGAAGGTTGTGCCACCCAGCATTTCGATCGAGGGTCGGGGATAGTGGGTAAGCACGAACACTGGGGTGTGGAAGGGCGGAGCGTCACCCCACCGCCGAACGCCTATTCGAGCAACCGCTCCTGAGCATGCCCGAAGGGCGCGTCCAGGCCCCGGCCTATGCCCGTGGCGAAGCCATCGAATGACACGGCGAAGTTGTGAACGCGGACCTGCGGCATGACTCGACCTCCCAAGTGCTTGCGGACTGCAACTCCCCTATAGCGTTGTCTTCGCCCATGCATCGCCGCGTAAGAGAATGAGATCGTGCGCGAACCCTGCGGTCCGGATGCCCGATCAACGCTCATGGACGAACTGCGAGAACGCCACCTCGGCATCCCGCGGCCCGATCCAGCTCAGCCGAGCGCGAGCGAGCAGCTCGACCAGGCCCACGGCAACCTGGCTGCGCGCAACCGCGTCCCCTTAGCGCCTGAACCAGAAACGTCCAGCCGGACTCTTCCACCAATCTGCGCACGATTACCGCCGCCAGCGCCACCGGGTGGCAGCTTTGCACCCCGATCTCACTGCTAGACGAGACACCCACGTGGTCGCCGCAGGGGGCTCTGAGCTGCTCGCTTCCGCTTCTCGAGTTGGCGAACCGAACCAGCCACCTCGACCGCAGCAGTATCACACGGTGGCGAGGCCGTGATGCCGCCGCGATCCGACGGTACCGGCTATTCGCCGAACGGCTCGATGTCGAAACTGACGTTCGTGAAGTCTCCTTCGACGCACGAGAAGCTCTGCGGGCCGCCGAGGTCCATGGACAGCTCCGAGCCGCACCACCAAGCGTCGACGGTGAATCGCGCGTTGCGACCCACGTGGCGTCCTGCGCCGGAGTTGGTCACGAAGCGTCGAGCAGTCGTGCAGGTGATCTGCGGGTCGAACACGTCGATGTTCCCCGCCAGGGCGACCACCGACCCGTTCGAGCGCAGCGAGACGTGTCCGCACTTCAGCTCTTTCGTCGAGCCCGGCGGCGGCGAGCGCCTGCCGCACAGGTTGGTGCCCGCGAGCCGGCGGCTGACCGACATGCCTCGGCTCGGGAAGTACCACTCGACCAGCGAATACGCAGCATGCCCTTGGCACGTCGTCCGGCCGAAGGCGACGACGGTCGCGGGGAGCTCCACGCTACCGCAAGCGACACACCATCCCGGCCAGACCCAGTCGGCCATACCGTGCCCGATCGCCTGCGCTCCGCCCCAACGGCGCCACGTCACCTTGGAGACAAAGCTGGTCGGATCACCGCCGTAGCTGACCGTCCGGGGTCTCACCCGCCCGAACCCGGCGCCATTGGGCACGATCGACCTGACACCGAGCGTCGGCGCTGATATCGCTTGGGCGTGGGCGGACCGGCTGCGCCGCGAAGTTGCCTGCGCCGCCGAGACGACGAGGATCGTCGCCACCACCGCGACTCCCACCGTCGCGGTCCGGACCCAGCGTGCACGATCGATTCGGCTCCCCATGCCTGGTCTCCCCCGCTTCCGATGGCCGGTCCTCGCGGGTGATCCTAACGCCGAGGGTTGACGCATCGCGAGGCGCTCAGGCGGTGTGGCTACCTGCGGCCATCGCCTGGCTCAATCGCCGGGGCTGACCGCGTGAAACTCGATCCGGTAGACGAGCGTGTCGTCGTCGATCGGCCCAGCGTGCGCAGCGCGCCGGCGCAGCGTCTCGTGATCGGGCTCACCGGCTCGCCGGACGTCCTCCCCGGTGATCGCCGCGAACGGGAGAAGCTCGACGGCGTCGACCTCGATCTCACCGAGGACGCTGAACTCCACACCCGTGAAGGTACTGGTGGTCTGCCACGGTCCGCCGCAGTCCGGGGATAGGCTGCTCGGTGATGCGCCAGCTCGCGTTCATCAAGGCGGGACGGGTCGCGTGGCAGGAGGCTGTGGAACCGCAGCTCTCTGACCCCGGTGGCGCGCTCGTCCGTCCGCTCGCGGTCGCGCGGTGTGATCTGGACCAGCCGATGGCGGCGATGGGCTTCTTCCCCGGGCCATTCGCGGTCGGGCACGAGACGGTGGCCGAGGTGATCGCGATTGGCGACGAGGTGACCGCCCGCCGCGTCGGCGAGCGGGTGCTCGTCCCCTTTCAGGTCTCCTGCGGGGCGTGCGTAGCGTGCCGTGACCGGCGCTTCGGTGCCTGTCACGCCTATCGCGCCCGAGCGGGAGGCGCGTTTGGCTTCGGCGAGGCGGGCGGTGGTCACGGCGGGGCCGTGGCGGACGTGCTTGCGGTCCCGGCCGCGGATCACATGCTCCTGCCGGCGCCCCAGGGCCCAGCCAGCGCACTCTGCGCCCTGCCTGACAACGCCTGCGACGCGTATCGCGCCGTCGGCCCCCAGCTCGCCGAGCATCCGGGCGCCGAGGTGCTGATCGTCGGCGGCGCCGCCGCCTCGATCGCACTGTATGCCGTCGCCTTCGCCATCGCCCTGGGCTCTGCACGCGTGCGCTACGTCGACGGCGATGAGCAGCGCTGCACAGCGGCAGCCGCGCTCGGCGCCGAGGTCGAGCACAGATCCGGTCCCTGGCCGCGGCGCTATGACCGCGCGCCGATCACGGTCGAGGCCAGCGGCGAACACGAGGGACTCACCGCCGCGCTGCGCTCCACCGATGACTACGGGTTCTGCACCGCGGTGGCGATTCATTTCGCGCCGACGGTGCCAATGCCGCTGCTTGAGATGTACACGCGCGGAATCACCTTTCACGTATCACGAGCCGATTCGCGGCGCCTGCTGCCGACCGTGCTCGCGTTGTTCGTCGACGGTCGCTTCGATCCGCTCGCGGTGCCAACCACGATCGTGCCGTGGGACCGAGCCGACGAAGCATGGCTTGCGCCCGCGACGAAGCTCGTGCTCGAGCGCGAGTAGCGCGCGGGTTTGATCGCCGATTCGGGCGTCAGTTGTCGCCGATGAAGGCGGCGGGCAGGTTGCGTCCCGGTACCTGGCTGGGGAGCTCGATCTTGCCGTCACCGGGGTAGGCGACCGTCCAGTTGTGGGTGGAGTACCAGTCCAGCCGGTTGAGCATCGCGGGGTTCATCGCGTCGGGGCGGGACAGGTGGCCGGCCGCCCGCTGGTGCTGGCTCCACCGGACCCAGGTCGCGTAGACGCCGCGCTCCGCCGTGGGGATCTCGCCGGTGCCCTTCAGGGGCCCTGACGTGATCGTCTTCGGGTAGCCGGGAGCGCCGAGCGTGAGCGGAACGATGTTCTTGCGCACGTCGAACGGGGCGTTGTTTGGCGTGCTTATGAAGGCGTTGTACATCGGCGCCGCCGACCCGTCTTCCTGATTCATCGGCTTGATGCCGAGGATCTGCTCGATCGTCCGAACCATGTTGATCTGCGTGTAGTAACGGTTGTCCACGCCCGGCTTGGAGTACGGGCTGGCAACGATCACCGGGGCGCGGTGGCCGTCGACGTGGTCGGTGCCGTTCTGGGTATCGTCCTCGACGACGAACACTGCGGTCGACTTCCAGAACCGGCTGTGGGAGATCTGGTCGATGATCCGGCCGGTGGCGAGGTCGTTGTCGGCGTTCTCGGCGACGGGATCAGGCTCACCGGAGCCCACGCCCGCGGTGTGGTTGTCCATGACCCACATCATCTGCAGGTTGGGCATCCCGCCCGTCTTCTTCCAACGGTCGAAGTACCGGTTCCACATGTCGACCCGATACTGGTCGGGGATGTTGAGCTGGAACTTCGGATACTGGTGATCCATGATCGTGTTGAGCGACGGGATGTCGGCGTACGTCCGGTACTTGGTTGGCGAGATCGGGAGCGTGCCCTTCGCCTTGCCCTCGAAGATCCGCGAGTCGCGGTAGTAGTCGACCCAGGAGCCGGGCTGGGCCACCGGGAAGGCGGCGTACTCGCCGAAGTCCTTGACTGACTTGCCCGCTTTCTCGGCGGCGTTCCACAGGAAGCCGTCGCGCTGGTAAGCCAGAGCGTCGCCGCCCTGGGCGGGATAGGAGCGGTAGAAGGCGCCGAACTCACGCTCGTTGTAGTCGTTGGCCTCGGCCTGCACGATCCAGTTGTGACCGTCGGCCGACAGCGTCCCCTCGTCGTAGAAGTTGTCAAGGTCGCCGAAGCGGCGAGCCAGCGCGTGGTAGTTCGGCGTCACGTACTTGCCGAACTGGGCGAGGGCCGGGTCCCCGTTGCCCTCACCGAGATCGCCGAGGACCTGGTCGTACGTGCGGTTCTCCCGCACGATGACGACGACGTGCTTGATCGGCGAGCTGGCACCGAGATGGCGCGGGATGACCGACGGGACGGTGTCGTTGGTCCCTTGATTGACGACCGGAATCTGCTTCCAGGCGTTGTCGATGAACACGCGTTGCGTGTCGGCCTTCAGCGCCGTTGTGCTCGGCAGACCGAAGATCGTCAGGCTGCCGGTGTCGTCGTAGGTGTTGTGACCCTTGGCCGGCTTGGTGTAGAAGGCCTTGTCGATCGTCGACTCGGGACCGAGCGCGCCGATGCCCTTGTCGTTGGTGACGACGATCTTGCCGCCGAGCGCCGGGTCGGCCTGGACCTCGATGGGATACCAGTCGGTCGGCATCAGGCCGTCGTAGGTCATCTTGGTACCCAGTCCGTGGTAGGTGTACTCGGCGATCGCGTTGTCGCGGCCGATGGCCACGAGGACACGGTTGCCCACCATCGAGATCGCGTCGGCGTAGCTGCCGACCTTGCGCACGTCAGGCACCGGGTTCGTGTTGACGGTCTGGGTCACCCGGTTCGTGGCCGTGTCGATGACCGAGAGATTGTCGTCGTTGGAGTTGGCCACCAGCAGGGCCGAACCGTTCTGGTAGAGCGCCGTCGGCTGCAGGCCGACGTTGATCTCGCTGGTCTCGTGCCCGGTGATCAGATTGATCACCGAGACGGTGCCGGTGGTGGCGCCGCCGGTGACCTTGGAGGAGACAATCGGCGTGCCGTCGGACAAGTTGGTGTACTGCCCGGGGCTCGCCGGTCGCCCGCCCTCGTTGGAGACGTAGGCGACGGTCCCGTGGTCGGCCAGGACCACCTGGCGGGGCGCGTTGCCGACCGGGATCTCGCTGACCACGGCGTTGGTGGCGGTGTCGATGACGCCGAGCTTGTTGGCGCCGTTGAGCGCGACGTAGAGACGCGAGCCGTCGGGCGACAGCGCCATGCCCGAGGGCAGCTCCGAGCCGTTAGCCGCGCCGGACTCGGCGTTGGCGTTGCAGGCGCTGGAGGTGACGTCACCGTTGCCGCACAGAGGGATCTGCGCGGTCTCGGTCGCCGTGCCGGTGGTGCGGTCGACGCTGAAGCGCAGCAAGTACGTGGATTGTGGGACCCAGAGCGAGGTGCCGTCAGCCGAGTACAGCGGACCGTCGGCGGCAACCGTGCTGTCGGTCGGCTTGACGGTGGGGGTGGCCAACGGCGTCTGCTGGATGATCGCGTGAGTCTTGACGTTGACGATCGTCAGGTACCCGGCGAAGTTGTTCCAGCCCAGCGCGGCCACGTCGACCCCACTCGGGCTGAGCGTGCTCGAGAGCAGCCGTGCGTCGCGATCGAGAATCCGGGTGCCTAGCGGCGAGATCCACTCGTTGTCGGGCAACAGCGTGGCCCCCGCCACCTGCTGGCCGGCCCGATGGGTACCGAACGGACCGGCCCCGGCGACCGCGGCGACGGCGACCCCGACCGCAGCGATCGCGATCACAGCGACCGTGGCAAGGGCGACGATGGCGCGCTTGCGCAGGCCAGGACGCCGGCTGCTGTTTCTCGACATTGAACGACCTCCGCAGACGAGCGCCGTGGGGCCACGGCAGGACGGGCACGTACCGGGGACGATCTTATGCTGTTCTTGGGTTCGGGATGTGGCGACTTTGTGTTCGCGGTGCGCTGAGTCAGATCCGGCTCGTTCATCCGACGTTGACGAACGCCGCCCGCGGCGGCTTATGCTGGCCCCGTGGAAGCTGTGAGCGCGACCGGGCTGGTCAAGCGATTCGAGACCACGGTCGCCGTCGACGGCGTCGACCTCGCCATCGCGGCGGGCGAGGTGCACGGCCTGCTCGGGGCCAACGGAGCCGGCAAGACGACATTGCTGCGGATGCTGTTGGGGCTGATCGCCCCCGATGCGGGCGAGGTGAGGCTGTTGGAGCGCCCGCTGGGCGGCCCCGGCTCGGCCGCGCTGGATCACGTCGGCGGCTTCGTCGAGGAGCCCGCCTTCTATCCGTACCTCTCCGGTGCCGCCAACCTGAAATTGCTGGCCAAGCTCGATGTCACTGACGCCGATTGCACCCGAGCGCTGGTTAACGAGGTGCTGGCCCGGGTGGACCTGGCTCGCCCCGCCGATGATCACGTGAGCGGATATTCGACCGGGATGCGCCAGCGATTGGGCATCGCCGCCGCGCTGCTGCGCCGGCCGCAGCTGCTGCTGCTCGACGAGCCGACGAGCGGCCTGGATCCGTCGGGCGCCCGAGCGGTCGCCACACTCGTGCGTGAGCTCGCCGGCCAGGGCGTCGCGGTGCTGCTTTCCAGCCATCAGATCGGCGACCTGGAGCGGGTGTGCGACGCCTATTCATTCATGCGCGAGGGCCGGATCGTGTGGCAGGGAACGGCCACGGAGATGGTCGCGACCGCTCCCGCCTCGGCCTATGCGTTTGCCACGAGCGACGACGAGCGGGCGCTTGCGCTCGCCGGTGAGCATGCCGGCGTCCGCGCTGCACGCTCGCCGCAGGGACAGCTGACGATCGCGGTGCCCGCCGACCGCCTCGACGAGCTCGTGTTCGCCCTCGGCAACGCCCGGATCGCGGTGCGGCGGCTCGAGCTCCTTGTCAGCCCCCTGGAGTCGATGTTCTTCGCCCTCAGCGAGGGGCAGTCGGTGCAGGAGCTCGCGCCCCACGATCTGGCTGCGCGCGTGTTCGCGGGTGCCCGCCGGTGAGCATCGGAGGTCTTGCCCCGGGGGCGACCGGCCCGTCGGCCGCGGCCGCCGCGCTTGACCAGCGACTGTGGCGCGCCTACCAGACCGAGCTGCAGAAGCTGGGTGCCCAGGCGCTGCTGCGCCTGATGCTCGTGCTCGCGATCGTCGGACCGTTCGCGTTCGCCGGCCTGCTGCGGATCCAGAGCGGCACCCCGGCGGACGCCATCTTCGGCATCTACGTCCACTCCTCGGGCTTTGCCATCTCCCTGGTGGTCCTCAGCTTTGCCGGCAACTGGGGCGTTCCCGTCATCGCCGGACTGGTGGCCGGGGACATGTTCTCCGGTGAGGATCGCCACAACACCTGGAAGACCATCCTCACCCGGTCGTGCTCGCTCGGCGACCTGTTCGCGGCCAAGGCGCTGGCCGCGGCGACGGTCGTCGGGGGACTGGTGCTGATCGCCGCCACCGCGAGCATCATTGCCGGGCTGGTGCTCGTGGGCGCCCACGGACTGGTGGATCTCAGCGGCGCGTTGCTCTCCCCGGCTCGCGCGCTGTGGCTGACGGTGGCCAGCTGGCTGCTGTGTCTGCTGCCGGCGCTGAGCTACATGGGCCTCGGCGTCCTGTTCTCGGTGGCCAGCCGCAACGGGATCGTCGGCGTCGTCGGGCCCCTGGTGACCGCGCTGGCGACCCAACTGCTCAACCTGGTCGGCCAGGGCGTGTGGGTGCACCTGCTGCTCGTCGGCTCCCCGTTTACCAACTTCTTCGCACTGTTCACCGCACACGCGTCCTTCGGACCGCTGCTCATCAGCTGCCTGATGTCGCTCGTATGGGCGGCCGGAGCCCTCATCGCCGCCTGGCTGATCCTGCGCCGCCGCGACTTCCCGACGGGCGCCGCCTCGCGTCCGGCGGGCTGGCGGGGCCCCCTCGGAGTGGCGATCGGGTCCGCCGTCGCGGGCGGCGGGCTCGCCCTGGCCACGAACTTCGGACCGGTCGGGATCACCCAGGCGCGCGTCCAGAACGCGATCGCCGCGACGTTCTCCAACGTCACCCTGCTCCAGCAGCGACTTCTCGGACGTACGCCGCCGGCGGGGGCCAAGCTCGACGTTCAGCCCTACTGCTCCCGACACGGCACCGCGTCCCGCGGACCCGGCGACTGGCTGTGCAATGTCTACGTCTACCTCCCCCAGCCCAAGTCGGTCCCCTTTCAGCAGACCAACGTCGACTACGACGTGAGCGTGGCCACCAATGGCTGCTTCAAGGCGCAATCGCCTCCGAACTTCATCGGCGGGCAGACCATGACGGACGTTCACGGCCGCAGTGTCACCAACCCGCTGTTCGTGGTCTACGGCTGCTTCAACACGCTGTAGCGGTGCTGATCAGGAGCGTGTGCACGGATCATTGTCGCCATTCCAGGCCTGAGCAACCGGCTTCCGCTACAGGCGCAGCAGGCAGGCTCGAAGCGGTAGTCAGACCACAGGAATCCGAGCGACCCGCGCCCGCGCGTTCGTGGAGCCGCCGGCGGCGTCACGAGCCGCCGCGAGGGCGTCGGCGGGACTGGCGTCGATGAAATGGAAGGTTGTGCCACCCAGCATTTCGATCGAGGGTCGGGGATAGTGGGTAAGCGCGAACACTGAGCGGCATACTTAAAGCACTCGAGCCGAGATGGCTGCTGCCCG
Source organism: Solirubrobacteraceae bacterium (assembly GCA_050999585.1). Taxonomy (GTDB): domain Bacteria; phylum Actinomycetota; class Thermoleophilia; order Solirubrobacterales; family Solirubrobacteraceae; genus Palsa-465. Next base: position 20,853 of record JBPCPC010000155.1, on the reverse strand, counting down.
CGCAGAGCGCCATGACGCGCCGGCCCGACGCGACGCTGCGGGGGTGTCTCCGAAGGCCAAGGAAGCGCTCGTCTCACCCACGACCAGGCTGCGCGAGCGGCCCGCGAGCACGATCGCGATCAGCAGGCGCTGGGAAGGAGGCGACCATCCGATCAGGCGTAGGTGACCCGGTCGATCAGCGCCAGCGCCTCGGGCTGCACTCGGTCGGCCATTGTCTGGACTCCGGAGATCAGGTCCGAGTCCACACAGAAGCCGAAGCAGAGCTGGTCGGCCAGCGAGATGACCGACACCCGCAGAGCATGGTGCTCGCTGATCTCAGCCACCGAGTGCAGCCCGCGAACGGGCGCCGACATCACCGCGACCGACTCTCGCGGACCCGGGACGTTTGAGACGTTGAGGGCGAAGCGTCGCGGGCTGCGCTCAAGCTGGACGGCAAAGCGCTCGAGTCGGGGCGAGACGCCCGACAGCGTGTGCAGCAGCTGCTCCCGCTGCTCGGCATCGCGGGCAGCTTTGCGGGCCTTCGTCCTGGCGTGGACAAGGCGCAGGCGAGCGACCGGATCGGGCTCGCTCAGGACCGAGCGCGCCGTACGGCACCCCGCTACGCCAGGGTGTGTCAAGTGAGCGACCGTATAGCGCACCCCAGATGACACACCCCCGGTTGCGGGGCGTTTGCATCGGATGCCTGGATTATCACGTTCGGGCAACGACGGCACGTTGCGCGACGCCCTCACGAAGACAGGACGATGTCAGAGCTCCGGAAAAGACTCGTCGTGACTTCCGCTAGCGGCGCGCCACGGGTCTCTCGCTGCCGGTTCCCGCCACGCGCAGAACCGCGACCACCGAGCTTCGGGCCGGTCGACAGTACCGAATGTTCGGGACAGGCGAGTACCGGAAGGGGGGTGGCGGCGACGGCCCGAAGGCGCGAGCTGGGCGGCGCTGGTCGCGGCACCGTCCACCGGATTCGTATTCAGCGCTCTCGCCGGCCTGTACCCCGCAGCCAAGCCCGCGCGGCTGAGCCGCACCGAAGCACCGCGCGCCTGAGCTGAGGGCGATCGTGGCCCACAGTCCTGCCGGCCGCCGGCCGCCGGCCCGTAGGCCCGTAGGCCCGCCGGCCCTCGCCGGCGGGGGTGCGGTAGCGTCCGCGCCGAGGCGAAAGGAGAAGCGATGCCCAACTCGATGGCAGCCATTGGGTCCTACGACGGGCTGCCGATCGAGGACGCCCGCAGCCTGGTCGACCTGGAGCTCGCCGTCCCCACGCTGCGCCCGCGTGACGTGCTCGTACGCGTCCAGGCGGTGTCGGTCAACCCGGTCGACGTCAAGCGTCGCGCCGCCCTGGAGCACGACGATGCGCCGACCGTGCTCGGCTATGACGCCGCCGGGATCGTCGAGGCCACTGGTGCCGGGGTCGAGACGCTGCAGGCGGGCGACGAGGTCTGGTACGCCGGCGATGTCAACCGCCAGGGCTCCAACGCCGAGCTACAGGCCGTCGACGAGCGGATCGTCGCCTGCCGGCCGGGGTCGCTCAGCTTCGCCGAGGCCGCCGCACTGCCGCTGACCACGATCACCGCCTGGGAGGCGCTGTTCGAGCGCCTGCGGCTGACCGCCAGCTCGGAGGGCACGCTCCTGATCGTCGGCGGAGCCGGGGGCGTGGGCTCGGTGATGATCCAGCTCGCCAAGCAGCTCACGCGGCTGCGGGTGCTGGCGACCGCCTCGCGACCGGAGTCACGCGACTGGGTGTGCGCGCTCGGCGCCGATCAGGTTGTCGACCATCGCGACCTCGTGGACTCAGTCAGGGCCCACGGCGTCGAGGAGGTCGACTACGTGTTCAGCCCGCATTCCGCCGGCAATATCGAGGCCTACGCCGAGCTCCTGCGCCCGTTCGGCGAGATCGTCGCGATCGACGAGCCTCCGGGGCTCGAGCTGCTCCCGCTCAAGGCCAAGAGCATCGCCTGGCACTGGGAGCTGATGTTCACCCGGCCGATGTTCGAGACCGACGACATCTCACAGCACAAGCACCTGCTGTCACGTGTCGCTGAGCTGGTCGACGAGCAGCGCATCCGCACGACGATGACCGAGAGCATCGAAGACTTCTCCGCCGCGGGGATGATGACCGGCAAGGTCGTGGTCCACCGCTGACTCGGGGGGCCGGCCACTCGGCCCCGGGGCGCCGAAGCCGCGGGAAGCGCGGCAAGCCTGACGCGGCGGATGCCGAGCCAGGCTGGTGGTTATCGGCCACGAGACGACCGTCCACGGCCCCGTGGCCGATTCCGCCACCCCCTGAGGGTAATCGGCCACGCACACGCCCCCGACGCCACCGATGGCCGAAAACCACCGCGGACAATGGGCTCTCGACGCGCGACACCGACTACGGCAGCGACCGCAACCGCGGACCGCGCCCGATCGGCACCGGCCAACCAGCCGGCCAACCAGCCAGCCAGCTAGCCCCCGGCGGAGGCCGTGGCGGCGCTGCCGATCTGCGGACCGAGCTCGGCCAGCCGCTTGGCGGCGGCCACGATCGCGTCGGCGTCGATCTTGCAGTCATGCAGCAGCTCGGCACCCTTGCCCGAGCCGGGCACGTGCGTGACCCCGAGCTTGACCACGCGCGGGCGCTCGTCGCTGTCGGCGAACGTGCTCAGCACGGCGTCACCGAGCCCGCCCTCGGGCCAGTGATCCTCGGCCACCACCAGCCGTCCCCCGGTTGCGCGGGAAGCGGCGGCGAGCGTGTCGTGATCGATCGGCTTGACCGAATAGGCGTCGATCACGCGTGCGCTGATGCCGTCGGCGGCGAGTGTGTCGGCAGCCTTGATCGCCTCCTGCAGCGTCACCCCGGCACCGATCAGCGTCACCTGGTCATCGTCGGTTTCGCGGACCACCCTGGACCCCCCGATCGTGAACGGCTCGTCGGGACCGTAGATCGTCGGCATCGCCGAGCGCGAGGACCGCAGATACGAGATCCCCTGATGGTCGGCCATCGCCTCCACCAGCTTGACGGTCTGGTTGGGGTCTGAGGGATACAGGACGACGGATCCGTGCAGGGCGCGGAACTCCGCCAGATCCTCGAGCGCCATCTGCGACGGACCGTCCTCGCCGATCGAGACCCCGGCGTGGGAGCCGTTGATGCACAGCTTGGCCTCGGAGATCACCGCCATGCGGATGAAGTCATAGGCCCGCGACAGGAAGGCCGCGAACGTCGACGCGAACGGCGTCCAGCCGCGGACCTGGAAGCCCACCGCCTCAGAGATCAGCATCTGCTCGGCGATGTAGACCTCGAAGTAGCGCTCCGGAGTGTGCTTGAGCACCTCCTCGAGGTGGGTCGAGTTGCCGACCTCGCCGTCGAGCGCGACGACATCGCCGCGGCGCTGCATGACCGCGGCCAGGCCCTCGCCGAAGGCTTTGCGGGTCGGCACCGCGTCGCCGCCGACCTCATAGCCCGGCAGCGGCACCGACGGATCGCCGTCGAAGCGGTGCGGCTGGCCCGCGCTCTCGGGCTTGGCTACGTCGACGTGCACCGGACCGACGTTGCCCAGCTCCTCGATCGCCTTCTGCGGATCCTTGAGCGGCTGGCCGTGCTTGCCCTCCTTATCGGCGGTCTCCGAGGCGCCGTAGCCCTTGATCGTGCGGGCCACGATCATCGTCGGGCGCCCCGCGGTCGCCTCGGCCTGCTCAAACGCGCGGTCGATCTCGGCGATGTCGTGTCCATCGATCTCGATCGCGTTCCAGTTGCTGGCGCGCGCCCGGTCGGCATAGGAGCTCAGGTTCCACCCGTGCATCGTCTCCCCGCGCTGCCCGAGCCGGTTGACGTCGACGATCACCACGAGCTTGTCCAGCCCCTCCTTGCCGGCGTGATCGACAGCCTCCCAGATCGATCCCTCCGCCATCTCGGAATCGCCGCAGAGCGTCCACACGCGGTAGTCGAGACGGTCAAGGTCGCGGGCGCACAGGGCGACCCCGGCGGCGATCGGCATGCCCTGCCCAAGTGAGCCGGTGGCGACGTCGACCCAGGGCAGCTCGGGCGTCGGATGGCCCTGCAGGCGCGACCCGAACTTGCGGAAGGTCAGCAGCTCCTCATCGGTGATCGCGCCGGCGGCGGCGAACATCGCGTAGACCAGCGGCGAGGCGTGGCCCTTGGAGAAGATCAGGTGATCGTTGTTGGGATTCTCCGGAGCGTCGTAGTCATAGCGCAGGTGGCGCGCCATCAGCACGGCCATCAGGTCGGCGGCTGACATCGACGAGGTGGGGTGCCCTGACTGAGCGGCGTCGGCCGCCCGGATCGAGTCGATGCGCAAGCGCTGGGCGAGCTGGTGGATCTCTTCGTTGGTCATCGGGCCTACCTCGGGTCGGGGCCGTAATCGCCAGATCATGGCGCGTCGGCTCCTGATTTACACATCCGCCGACGCTGTCGGTCAATAACTATCACCCCACGCCGGCTTTGCGGTGAAGAATCAAACGCCGGTCACGCGGGCTCGGCACCCTCCTGCGGGGCGCGGCGTGACACCGCGCTACCGGCATCCGAATGCAGCCGCAGGGCCGCGACGGTGGCGACCAGCACGACCGCGGCGATCAGCGCGAACGCCCCGGTGTAGGCCGCGCCCGGACCGGGGTGCGCGGCGAACAGGCCGGCCAGCGGCGCGCCGGCGCGGATCGCGATCGCCCCCAGCGGCACGCCCAAGCCGATCGACAGCTGCTGCGCGGTCGCCTGCAGCGTGTTCGCGTCGCGCAACTGCTCCGGTGGCGTGTCGCTGAAGGCGATCGTCGTGTATCCGGTCATCCCCACCGACCGCCCGACGCCGCTCAGCATCACCACCCCGGCGATCACGACCAGCGGCGTGGCGGCCGTGAACAGGCCGATCACGACCAGCGTGGCGGCGGCGCCGGCGGTCGCGCCGACGAGCACCGGGCGAAACCCGAACCGGCGCAGCAGCGGCGTCGTGGCCGGCTTGATCGCGATGTTCCCGACGAACACGAACAGCACCAGCGCCCCCGACTTCACGGGACTCCAGTGAAACACCTCCTGAAACATCAAGGTGAGCACGAACGGGACCGCCGACAGGGACATCCAGAACAGCGACCCGCTGCCGATCGCGGCCCGAAACGTGGTCACCCGGAGCGTGCGCAGATTAATCAGCGGCGCAGGCGCGCGGCGCAGGTGCCCGACCGCGGCGGACAGCAGCGCCCCCGCGGCCACGGCGAGGCCGATCGCCAGCGGCCAGTCGACGACCGGCTGGGCGCACAGCTGCGCCAGGTAGGTGGCGGCCGCCAGGCCGGCGCAGGTGAGCAGCACGCCCGGGACGTCGAGCGGCGCCACTGGCGCCCGAGACCCAGAAAAAATCAGCCTCCAGGCGAACCCCCAGGCGATCACGCCCAGCGGCACATTGACGGCGAACAGCCAGCGCCAGCTGGCGTAGGTCGTGAGCAGACCACCCGCCAGCGGCGCCACCACCGGCGCGATCAGCGCCGGCCACACCAGCAGCGAGATGATCCGCAGCACGTCGGCCTTGGCGGTGCGGGCGAGCACGACGAGCCGGCCGACGGGGACCATCATCGCCCCGCCGGCGCCCTGCAGCACCCGGAAAGCGACCAGCTCGGTCAGGCTCGTGCTGAGTGCGCACGCCAGCGAGGCGCCGGTGAAGATCGCGATCGCCGCTAGGAACACCGGACGCGCTCCCAGGCGCGCCGCGAGCCAGCCGCTGAGCGGGATCAGCACCGCGAGCGTGACCAGGTAGGCGGCGATCACCAGGCTCACCGAGGTGGCCGGCACGCCGAGCGCGCGTCCGATCCGTGGCGCCGCGGTGGTTACGATCGTGCCGTCCAAGTTCTCCATGAAGAAGCACGCCGCGACCAGCAGCGCGACGTTGCGCAGCGAGCGATCGATCGAGCTGGAAGCAGGCATCCGGGCAAAGTTATTGGTCTTCCTCGCAAGCGGGCGTACGATTAACGCCATGACGGTGCTCGGAATGGTGTTGCTGATGGTCGGCGCGCTGGTGGCGACCGCCGAGGCCCACTACCCGGCCCACGGAATCGCCGGCGGTCTCGGGGTCCTGGCGATGGCGCTGGGCGCGGTCCTCGCGATCAGCGGACTGGGCGCGGGGCTGGCGCTGGGATTGCTCGGCGGAGCGGCGCTGGCCGGAGTCGGGGGCACCGGGATACTGCTCTCCGTGCGTCAGGGCACGGCAGTTCGCGGCCGCCGCGTGCGGACCGGCGCCGAGGGACTGGTGGGCCAGATCGGCGTCGTGCGCAGCTGGACCGAAGCCGAGGGCAGCGTGTCGCTGCACGGCGCGGTGTGGCAGGCCTGCCGCTCGGCCGTGTTGGACGAACCCGACGAACTCGACGAACTCGACGAACTCAACGACACGCCCGACGGCCGCAACGGCCGCAATGGCCGCGACGGACTGCACCCGGGCGACCGCGTCGTGGTCGAGCGGCTGAGCGGTCTCACGTTGGCGGTCCGCCCGGCCGAGACATGGGAGCTGATGCGATAGTGCCCCGCTTAGTGAATTCGGTAACAGCATCGCGGCGTCTGCTCGGGGTTGCGGCCGGCTCGGCATCCAGCTTCGCCGGAACGGGCCGCGCCCGAGTCATCCGGCTGCCTGGAGTCACGCGTCCAGCGCAGGTATGTCCATGCTGACCGCAATCGTGATCGTCGTATGCGTGCTGCTGGGGGTCGGCCCGACGATGCTGGCCGGCTCTGTGCGGTTGCTGCGCGCCTCCCCCCCCGGGGTGGTGTTCCGCCTCGGACGGCTGATGGCGCAGCGCGGCCCGGGCCTGCAGCTGCTGATCCCTTCGCTTGACCGCATGGTCCGCATCAGCCTGCGGACGGTCACGCTGACGGTACCGCCGCAGGAGATCATCACCCGTGACAACGTTCCCGCGCGCGTCACCGCGGTCGCCTACTACCGCGTCATCGACCCGAGCAAGGCGGTGATCGAGGTCGAGAACTTCCAGTCCGCGACGCTCCAGATCGCCCAGACGACGCTGCGCTCGGTGCTCGGCGTGGCCGACCTGGACACGCTGCTCTCCGAGCGCGAGCAGCTCAACGAGTCATTGGCCAAGGTGATCGACACCCAGACCGAGCCGTGGGGCATCAAGGTCACGATGGTCGAGATCAAAGACGTCGAGATCCCCGAACGGATGCAGCACGCGATCGCCCGCCAGGCCGAGGCCGAGCGCGAACGGCGCGCCAAGATCATCAACGCCGAGGGAGAGTTTCAGTCAGCGGCCAAGCTCGCCCAGGCCGCCGACGTGATGAGCACCAAACCGGTGACCCTGCAGCTGCGCTATCTGCAGACGCTGCGGGAGATCGGCGGTCAGCAGAACTCGACGATCGTGTTCCCGATGCCGATTGACCTGATGCGACCGATGCTCGACGCGCTGGGCACGGGCGCCGCCGCCGCCGGTGCCGGCGAGACGGACGCCGCCTCAGCGGCCCCGGCCGCCGTGGGCGAGGCCGCATCCGACCTGCAGCTCGGTCCCGCGCCGGCGTCCGCCCCGCAGCGTGACCCGGAGCGGGAGCGGGAGCTGGAGGTGGAGCCGGGCGGCGACGGCCTCGGGTCGTTCGAGCCCAACGGACAGGCCGCCGAGGTGCCGCGACCAGGCGACCACTGAGGGTCGAGTCGCCCGGCGACGAGGCCGTGCGGCGAACCCGCCGCGAGTTACTCGGTCAGCAGCAGCGAGACGATCGCCGCCGCCTCCTCGATGGCGGGCTCGACCGCCGCGATCGCGTCGTTGTAGATGAATCCCTCGGTGACGCGGACAACCGCGTAGGCGAGTGTGGCGGGATCGGCGCGGGGATCAAAGCGCCCGGCACGCTGCTCCTCGCCGTAGAGCTCGGCCAGCCGGGCCACCGTCCGCGGCTGCACCGAGCCTCCCCGGGCGGTGAGGATCCGCAGCGCGGTGTGGGTCTCCTGCCGCAGGAACGCATGCAGGGCCGGGGCCGCGACCAGCGCCTCCACGTGGCGACGGAACACCGCCAGCAGCCGCTCGGCCCCGGAGAGGTGCACGGTGCCACGCTTGGCCTGCTCAAACACAGCGTCTGAGAGCGAGAACACGACGTCGCTGATCAGCTGTTCGCGAGGTCCCGTCCACCGGTACAACGTCGCGCGTGACACGCCCAGCTCCTGGGCCAGCGCCTGCATGTCGATCCGCTCCCCCGCCAGGTAGCGGCGGCGGGCGGCGCGGAACGCGGTCCCGGGGGTGGCGGGATCGGCCACGCTTACCGACGCCCCGATGCTCATGCGCCGAGGATATCGCTGACCCATCGCTCGCGGGCGTCAACGCGACACTTCCAGGATCTGTAGCATCCCGGGCGGAGAGCGTTAAACGTGCCGGGGACCGCGCACCAGGGGCGGCGCCGGCCCGACCAGAGGAGAGGCAGAGATGACGACGGCACCCGTGCCCGCGCCGGCCCCCAACCCGTTGGAGCGGCTGTGGAACCGGTCCCTGAACCGGTATCCGTCCAACCCCAGCCGGTACCTGAGCCTCGGCATCGTCGTCGCCACCACGATCGTTCTGTACTACCAGCTGTACCTCAGCGGCGGCGTGGCCACCAGCATTCTGCGCAACCTGCACATGTCGTTCACCTACTACGTGAACATCAGCGTGGTCGGTTACCTGCTGGGCGCGGCAGCGTCCGTGATTGCCGGGCTGGCCGATCGCTACGGCCGGGCGAACATCGTCACCGCGGGACTGGGACTCGTCGGCCTGCTGTGCCTGGTCGGACTGCCCAACGCCCACACCAAGCTCGCCTTCGCGATCATCTACATCGCGATCGGTTTCGTCGAGGGGATCATCCTCGTCGCCACCCCGGCGCTCGTGCGCGACTTCTCGCCGCAGCTGGGACGCGCGTCCGCGATGGGCTTCTGGACGCTGGGGCCGGTGCTCGGGTCACTCGTCGTCGCGGCGTTCGTGTCGGGCTCGGGCACCACCAGCTGGCAGGACCAGTACCGGACCAGCGGGATCATCGGGTTGATCGTGTTCGCGGTTGCCCTGATCGGCCTGCGCGAGCTCTCGCCGCGACTACGCGACCAGCTGATGGTCTCGCGCAAGGACCGTGAGCTGATCGAGGCGCGCGCGGCCGGACTGGACATCGAGGAGACCCTCCGGCATCCCTTCCGGCAGATGCTGCGCGCCGACATCCTGCTGTCGTCGTTCGCGATCAGCGTGTTCCTGATCATTTACTACGTTGCCGTCGGCTTCTTCCCCGTGTTCTTCGAAACCGTGTTCGGCTACAGCCAGTCCAAGGCCAACGCGCTGGGCAACTACTTCTGGGCGTTTGACGCCGGGGGACTGCTGGTCGTCGGTGTGATCTCTGACCGGCTGCGGGTGCGCAAGCCGTTCATGGTGATCGGCGCTGTGGCCAGCGTCGTGTTCACGACGATCTTTGCGCTCAAGGCGACCCACCCGCAGACCTCCTACAACACCTTCGTGATCCTGCTGTCCTGCATCGCGGTGTCACTGGCGCTGGCGTTCGCACCATGGATGGCGAGCTTCACCGAGACGGTCGAGCGGCGCAACCCGGCGCTGATCGCCACCGGCCTGGCCGTGTGGGGGCTGATGATCCGGGTCGTGATCGCGGTCAGCGTGTTCTTCGTCCCCAAGGTCGTGACCACCGCGACGACCCTGGTCGAGCAGGGACCGTTGGTCAAGGCGGTGCTCTCCAGCCCCACGCCGGTGGGCGCCTTGACGATCGGCAAGGTGGCCACCGCCGCGGCGGCCAACCCGGCCACGATCGCGCAGCTGCAGGCGGTCTCCACCCGTGACGCGGCGCTGCTGGCCGCGTTGAAGTCCCACCCGGCAGTCGCCGCCGCGTTGGCCAAGGCCCAGGCCGCGGGGGCGAAGCCCACTCCGGCCCAGCTGGTCCAGATCAAGGCGGCGCTCGGGGCGCCGGCGTTCGCGGAGCTGATCAAGCCCCAGACGACCAGCGATCTGACGTTCCTGTCGGTCACCGCTCCGCAGAAGCTCGGCGCCGCCAACTTCGCCGCGATCAGCAACCCGACGCCCGCCCTGTCGGCGGCGCTGAAGACGCTGAGCACGGTCGGGCCGGGGGTGCAGAAGGCCGCCGTGGACTCACCCAAGCAGTGGCGGACGTTCTTCTTCGTCGGCGTCGGCGGCGAGGTCGTGTTCATCCCGCTGATCCTGCTGATGGCCGGCTTCTGGGATCCGCGCCGGGCCAAGCGAGCCGAGCTTGACCACGACGCCTGGCTGGCGGCCGAGATGCGCAAGCTCGAAGGGTCCGCTGCGGATTAAGTGGCGCAAATCGGCCCCCGCCCACCCCAGATGGCTGGGCGGGGGGCGCCGGCCTCAGCCGGTGCGCGCGGCGATCCCGTAGCCCTCGAGCGCCACCGTGCCGCTGAGGACGGTCAGTTTCAGATGGTGGGTTTCAGCCCCGCTCCTGAACGTGCCGAGCGCGAGCCGCCGCCTGACCTTGGCCGAGTGCAACTTCAGCGTCCGGCTGTGGCCGTCAAGCGTGACCGCCAGGCTGCCCCCGGCCGGCGTCGTCTCTCCGATCAACGTCAGAGTTGCGCCGACGTAGCGCAACGTGAAGCGCGCGCCCGGGGTCGAGCTCTGGATCGCCTCGCCCAGCCAGGCGCCGCGTCGCTTGACCGTCTTCCACTGGCGGTCATAGTGACCGTCGGCGGGCCTGACACCGCTCGGGATCACCGTCTTGCTGGTGGCGAACGCGCCCGTCTCCCCGCTGGAGTCGACGGCCGCTACGCGGAACTCATAGGTGTGGCCCGGCCTGCCGGCGAACGTCAGTGACGTCCGCGTGGTGGCCGCCGCCAGGGTGCGGACGCTGCGGTGCTTGACACTGAGATCGAGCGCCTGGACGTCAAACGAACCGACCGAGCTGCCGCCCGACGTGGTGGCGCTGAAGCGCAGCTTCACCTTGGCCAACGGTGACGTCGAAGAGGCGAGCGCCGGAGACTTCAGGCGGCTCACCGGCGTGGGATGGGCTTTCGGCGCGTTGGTGTAGATGTCAGAACCGAAGTCGGTCTCGCCGGGCAACTGGGCGTAGCCGAGATGCGACAACCCGAACAGGTCCTCGACCGAGCCGAGCATCGAGTAGTGGTTGTACGCCGTCTCTGACACCGTCCCGGGCTTGATGAACGGCGACAGCAGCACCGCACCGACCTTGCCGCCACCCGGTCCACCCCCGCCGGGGTTCTCCGCCGCCGGGCCCGCGATCTCGCCGCAGCACGCGCTGTCGTCCGAGACCCCCTCATCGAACGTGACCAGCAGCAACCCGTCGCGCTTGAACGCCGGGGAGTTGGTGATCTGTGGCACCCAGTGCTGCAGGAACGTGTTGACCTGGGTGAGCCCGCCCGGCTGCATGTTCGGGCAATTGGTGTCGTGCCCGTCATTGCACAGGCCGGGCGTGATGAAGGTGTAGTTGGGCGTCGCCGCGACACTCGAAAGATCGTGCCCAAGCGCGTTCAGGTTGACGACGTGGCTATCGCAACTGGCCCGGTCGCTGGTGATCGACTGGTAGTACACGAACGGGTCGTGACGCGTGGCGTACTGATCGGTGGCCGTCTGAACCACGCTCGGGTCGGGCGCCCCGAGCGCCGGATGAGCGCACGTCGACGCCTCACGGGTCGGGTCTGAACCCATGCTGTCCATGTAGCCCCGCCAGGTGAGGTGACCGGCGGTCAGCTGCGAAGCGATCGTGGGAACGTCGGCCGGGTACTGGCATCCGTTGCCCTTGGAGGCGCCGAAGCTCGCGAAGCTGTCGGGAGTCACCGCGGTGGAGATCCCGGTGCAGTCCGCCTGAGTGATCGGATTCGGCGGCTGGCCGCCGATCATCGCAATGTAGTTGTCCAGGCTGGAGTGCCCGATCCCGAAGTAATTGGGCAGGAACGCGCCCTCGCTGCGCAGCGTCTGCGACAGGAACGGCGCGGGCGACGAGGCGCCGAAGCTGGCCGATTCGGACTCGTTCTCGAGCACGATGATGAACACGTGCTTGATCGGCGGGAGCGCCGCCGAAGCCGCTGAGGCGAGCCCCGTGGCACTGGCCATGACGGTGGCCATGATCGCGATCGTCAACCGCAGGTGCCCGATCTTCATGGCTCTCCATCCCTCATCGCGCATCGGCCTGGAAGCTGCGGGCGTCAATTTTATCCGATCCCGCTCAGCCGCTCCGCGCCGCGATCCCGTGGCCCTCGGAGCCGGCTCGGACGGCGGCTCGCAGCGCCGTCCACGAAGCGGCAATCAGATGTGAACGCTCGAGCCTTCTAACCTCAGCCGTCGCCCCATGGCACTCCGCACCGATATCCGCAACCTCGCAATCATCGCCCACGTCGATCACGGCAAGACGACGCTGGTCGACGCGCTGCTGTGGCAGTCCGGTGCGTTCCGGGACAACCAGTCGGTCAACGAGCGCGTGATGGACTCGATGGACCTGGAGCGCGAGAAGGGGATCACGATCCTCGCCAAGAACACCGCGGTGCGCTACGGCGAGATCAAGCTCAACATCGTCGACACCCCCGGCCACGCCGACTTCGGAGGAGAAGTCGAGCGCGGACTGACGATGGTCGACGGCGTGCTGCTGCTCGTCGACGCCTCAGAGGGCCCGCTCCCGCAGACGCGGTTCGTGCTGCGCAAGGCGCTCGAGGCGCGGCTACCGGTGATCCTCGTCGTCAACAAGATCGACCGCCCCGACGCCCGCATCGACGAGGTCGTCGACGAGGTCTATGAGCTGTTCCTCGATCTGGATGCCGACGAGTCCCAGATCGACTTCCCGATCGTCTACACCAACGCCAGAGCCGGTCAGGCGTCGCTGGACGCCGCCACGCCCGGCGAGACGCTGAAGCCGCTCCTGGACCTGCTGGTCGAGCACGTTCCGGCGCCCGAGTACGAGCCCGACCAGCCGCTCCAGGCCCATGTCACCAACCTCGACGCCTCGCCCTACGTCGGCCGTCTGGCCATCTGCCGAGTGCGTCAGGGCACGATCCGCCGCGGCGAGACGGTCGCCTGGTCACGCCACGACGGTACGCTCGAGCGGGTCCGGGTGACCGAGCTGTACGTCACCGAGTCCCTGGACCGCGTCGACGCCGACGAGGCCCGCGCGGGCGAAATCATTTCGGTCGCGGGGATCCCCGAGATCACGATCGGCGACACCCTCACCGACGCCGCCGACCCGCGACCGCTGCCGGTGATCTCCGTCGACGAGCCGTCGCTGTCGGTCACGATCGGGATCAACACGTCGCCCCTGGCCGGCCAGGACGGCACGCTGTTGACCGCCAGCCAGGTCCGGGCCCGGCTGGAGCGCGAGATGGTCGGCAACGTCTCGCTGCGGATCGCTGAGACCGTCCGCCCCGAGGTGTGGGAGGTTCAGGGCCGCGGAGAACTGGCGCTGGCGATCCTGGTCGAGCTGATGCGCCGCGAGGGCTTCGAGCTCACCGTCGGCAAGCCGCAGGTGGTCACCCGCGAGATCGACGGCCGGCGCCACGAGCCGGTCGAGCGGATGAGCGTCGACGCGCCCGAGGAGTACGTCGGCGTGATCACCCAGCTGCTGGCGCTGCGCAAGGGCCGCATGGAGCAGATGGTCAACCACGGCACCGGCTGGGTGCGGATGGAGTACCTCGTCCCGGCGCGCGGGATGATCGGCTTCCGAACCGAGTTCCTGACCGAGACCCGCGGAACCGGGCTGGTGCATCACGTGTTCGACCGCTGGGAGCCGTGGCACGGCGATCTGCGCACCCGTCCGACCGGCTCGCTGGTGGCCGATCGCCGCGGCGCCGTGGCGGCGTTCGCGCTGTTCAACCTGCAGGAGCGCGGGACGCTGTTCGTCGAGCCCGGCGACGAGGTCTACGAGGGGATGGTCGTCGGCGAGAACTCCCGCCAGGAGGACCTCGACGTCAACGCCGTCAAGGAGAAGCACCTGACCAACATGCGCATGTCCACCGCCGACGAACTGGTTCGGCTGGTCCCCAAACGTGAGCTGTCGCTCGACCAGGCGCTGGAGTTCCTGCGCGCTGACGAGTGCGTCGAGGTGACCCCGCACGCGGTCCGCTTGCGCAAGGTCGCGTTGGACAAGAACTCGCGCGTCAAGCTCGCCCGGGCCGCCCGGGCGGGCGCGGCCTGAGTTTTTTGGATTTGGATCTCGTCTCAGCGGCGCGAGCGCCGCGGCCATCGGACGCAGTGTCGGTGGCCAGCGAGCGAGCGAGCACCCGGCGCGTCGCCTAACCGGCGAGCGCGCGCTCATAGACCGCGACCGTCTGCTGGGCGATCGCGTCCCAGGCAAACCGCTCGACGGCCCGCCGGCGGCCGGCCCGCCCCATCGCTGCCGCCAGCGCCGGATCGGACACGACGCGGTTCACGGCGGCGGCGAACGCGGCGGCGAACCCCTCGGGATCGATCGGATCGATCGACCCCGGCGCTTGGCGCAACGCCACCAGCAGCCCGGTCCGCTCGTCATCGACCACCTCCACGATCCCGCCGGTCGCCGAGGCCACGACGGCGGTCTCGCACGCCATCGCCTCGAGGTTGACGATCCCCAGCGGCTCATAGATCGACGGGCAGGCGAACACCGTGGCGTGGCTGAGCAGCTGAATCACATCGTGCTTGGGCAGCATCTCGTCGATCCAGAAGACGCCGTCGCGCGCGGCCCGCAGGCAGTCCACCCCGGCCGCCACCTCGGCGCCGATCGCCGGCGTGTCGGGCGCGCCGGCGCACAGCACCAGCTGCACCGCGGGATCGAACTGCAGCGCGGCCGCCAGCAGGTACGGCACCCCTTTCTGGCGCGTGATCCGCCCGACGAACACGACCGCCGGCCGATCCGCGTCGATGCCGAAGCGCTGCAGGACGTCGGTGCCGGGATCGGGCGCGTACTCGGCGGTGTCGATCCCGTTGTAGACAACCTGCACGCGCGCGTCCTCGATCGCCGGGTAGCAGGCCAGGATGTCGCGCTTGGACCCCTCCGAGACGGCGATCACGACGTCGGCCGCCTCCAGCGCCGTGCGCTCGCAGAAGCTCGACAGGGCATAGCCGCCCCCCAGCTGCTCGGCCTTCCACGGCCGCCTCGGCTCCAGCGAGTGCACGGTGGTGACGTGCGGAATCGCGTAGGTCAGCTTGGCCAGGTGGCCGGCGAGCTGCGCGTACCAGGTATGGCTGTGAACCAACTCGCTGCCCCGGACGTCGGCGGTCATCTCCAGGTCGACCGAGATCGCCTGCAGCGCCGCGCGCTCGGGGGCGTCACCGGTCAGCGCAGCCCAGGGCCGGTGGGCGCGCACCGACGGATCGTCTCGGTCTGAACCCCAGCAGTGGACGGTCAGCGCCACCCGCCGGCGCAGCTCGCGGGCCAGGTACTCGACGTGCACGCCCGCGCCCCCGTAGACCTCCGGCGGATACTCCCGGGTGAGCAGCGCGACCCGCACTCCCTAGGCCGTCACGCGAGCGCCCTTGGGGATCACCACGATCCCTCCTGCCGAGATCGTGAACCGCTCTCGGTCGGCGTCGGTGTCGACGCCGACCTGCGCGCCCGGCTCGATCACCACGTCCTTATCGACGATCGCGTTGCGCACGACCGCGCGCTGGCCGACGTGCACTCCGGAGAACAGCACCGAACCGTCCACCGAACCCCAGGAGTCCACGCGCACGCTGGGCGAGAGCACCGAGCGGTTGATCTCCGCACCGGAGATGATCACCCCCGGGCAGACCATCGAGTCCAGCGCGTGGCCGGTGTGGCCCTCGTCGGCGAATACGAACTTGGCCGGCGGCAGCGGCTCGGGCAGCGTCAGGATCGGCCACTCCATGTTGTAGAGATTGAACACCGGATGGACCGAGATCAGATCCATGTGCGCCTCGTAGAACGCGTCCAGGGTGCCGACGTCGCGCCAGTAGCCGCGGTCGCGCTCGGTCGCCCCGGGCACCTCGTTGGCGGTGAAGTCATACACCTGGGCCATCCCGGAGTCGGCCAGCGCCGGGATGATGTTGCCGCCCATGTCGTGGGCGGACTCGTGCGCCTGCGCATCGGCACGCACGGTGTCGATCAACGTGTTGCAATCAAACACGTAGTTGCCCATCGAGGCGTAGACCTGATGCGGCGCGTCCGGCAGGCCCACCGCCTGCGTGGGCTTCTCGTGGAAGGCCGTGATCGTTCGCCCGTCGGCGCCGGTCTCGATCACGCCGACCTGGTCGGCCTGTTCCAGCGGTACGCGCAGCGCAGCCACGGTCACGCCGGCGCCCGACGCGATGTGCTGGCGCACCATCTGTCCGGGGTCCATGCGGTAGATGTGGTCGGCCCCGAACACGCACACGATCTCCGGTCGTTCGTCATGCAGCAGGTTGAGGTTCTGGTAGATCGCGTCGGCCGAGCCCTGAAACCAGTGCGGTCCGCGGCGCATCTGCGCCGGCACCGGGGCGACGTAGTTGCCCAGCAGTGGGGACAGCCGCCAGGTCGTCGACAGGTGACGGTCCAACGAATGGCTCTTGTACTGGGTCAGGACCACGATCCGCCGGTAGCCGGCGTTGACCAGGTTGGAGAGCGCGAAGTCGATCAGCCGGTAGTTGCCGCCGAACGGCACCGCCGGCTTGGCCCGATCCAGCGTCAGCGGCGCGAGCCGCTTGCCCTCGCCGCCGGCGAGCACGATCGCGAACACATGTCGCTGGTCACCGACGCTCACAGGCTCTTCTACCACCCCCGGCCGGGGCGTGCACGCTGCTAGGGCTGCTGCGCCGGCCCGGCGGCGCGCTCACGCTGCGCCCGGACGATCCGGCCCCCGGCGGCCGACAGCAGCATCCCAACGATCGCGGTGACCACGACCAGCAACGGCTTGAAGCTGCCCAGCGAGACCTTGGCCTGGTTCCCGATCAGGGCATGGACGAGCAGCAGGGCGATGCCGTAGAAGATGCCTCCGAAGAAGCCGCGGTCGGCGCCACCCCACCCATCCTGATGCTCAAACCCGGCGATCACCGCCCCCACCCCGGCGAGCGCCGCGACGACCCAGTAGCCGGTGGCCGAGGCGCCGACCATCACGCCGGCCAGCGCCCCGATCGCCGCCGGCACCACGCCACCGACGACGATCTGGACCGGACGCGGTCGGTCACGCAACAGGACTGGGTCATACACCGACGGACCTGAGGCTCAGCAGCCGGCCGACCCGGAGATCGTGCTCACTTGGTGCTGGGCTCCGACCGATCCGCCGGTGGTGGTGGTGGTGATCGAGTACGGACGCTTGCCGTTCCGGCAGCCGGTCGAGGCCTGCGAGATCAACGTCTTGCCGCCCACCTTGCGGGTCTGACTGGTGAAGACGAGATGCTCGTACTGCAGCGAGCCGACCAGGCCCGCCAGCGGGTAGTCGATGTACTTGGGGACGGTCACGTCGGACGTGAAGTAATTGCCCCGCTGCTTGTAGGTGCCCGGGTACGGTGGCGTCGAGCCAGTCTTCAGGGCACCGCCGAGGCACGCGTGGGTCGTGGTGTTGGTGACGAAGAAGTAGGTCTGCTTGCCCTGGCCACTGTTCCACACGTCCAGCGCCGGGTCACAGGCCGCACCCGCCTTGGAGAAGTCGGTGGCGCTGCCGAGCACGGAATGGATGTAGCCGGTGGCCAGCCGGGCTCCGGGAGGGCAGATCGTGTCGTTGTGCGCGGCCGCGATCTTCGCCGCACTGCACGTCGGGAAGTCCTTGCCGTCGACCTTCATGCCGTAGACCCGCAGCTTGATGTCCAGTTGCACCGGCGGGCGCGTGCTGCTCGGCGCCGTCGTTTTCACGCTGAGCGTGAACTTCAGCGGGACCGGCCGGCTGCGGGTCCCGACATGCTTGGCCGCGAACGTCACGCTGCCGGTGTACGGCTGCGTGGCGGCGTAGGCCGCGGTGGCGGCGCCGATTCCGATCAGCGCGGTGACGATCATGACTGCACGTCGCAAGGCTCTCCTCCTCAGGTTCGATCCTCCAGCACTTCGTTACACTTGTGTAACTTACATCAGCGTAACCGATTCGCGCCTAACATGCACGTGGTGCTGCAGCCGCCGACCCAGAGCGCCCCGCGGATGTCGGGCGAGCAGCGCCGCGAGCAGCTGCTCGACGTCACCGCCGCCCTGGTTGCCGCTGGCGGCTTCTCGGCGGTGTCGATCCGCTCGGTCGCCCGCGGCGCCGGCATCTCGCGCCCGATCGTCTACGAGCACTTCGGCGATCTGCCGGGGCTGCTCAAGGCGCTGGTGAGCCGCGAGATGGCCCACGCGCTGGCGCAGGTCTCCGAGTCAACCCTCGCCGAGCTCAACCAGGGCGACCCGGTGCAGCTGATGATTGAGAGCCTGCGCACGTATCTGACCGCCGTCGAGCGCCACCCGGATACCTGGCGGCTGGTGCTGATGCCGCCCGAGGGCGCGCCCGAGACGCTGCGTCGCAGCATCCTGCGCGGCCGCAACGCCGTCCTGGAGAGCCTCGCGCAGGCGGTCCGCCCCGGCCTCACGCCCGGCAATCTGGCACCCGATCCGGAGCTCACGGCCCGGACGTTGTCGGCGATCGCCGACGAGTATGCGCGCCTGATTCTGACCGCGCCCGATCGGTTCTCGATCGAACGGCTGCTGCGCCACGCCCGCTGGTTCCTGCGCCAGCTACCCGCGTCGGCCCTGTAGTCCTCAGGTTCAGACGGCGGCGGCCACGGTGCGGCGTAGCTCGTCGGCGACCTCGACCCAGACCGCGCGCGCCATGCCCATGCCGATGTGGCTGACGTCGACCTCGATCTGCACCGCCGCCGGATCCAGGCACGCCTCCCAGCGCACGACCTCGTCGCTGGGCGAGTAGATCGAGACGAACCCGACGTCGGCCGGGAACGGGGCGGCCACCGCGGCGCGCGTACGCGCGCAGCAGTCGCCGTCGATGCAACTGAAGGAGAACATCCCGGGCACACCGAGCGTGCCCAGTACGCCGACGGTGATGATCGAGGGCCACACGCGGAGACGCACCGCCAGCTGGTCGCGCAGCGGCGAACCGAGCGTCACCAGCGACTCGATCAGGTCCGGGCGCAGCACCGCCAGCGCGCGACCGATGCTGCCGCCGCGGCTCTGACCGACGACCAGCGCGCGCTTGCCGGTGCGCTCCACGGCCCGCTCCAGCCGCCGCTCGACCGCCTTCGCGGTCGGCTCCCTGCAACCCGAGTTCCAGCGGATTCCGCTGCGGGCAAGCACGAAACCGCCGCTGCGCAGCCATACCGCCATCCGGGTGAGGCTCTGGTCCCCGGCCATGAAGCCGGGAAGCAGCATCACCGGGCGCCCGGCGCCGGCGGGCGGGGCCGGCCAGCGCTCGGGGTCGCGCGTTGAGAGCCACTCGGCCAGCACCCGCGGCCGCGGTGCCGTCAGGGGCAGTCCCAGCCGGGGGATCGCGCTGCCATCCGTGCCCACGAGCCGGAAGCTTACTGGGGGAGGGACCGGCATCTGGGCCGGGGCTCGCCGGACAGAGGCTGCGGTATGGTCGCGGCGTGGAAGCGGCCGTCCAGGAGCGCTCGGGGCGGACGCTGGCCGTCGGCCGGGGACGCGCGGCCCGGGCGCGGGCGATTCCGCTCGGGCTGGCGCTGGCCGCGTTCGCGCTCGCCTTCGCGCAGCGGCCGGGCCTGGACACCGCCGACACCAAGGTCAACCTGCACGTCGACCCGGTGCGGTTTCTGTCCGATCTGATCTCGGTGTGGAGCCCGACGGCATCGCTCGGCCACGTCCAGGGCGGCCAATACTCCGGCTACCTATGGCCGATGGGGCCGTTCTTCGCGGCCGGCCACGGGCTCGGGATCTCCGGCTGGGTCACCGAGCGGCTGTGGCTGGGCGCGCTGTTCGCGCTGGCCGCCTGGGGCGCGGTCCGGCTCGGCGACGAGCTGTTGGGCCGCCGCCGCGGGGTCACCCATCTGGTCGCCGGCGCGGCGTACATGGTCAATCCCTACGTCGTCGTGTTCGCCAACCGGACGTCGATCTTTCTGCTCGCCTACGCGGCGCTGCCGTGGCTGATGCTGATCGCCCACCGGGGCCTGCGCAACCCGCGCGGCTGGTGGTGGCCGGCGGCGTTCGCGCTGCTTACGACCTCCACCGGCGGCGGGGTCAACGCCACCGTGACCGCGCTGGTGATGATCGGCCCGATCCTGCTCGTGCTTTACGCAGTGGCGATCGGCGAGATCGCGCTGCGCGCCGCGGTCTCGTTCAGCTGGCGCACGATCCTGGCCACCGGCGCCGCCTCGGTCTGGTGGGTGGCGCCGCTGCTGGTGCAGTCTCGGTACGGCCTGAACTTCCTGGCGTTCACCGAACAGGTGGGGGCGATCTGGGGCACAACCAGCCTGACCGAGGGGTTGCGCCTGATGAGCTACTGGCCGTCGTACCTGGGCGTCGGCTTTGGCGATCGGCTGCTGCCTTACTTCAACGACTCGCCGACGATGCTGTTTAACCCAGCGGTCGTGCTCTCGTCGCTGCTCGTGCCGGCGCTGGCGCTCGGCGGCTATGCGTGGACCCGGCGCCGGCGCTACGCGCCGCTGCTGCTGGCCTGCGGCCTGGTCGCGCTGCTGGTGATGAGCGTCGGTTATCCCAACGGCACGCTGCTGCGCAGCGGGGTGACGTTCATTTACAACCGCGTGGCCGCGGTGCAGTTCCTGCGCACGACCTACAAGGCGGGTCCGGTGCTGGCGCTCGCGGTCGCGATGCTGCTGGGGACGGCCGCCGGCGTCGCCTCCGGGCGGATCCCGCGCGTCGCCGGCCGCGGCGTTCTGCTGGCCGTCACCGCGGCCCTGCTGGTGCTCAGCGCGCTGCCGATGTTCGAGGGCAAGGGCCTGGAGCTGACGTTCAAGCGCGTGCCGCCGGACTGGGGCCAAGCCCGACCCGAACCCAACCTCACCCCCCCGGCGAACCGCCACGCGCTGGTGCTCCCCCACCAAGCGTAA
>JBPCPC010000121.1:0-6603 GCA_050999585.1 Solirubrobacteraceae bacterium | reverse complement strand
CGAATCGTGTGCTGTCCGCGCTCCGCCGCCGTGGTAGCCCAATTGGCCACCGGCCTTGACTCGAAAAGATGGCGCGACTACGTTGATATGCGCGATTGGAGCATCGCATCTCGCCGATACGGCACCGACGATCCGGCGGCTGCGATGCCCTTCGCGAATGTGCGGCGGCTCGTGACAACAGCACGAGCCGCCTACACCGCCTGACACGAGAGGACATCTAAGATCTCATGGCACCAGACGAGAGCGGCTTACAGCGGGTCGGAGGCGAAGTTCACTCTGGGGTGGACACGCATAACCTGCATGCCGACGAGGCGTACAACTCCATCACGAGCGGAGTTGCGTGGGGGGAGCACGGCGCTCAGATGGGGGTGGGAGGCGCTAGTGACACCAACTATGGCGTTTACGCCCGCAGTGACCAGAATGTTGGGTTATTTGCTCAGGGCGCCAAAGGCGCCGCCGAATTCCAGGGCAGCGTCAACGTTTCTGGAGACCTTCATCACACCGGCGGCCTTTTCACGACCGGGGATATCGCTCATACGGGAAACCTTCACACGACAGGCAACCTCGTCGTTGATGGCGATATATCGCTGTCGGGCGCGGATTATGCTGAAGCCTTCGACGTCGTCCACACCAACGGTGCTGATCCCGGTACGGTCATGGTTCTCGACGATTGCGGTGGCGTGCGGGTGAGTGATTCGGCCTATGATCGCCGGGTGGCGGGGGTTGTCTCGGGTGCAGGTGGCTACGGTCCCGCCGTGGTGTTGGATCGCCGGAGCACCGAGACCGATCGACGTCCGCTTGCTTTGATGGGCAAGGTCTACTGCCGGGTGGACGCCGGCGACGCCCCCGTCGCTATCGGGGATCTGCTGACAACGTCATCCACGCCGGGGCACGCGATGAAGGCGTCAGACTCGACACAGGCGTTTGGGGCCGTGATCGGCAAGGCCCTGCAAGGACTGCCTGCTGGTCGGGGACTGCTCCCCATCTTGGTCGCGCTTCAGTGATCGGGCTCATGCGCCAGGCCGTTCAGCAGGCCAACGCCGCGTACGCGAAGATGAGTACGTCACGCCTTCAGTGATGGCGTTCTACACGTTTCAACTCGAACGCCTCGCGGCGCAGAACATCAGAAGTCGAACCACAGACGTTGACCTGATCACGTTCGGCGTTCTTGTCAATGGCCGCGACCAAGGTCACGGGTCCGCGCTGGT
The DNA here is from genome assembly GCA_050999585.1 of Solirubrobacteraceae bacterium. Lineage (GTDB taxonomy): Bacteria > Actinomycetota > Thermoleophilia > Solirubrobacterales > Solirubrobacteraceae > Palsa-465. The sequence goes on along the minus strand of JBPCPC010000121.1, from coordinate 5,395 downwards.
CCCGATTTGGCCAGGGACCGTTCTGAACGCTGAGGAGATCATGCCGGCCGCAGCCGTCAACGGGTATCCCCATGCTCGCGAACACATGTCGGCGAACTGGGAGATCGGCCCGCTGGAGGTGTCCGACAGCGACCAAATCGCCATCGTGTATACGGCAACCAACACAAGTGATTCGCAGATACCCACTGCGGACCAGCAAGCTGTAGACGCGTGGACGATCAAGCTCGTCGACATCTACTACAGCTACCTGCTGGGAGAGTTCGCCAGCGGACTGGGGCTGTCCGCGGTAACCGAATACTTCGGTAGCCTGGGGGGCAAGGTTGGTGGAGCCGTCGCCGCGTTTCTCTCTGACCCAGTGGGAACGGCTCTGGGCGTCAAGCCCCAGGGACCATGCAACGGGACCGTGTTCGCCGACAGCAAGTCCTTCACGGGCGCCACGCTGGGGCAGTTGCCATCAACCCCTTCCCAAGAAACCCGCTGGAACGTAACGATTCCTACGGCTTGGTCAGAGCTGACCGAGCATTACAGTGATGAGGCAACCCACAACAAGGACACGTGTGGTGATACCGCCCAGACCGATGTGACGATCAAGATCACCCGCTACGACCACTGGTCGCTGAAATTCGCAACCAACCAATCGCTGGCGTCGGGTCTGCGGCTACAGTTTCCCTCGGGCGGCAGCCTTAAGGAGCTCTACGGTCTCAGGATCTGACACAGAGGCTCGGGACCGCGGCCCGCTGCAGGTTCGGTGAGTGAGGTGAGGGCGGGCGACATTGCTCGCCGGCCGGCCATGCATCAAGCGCCGCCGCGATCTTTGGGAGCAAAGGGCGCGAGAGAGTCTTGGTTTGCAGGGTGTGCGGCGCTTGATCCGGCCGTCCGGGCTGCACTGTGGGCAGGAAGGTCGGGGCGCAGGCGCGCGCCGGTGGGAGACACGTCCGAGGACGTCTCTTCTCGGGAATGCCTGCAGAGACCGCCCATGCACTCTCCCTTCCTCACGTCGGAGCGGGAGCGAGCGGAGCGCCAACGAACGCACCTGCTGCCGTTCCAATGCGAGCGCCTCCAAGCGCTTGGATCGGCGTCTCGCCGCTTCTCGCTCCATCGTCGAGCAGCAGTCCGCCGAGCCCCGCGGTGCCGTCGCCTCCGTCCCCTGGCAGGCCAGCTCACCTTGCCGCGGACCCTCGCTTCCGACCGATCGTTAGCAAGAATGCTGCAAGCACGCGGGCCGGTGCGTTTCTCGAGTTCCGCGGGAAGGAGGGATGACGCAGCGCTTTGGGTGATCCGGAGCGCGGTGCCGATGCTTTATCGCGCTGCTGAGTTTGTTCCCGAGCGGGACAAGGTCCCGTGGCGCAGCACTTCTGCTTCGACGTCGCACTGCTTCCTGGGAGGCGCCACGGCAAGCACCGAAGCGGTTGCAAGGTCGCGGTGGCGCTGCTAATCCCGCGCCGATACTCATGCTCGTTTGAGCGCAAGGGAGGGCGCACCGAGGGGTTTCCTGTCCGGTCGCCAAAGCCGACCTCGGAGGCGTCAGGTCTGCAGGCTGAAGGGCGGGTAACGGTCGGTGATCAGCAGGAACGCGTAGGCGGCGACGCGGTTGTGCCAGCGGATCACACCCTCGATGAAGTCAAAGAGCGGACGGGGGTAGCGGCCGGTGAAGAGGATCGCGAACCAGGCGAAGATGGCAGCGAAGAGCGCCCCGATCGTGAGGAAGATCAGGACGATGTAGTGGGGGATCGCCAGCAGCCACTTGATTAGCGGTAGGCCGCGGGTGAGGTCGTGCTCGGCGTGGGGGTAGGGGAAGTCGAGGTGGACGGCCTGCTGCTCGTCGGTGGAGGGGTAGCGGTCGTCCATCAGCGCGAAGTAGACGGAGATCCGGTTGCTGAAGCGGGTGAGCTGCAGGTTCCAGTCATACCACCAGCGGGGGTACTTCTTACGGAAATAGCAGCATCAGCGCCACCGGGATGACGAGGATCGCGATGCCGCCGCCGGCGTAGCGGACGCCAGCGCCTCCCGCCTTCGACGCGTAGCTGCCGCCCTCGATCGTTGCGGCGAGGATCGCGATCGGGAGGATCGTGAGGATCCGAAAGGCCGTGGTGAGGCGGTTGAGGCTGCGGTCGGGATAGTCGACCGAGAAGGTCAGTGGGTAGTCATGGCCGCCTGTCGGCGGCACTGGATCGCCAGGTGAGGCTGCGGGCATCGGCCCTGAGCTTTCCATCGACTGCGCTTTCGGCGTCGCCGTTGGATCTCCTGCCGTGGGACGAGGGGTGGCGGCGCGGTCTCTCGGCCACCCCTCGCTCGACGGTTGGCACCGGGAGGATCAACTCAAAGAGTCCATCCGGGACCACTGCAACTAGTACTTCGAGGCGTTTGATCAGGTTGGTCAGGCATCGCTGTGCGCAACTCGAATCAGCGCCGCCGCCAGGGCGATGGTGGCGTAGGCGCCGAGTAGCGCGATGGCCGCGCCTGGCGTGAGCAGCCCGGCTGAGCGGTGCACCGTCACGGCCGCTTGGATGGCGTTGCCGGGCAGGTACTGACGCAAGCCGGCGGGCAGGAGGAGCTCGCCGAGTGTGACGCTTCCGATAATCATCAACGCCAGTGCTGTGGTCGATCCTGCGGTGTGTCGGATGACGCCGCCAAGCCCGACGCCGATGATCGCAACCAGGCTGACCGCCACGGCACCGAACATGATTGCATGAGGGACGCCAGGATGGCTGAGAGTGACTTGGAGGTGCTTGCCGGCGAGGATCTGCTGGCCGAGCTCAAAGCCGGCGACGTTGCCCAGCAGGGCGACCGGGAACACGAACGCGCCGGCGGTCGCGGCCTTGGCCACGAGCACGAGTCGCCGGGTGGGCATGGCGGTGAAGGTGGAGCGAATCATGCCCGTCGAGTACTCCGCGGTTACCGACCGCACCGCGAGCGCCCCGAGCAGTACGGCGGCGATATAGACCCCGCTCAGCGAGATGCTGGTTGGATCGAACATCTGATGCTGCTGGGCGGACATGGTGCTCCACTGGCTGACTTGGGAGGCGACGACAGCGGCGGCGAACCCGATCGCCGAGGCCAGCGTGATGACGGCGGTACGCCACGTGGACGGCAGGGTGCGAAGCTTCGTCCATTCCCCGGTGAGGGCCCGGCTGATCGGGGTGGCTCGCACCGCGGGAGCGGAGGGAGTGGGGTAGGTCGTGGTGCTCATGTCAGGCTCCCTGGGTTGCGCCGGTCAGCTGGCTGGCGTGGTAGTCGGTTTCATTGCGGGTCATGTCGAAGAATGCGTCCTCGAGCGACGGCCCGTGTGGGGCTAGCTCGAACAGGGTGATGTCGTGGGCGCAAGCGATCCCGCCGATCGCCATGCAGTCCAGGCCGGTCACGAGCAGGGCCCCGTCGGGACAGCACTCGACCAGACCGTCACGCTGGGTGAGGGCTTCGGCCAGGTCGGTCTGCTCGACGGCCCGGACCCGGACGCTCGGGGCGGCGTTTCGGTTGACGAACTCGTCGGTGCTGGTGTCGGCGATGATGCGCCCCCGGCCGATGACGATCAGGTGATCGGCGGTCTGAGCCATCTCGCTCATCAGATGGCTTGAGAGGAACACCGTGCGGCCTTCGGCGGCCAACGACTATCAGGTTGCGGATCCACAGGATGCCGTCCGGGTCTAGGCCGTTGACCGGCTCGTCGAGGATCACCGTCTCGGGGTCGCCGAGCAGGGCAGCGGCGATGCCGAGCCGCTGGTTCATGCCGAGCGAGAAGGTGCCGACCCGTTTGCCCGCGACGTCGCTGAGTCCGACGAGGTCGAGCACTTCGTCCACCCGGCGACGGTCGATGCCGTTGCTGTCGGCCAGCCACTTGAGGTGGTTGGCGGCGCTCCGGCCACCCACGATCGCTGTTGCGTCCAGCAACGCTCCGACGGATCTGAGCGGGTCGCTCAGCTCGCGGTAGGGCCGCCCGTTGACCAGGATTGAGCCAGAACTCGGAGCGTCCAGGCCGAGGATCATGCGCATCGTGGTCGACTTGCCGGCCCCGTTGGGACCCAGGAAGCCGGTCACCCGGCCGGGTTGCACGGCGAATGAAACTTCGTCGACGGCAACCGTGTTGCCGTAGCGTTTGGTGAGGTGCTGCGTCTCGATCATTGTCTTCCTTTCTCGATGTGCTTGGGGGCTTGGCAAGCCAGCTTGCCGGTGGAGAGGTTGGGCGGCCAACTGGTTCCGGTGGCCGCCGCTCCAGCCTTCCGCCCCCGGGGAGAGGACGGGGCCGGGAGCGCTTGTTCTTCCGGCCACTGCTGGTCGCTAACGATTGGTCTCAGGCGACCGGGCGGGCGTCGTGGGTCGGGGCGGACGGGGCGCCGATGGAGGTCAGCGGCGTCGGCTTGAAGCCCTTGACGACCAGCCAGAGCCCGAGCGAGAACTCGAACGCCGCGATCGGGAGCGCGGCTAGAGCGGCGAGCGGGGACACCTGGGCGTAGGCGCCGAAGAAGACCGCGATGTCGGAGGCGAGGAGCAGCGGGGCGCCGACGAATGCGACGATCGGGAGGATGCGGGGCACGAGGCCGGACCGGTACAGCACGTAGCCCAGGAGCAGGTCGCAGGCGACGGGCATGAGGCTCTGCGAGAGCAGGAACGTCCAGTTGTAGACGGCGACCAGGCTGTGGCCGGTCGTGACGAGTGAGGTCGAGTCCACGCCGGCGGTTCCGGCGACGTGGGTTCGCAGGGTGATGATCGAGAGCACGCTGATGACGCCGACTGAAGATGAGGCTGGTTTCCAGGGCCCGGGCGGCCACGAGCCCGAGGGCGGCGGTCTGGCTGACTCATTTGATGACCGGGTACAGCACTACGGCGGTGCCGATGCCGGCCAGGCCGACGATGACCTCAGAGAGGGCGCCCCACAGCACCCCGGTGTCGCTGCCGGTGCCCAGGACGAAGGTGCCGACGTGATCCTTCACGGCCTTGTACAGCGCGAGGGTGGGGATGGACACGAACGTGATCAGGTACAGCACGCCGGCGGCCAGGGAGACCTTCCTCATCGGGTCCATCCGGCGGCGCGAGGTGGGCGGCCTGGCGGCCGCGGCGGTGCGGGGGGTGTGGATGCCGGTCGTCATGTCGGGCTTCCTTTGAGGCTGGGTGGGTCAGCTGGGGTGGGTCGGGCGGGGCGTGGTGGGCTTGTCGGGCGCGGTGGGAGTGACGGAGATGAGCGCCAGGCCGATGTCGCTGAGCTTGCGGAGCAGGCCGTGGAGTGCGGACTGGTCGGCGACGGTGCCGTGGATGACGGTGGTGCCGTCGTCCTGGGCGGTGAGGGTCATGCCGTCAAACCAGGCGGCCCAGCGGGGCGCGAGGTGTCCCTGGATGCGGATCTCGTACCGCCCCGCACCGAGGTCCTGCTCGGTCGGTACGTCGTTCATGCTGGTCGCCT
>JBPCPC010000108.1:0-12987 GCA_050999585.1 Solirubrobacteraceae bacterium | reverse complement strand
CACGAAAACCGCCCATCCGTACCACTCGACGAGAGATCAAACAGGGTGTGGGCGCCAGGTTGCGGATTCCGGGGTCTGGGACCCACACCCCCCCGGAGAACCGCATCGAGTGGTGGATTCATGGGGGCTATGTGCCCCGACGCGGGCGTCAGGAGGCGGGGTGGATCGCGCCGCGGTGAGCGACCGACCGCGCGACCGACCCACACGACCGCTCACTTCCGGCCGTTTACCCGGGGCAAGTCGCTAGAGGCTCGCACGACGTTACGGCGCCGGTGCGGGAGTGCGGCACCTTGCTTTTCGGGCGTCGGGGCGTAGCATCGACCGGACAGGGCCATTTCACCGCTCCTGCGAAGCGATTTCGCGCAGAGCACCGTCGGCGACACGCTGAACGGCGACCTCACGGACAGTTTCGTCCCCAGCGACGGGAGGCCGTTTCTCAACGAGAGTGTTTCAGGACGCCCCGCGGGCCAGCCTGGCCGCGCTCAGAAAGGTCCGACGATGGACGACGACACGATCCGTGCCCTGGTGCAGGGTCTGGCACGAAGGAACACCGCGGGCGGAGCGGTGATCGAGCGCGCCGCGATCTTGGCCGCGGGTGACGAGTCGGAGGCGATCCTGGCCTGGATCACCAGCCACGAGGGTCAGGCCGAGACCGTGGCACCAAAGACAAGGGGGCGCGGTCTGCACGGCGGACAGGTCGGTGATGGCGCCTCGACACAGGCCCGCGCGCCCGCTCGCTACGTGCTCCCGCCGGGCGTCCTGTCCTAGCCGGCCGAGCACCGTCACCACGGCACTGCGGCGCCTGCGATGGCCGATGATCTCCCGCTGCGGGGGACCGAGCTCACGACTGCCATCTTCGCGGCCGTGTCGGCTCTGTACCGGGATTTCTATGGTCACGACCGGACCACTGCGACCACGTACATCAATGACAACATCGTCGTCTGCGTGCTCGACAACATCCTCACGACCAGTGAGTCCGAGCTCGTGAGGTTCGGCGGGGAGACGGAGGTTCTCGCTGGTCGCATCGCGTTTCAGACCGACACCGAGGACCAGTTCACCGTCGCGGTCGAGGCGCTCACCCGACAGCGAGTGGTGGCGTTCATGAGCGCGAACCAGACAACTCCCGGGTGCGCCTGCGAGCTGTTCTTCCTCGACGGCCGGTCCGGCGCCGAGTCGGGGCAATAGTGGGGCTCGGATGACCACGCCTCCGACGCCTCCCGCGTCTGCGCCGTCGAGTCTCGATGATGAAGCTCTGATGCGGCGCATCCAGGCCGATGATGTGCGCGCCTTCGAGGAGCTCTACCACCGCCATCGGGCGCGGGCCTTCGGGCTGGCGCGCGTAATCTGCCGCGGCGCCCACCGGGCCGAGGAGGCCACTCAGGACGGGTTCGCGTCAGTCTGGCGCTCGCGGGGGAGCTATGACCCGGTACGTGGCGGCGCGCGCGCGTGGCTGCTGATGGTGATTCGCCACCGCAGCATCGATCTGATGCGGCACGAGGGCGCCGGTGACAGCCGCCACGTACCGGACCGGGTGCTCGATCTCCTTCCGGCGCCCGGATCGCTCGGCGAGGACACCGTCAAGCACGACGAAGCCGCTCAGTTGCGAGCCTCCCTGCAGAAGCTGCCGCTGTTTCAGCGCGAGGTGGTTGCGCTGGGGTACTTCGGCGGATTGACCCACACCGAGATCGCGGACCGGCTCGGACTGCCGGTGGGGACGGTCAAGGGCCGCATGCGGCGCGCGTTGCTCAGGGTGCGAGACGAGGTCTAGTCCGGTCTGGTCGACGTCCTGACGCTCCGTTGGGATTCCGTCTCGGCCGCTATATCCAGAAAGCAGCATCGTCGGTCTGAGCGAGGCCGGCCGGTGCGCCCCCGCCACAGCGATGCGCGATGCGGATCCCGATGCTCGCTCCGCCCTGGATCTCGGTTCCCGCCCCCGGTACGACGGTGTGGAGCCCGTGGTCAGCACCCTTACCGAAGGACTGGTGGCGCGCGGACACGAGGTCACACTGTGTCTGCGCGCCCGGCTCGGAGTCCGACGCTCGCGTGGTGCGCTGCTGGACGAGGCGCACCCCGATGTCGTGCACGACCACCGTGGCTTCACCGCGCTGGCGATGGCCGACCGCCTGCAGACGCCGCTCGTGCACACCCTGCATGGACAGTCCACCACGAACACCCCGGCGTCCGGGCAGCGGGCCTTTGTCGAGCGCGAGGTGCCGCCGCCTCCGGACGGGGATCGGATTCGGCTGCCGGCGCCCCGTTGATGCTGCTGACGATGCTGCTCGGTCTCCAGCCCGGCGACGTCGAGGCTCGCGCCGAGGTCACCGGTCTGACCGGACACATCGCGCTCAGCGCACCCAGCCGAGCCGCGTGGGGGCACGCCGTGCCGGCACGCTGATCGGGGCCGTCGGTTCAGCTCCGATTGGGGATCGGCGGCGCGCTGCGTGTGTCTGCTGCCTGCGTCAGAGCGGTCATGGCGCGCTGGCGCTGACGCGGGCGTGGTCCGCCCACTGGTGGCGCTGCTCGGCGAGTTCCGGAGCCGGTACCACCAGGACGGCGCGGTCGGCGTGGTGCAGGACCGCATGCGACACGCTGCCGAGCATCAACGATTTCACGCCACCCAGGCCTCGCGTCCCGAGGACCACCAGGTCCACGTCGAGCTCGGCCGCAAGTCCGAGGATCGCGGCGGCGATGTCACCGTGTCGGTGCTCGATCCGGAGGGAGGCGAGCAGTCCGGCGTTGGTGGCCCGTTGCGCGCCCTCCGTGGCGCTGTCGAGCGCCGCCCGTTTGATCGCCGCGTCGGCTCCGTCGTCGCCGTAGTCGCCGACCAACCCGAGACCCATGCCGATCGAGCCGTTTCGGGTCATCGTCTCCAGAATCGTCTCCCAGATCACGACCACGGTCGCTTCGGTCCCGGGCATCAGCGTACCGACTCGCTCAATCGCGGCCTGAGCGTCCGCCGATCCGTCGTAACACACAAGAATCATGGCGTCATCCCTTCACTATTGGCTGCAAATTAGAGGCACGCTGCGTCTGCGCCTGCGTCTGCGTCTGCGTCTGCGTCCTCGTCCGCGTGACCGCCGGCCCCCCCATACGTGGCCCTCTCCGAGCAGGACGTGGGTCAGATGCTGATCGGTGGGGTCGGTGACCAGGCCTTGAGCAGAACCGATCGCCGTCGCTGGCGGGCACGCGGTCCCCTCGCCGTACCGCCGCTTCCCCGCGAGGAACGCGATCGGTGACGACCGGCTGGGGCCGATCACACCGCCCCCCATTTCACCCACACCCATTCCGCCGCCTAAGCCGAGGCGGGAGTAGGGCGCGCGACCGGATCGACGATGACTCCGGTCAGCTGTCCGCCATGCCCGTCGCTGGTCATCGGGGTGGCGGTGGCGAAGGGCGGCTTGTCTGTGGTGCTCGATTTCGTGACCATGGCTTGACGATAGGGCGACGCGGACATCTCGTCAGTTGCGTAAGTCCGTTGAGAAGCGGCGGTAACTACGTAGGACGTGGCCGCGGGCCAGCAGCCATCGTCGTCAGTCACGTGCGCAGCGCCGACAGGGGGTGAGGGGTCGCAGCCTGCACACGAACCCGGGCGTCGACGATGGTGACGCCCTCCGGGCGCACGACGACCGGGGTGGCGTCCAGTTCGACGACCTCGGGGTGGCCCTCCGCGAGCGCGCTCAGGCGCAGCAACACGTTCGTGACGCTCCCGATATCCCATGCGGCCGTGCCACGGCGGCCATTCCCCGGCGGGCACGTGCGCAGTGCGCGGACCATCTCGTGGGCGTCGAGCGGGGTGAGCGGCGTGATCCGGATCGATACGTCTTCGGGCAGCTCGCCGCTGGTGGCGCCGGTTGCACAGACGACGACTGGGCCCAAACTCTCGTCATTGACGAGGCCGAGAAACAGCTCATCGCCGGCTTCTGCGATCGAGCGGACCACAAGGCGGTCTGGCGCGTGGCCCGCTTTCACAACGGCCTGACCGATGCCCCGCGCGACTCGGGCGGAGGCCAGCGGCAGCCCATAGCAAGCGAACAGGTCGATTATCGACTGGCGGTCGAGCCAGTTCGCGCCGCGCAGCAGGGCGGTGGCGATGATCGCCGCCGCTTCATCCGGGCGACAGTCATCCAGCGGGGGCGCGGGGCAGGAGTTCAGCGACCGCCACTCAGAATGGCGGACCGCATGCGCCACACAGCGAGCGGCATCCTCTGGGAAGGCGAACGCCGGGACAGCTGATGCGCCTGCGGCGGAGTCGGGCAGCAGCGGTTCCGGATCCAGGAGCACGGTGGCGACGGTGATGCCCTCGGTCACTCCGGCCGCCCGTTGCACCACGCGGAACACATCGTGCGCCACAGCGGCGAGCGAGGGAACGAAGATCACGATCAGCGAGTCACAAACGCCCTCCTGGACCAGCATCTCGATTGCGCCCCGATAGTCCTCTGCGGACGCTGCCTTGCTCAGATCGATCGACGTCCCGAACGACGCCGCCGGCCCCAGCACGTGGGTGAGGCGCTTGCGCAGCGCTGGGCCGGGTTCGATCACCGTGAGCTCGTCACGTGCGCAGGCCTCCGCGCAGAGAGTTCCGGCACCTCGGGAATTGGTCACAATCGCCACTCGCCCGCCGCCGGGGATGGGCTGGCTGGATAACAGCGCGGCCACGTCAAGCAGCTCGCGCATGGTGTTGGCGCGGATCACGCCGGTCTGGGTAAAGAGGGCGTCGACCGTGAGATCAGACGCGCGGATCAGCTTCGCGGCCTCCGACGTTGCCGCCGCCGGGGGCGCCAGTAGGTGACCGGTTTTGAGCATGACAATCGGCTTGCTCGCGCCGACCCGGCGGGTGATGCGGGCGAAGCGACGCGGATTGCCGACGGACTTGAGATACAGCAGGATTAGGTCGGTGCCGGGATCTGCCTCCCAGAACTCGAGCAGGTCGTTGCCTGAGATGTCGGCCTTGTCGCCCACGGACACAAATGAGGAGATGCCGAGACCGAGTTGGTCCGCCGCCTCGAGGATCGCGATCCCGAGGCCTGCGCTCTGCGACATCAGCGCGATCCGCCCGGTCTGCGGAATGCGCCGTGAGTAGGTTGCGCCGAGCCGGATATCAGGCTCTGTGTTCACGACCCCGAGACTGTCGGGACCAAGCAGTCGCAGACCGCTCTCGCGACACGCACCGAGCAGCTGATGTTGACGCCGTCGGCCGCCACCCCCGGTCTCAGCAAAGCCGTCGGAGATCACCAGCAGGGCGCGCACGCCGGCCGCGCCGCAACCGCGGGCCATGTCTGCGACGTGCGCCGCCGGCAGGGTGAGAACGGCGAGGTCGACCCGTTCGGGCACGTCGCCGATCGTCGCGTAAGCCGGATGGCCCTGGACGGTACCGCCACCTTCATCGACTGGGTAGACGGCTCCGGTGAAGCCGTCGGAGATCAGATGGTGCAGAAGCTCTCCCCCCGGCGAAGCGCGGCCCCATTGCGCTCCGATCACCGCCACCGTCCGAGGGCGCAGGAACGGTTGCACCGCGGCGATTGCCGCGGTCTGCTCCCGGCGCTCGAAGCGCTCCAGCGAGAGCGGGGACAGCGAGGTCGGAAACTCGACCTCGATCAGACCCGAGGAGCTGCGTAGCTGCACCGGGAAGCCGCTCCGGCGAAACACCTCGATCATCCGATGGTTGCTGGGAATCACCACGGCCGTGAACTGTGCGATGCCATGCAGGGCCGCGGTGGCGGCGAGATGGCCGAGCATGATCGTGGCGATGCCATGCCCCTGCCACGCATCAGCGACCATGAACGCGACCTCGGCGCGACCTTCGCGCTCACGGATGTAGGCGCCGTGGGCGATGATCTCCTCCGCGGATCCGGTGGTGGCCACTAGCCCGAAGCTGTCGGCGTAGTCGACGGCCAGTGACCAACGCTCGACCCATTCCAGGTTGGGGATGCCGAAGAAGCGAAGCGCGAGCGAGTCCTCTGACAACGCCTCCAGAAAGGCGTGGACCTTGATCCCGTCCCCGGCACGCACCGGTCGCAGGTGCATGCTCGACCCATCCCGCAGCGCAACGTCGACCTCCGACGCGACCGGATAGTCGGCGACCGCAGCTCCCGCCATGAACCGTGCCTCGCCCTAGCCGACCGCGGCGGTCGCCGCGACCTGACCGACGTGGTCGAGGTCCGGTCGCGCGATCGCGCGGGCGCCGCGGGTGAGCACGAGCACCGGACAGCGCGCGTTGCGGGCAAGCTGGCGCGAGGTGCTGCCGTGCATGAGGCGGCCAATCGGGCCGTGTCCGCGCGAGCCGACCACCAGTAGGTCCAGCGACGCGCTGTACATGGCCAGCTCCTCGCCGGGCAAGCCATACGCGGCGTGAGCTTCGACACCGCCGAGGGCCTCGATCCGCGCGATGGCTTCGTTGACGAGCGCCGGGAAGGCCTCACCGGAGGCCAGGGCGCCGGGCACGGTCAGATACGCCGGAATCGACACAGCCTGAAACGCCGAGAGTTTCGCCCCGGACTCGGTCGCGATCGCCCGCGCCGCCTCGAGCGCATCCTCGCTCTCCGGCGAGCCGTCGTAAGCCACGCCAACCTCTCTCAAGGCCGCGGGGCGCTCCGCGTAGCCAAACGGCGCGATCGCCAGCGCGCAGGGGGCACCATTGAGCGCATCGCTCGTATCGTCGCCCAGCATCACGCGCCCGACCAGACCGCGCTGGCAGGAACCGACGACGAGCAGGTCCGCACGCTCGGCGTCGGCGAGCTCGTGCAGCCCGCGTCCGACGGACGGCGCGGGCACGCAGCGCAGCTGCTGAGGCTCGTCTCCCGTCTCGGCGTGCGCGGCGGCGTGCCGCTCCTGCGCGCGCCGGCACTCGGCGGCGTCGAAGTCCGGGCTCGCTCCGCGGCCGATCAGAGCATCACGGACCAGCACTCGTGCACAGCTCACCGAGCCGTCGCTTTCGACCAACCTATTCGCGAGTGCGGTCGCGTCGCGACCGCCCTGATGCTCGTCTACTCCGACGATGACATGCTTGAACATTGGTACCTCCTAACGGGTGTCAGCAGACCGTAGGCAACGCTCGCCTTTCCCTCATCGCGGTCGCGCCGCGCCTGATTGCGGACTTCTACGTGGAGGAGTCCTGCCGCGCCCGGCATTTTCAACGCGTAGTAGTTTCCCCTCGCGAGGCTGCGGATCTGCACACCTGCGGCGATGTCGGTGTGGCCGTAGTCTCGGACCCATGTACTGCGTGACCGCCTCCGGCACGGCGTCGTGCTTGGCCGTCGGCAGCGATCCGATCGACGACGACACCGGCTCGCTACCTTGACGACTGTGAGCGGGGAATCCGACAGCCAGGCAGGTCGCTCCCGGCCTGCCGAGAAGTCTGCGGCCGCGGCGATCCGGATCGTGATCGCGGATGACCACGCGATCGTCCGCCGGGGACTGCGCATGTTGCTCGACGGTGAGCCCGACTTCGAGGTTGTCGCCGAGGCGGGCGATGCGGAGACCGCACGGCGCTATGTCCACGGGCACCACCCGGACATTCTCGTTCTCGACATCAAGATGCCGGGCGGCTCGAGTCTCGACGTCGTCCCGACCATCCGCGCGGAGTCGCCGGCGACGCAGATCGTCGTTCTCACGATGCAGGACGAGGCCGCCTATGCGCGCCAGGCGATGCGCGCCGGGGTTCTCGGCTATGTGCTCAAGGAGGCCGCCGACGAAGAGCTCGTCGCGGCCGTGCGCAGGGCAGCGGCCGGCGAGAGTTATCTGAACCCAGCGCTGGGAGCGCGGGTCGCGGCCGAGCCGCCGCCGGGGCCGCCGGACGGCCTCTCAGAGCGCGAGCTCGAGGTGCTGAAGATGATCGCGCTCGGGCACACCAACGCCGAAGTGGCCAGCCAGCTGTACGTGTCCGTGCGCACCGTGGAAGCTCACCGTGCGCACATCCAGCAGAAGCTGCTGTTGAGCTCTCGCTCAGAGCTGGTGCGGTATGCGCTCGACCACGGCCTCGTCAACCGGTGAGTCGACGGGCCGCGCCTCGCCTGGACGTCAGATAGGTAATCCGCCACCGGAGAGTGCAACGTTACCCGGAGGCCGCGCAACCAGACGCTCTCTAGGTTGGCAGTATGTTGACACAGCAGGAACTGGCGGCCACCTCCTCGCTCCCGGGCGTTGCCGGTGACGGCTGGGAGCAGATTCGCGTCGTGGTCGCCGACAACCATGCGGCCATGCGGCGCAGCCTACGGTTGCTGCTCGAGGGCGAAGCCGATCTTCAGGTGATTGCCGAGGCGGGCGACATCGCGACCGTCATGTGCCAGTTGCTTCACTACCGCCCGCGCGTGCTGGTACTCGATCTTGGAATGCACAGTGGCTCGAGCAGCGTGGCAATCCGTGATCTGCGGCAGCAGGTGCCCGGCTCGGAGATCGTCGTCCTTACAATGGAGGAGAGCCCTGCGTTCGCGCGTCGCGCGCTTGCCGCAGGCGCGCTTGGATTCGTGCTCAAGGACCGGGCTGAGCCAGAACTGGCCTACGCGGTTCGGGACGTCGATCACGGCAGGGAATACGTCAGTTCTGACGTTCGCGCCGGCCTGGCCTCACTACGACGGGGTCGGTGAAGACGTTGCGAGCCGGCCGGCGGCAAGCCGCGCGCGTAACGCAGTCCCCCGTTGGTCGGACTCGATCGAAAACGTGCCACCGGCCAGATACACGCGCTCACGCATCCCGGCCACCCCAAAGCCGGAGACACGCTTGTTCACGTCGAAGCCGACACCGTCATCCTGCACTTCGATCGTGACCTGATCGTCGTCGGCGGTCACAGCGACACGCACCGAAGCAGCGCGAGCGTGTCTGACCACGTTCGTGAGCGCCTCCTGAACCAGGCGATAGACCGTGGTCTCCAGCTCGGCACCGAGGTTTTCCCCGCCGCGCTCGGGATCTGGAAGCGTGAGCTCGCCCACGATCGCAAGTCCCTCGCGCCGTCGTCGCTCGAGCAGCGAGTCCAGCGCCGGTAACAGCCCAAAGTCGTCGAGCATCGACGGTCGCAGGTCACTGATCATCGCTCGCAAGTTCGCGATCTCCTGCTCGGTGTCGTCGATCGCCTGGCGCAACAGCTCACCGGTGCCTCCGGTCTCAAGACGACGCAGCGCCGCGGCAAGCAGAACTCGTAGACCCCCGAGGCTCTGCAGCGTCTGATCGTGCAAGTCCCGCGCCCAGCGCCGCCGTTCGGCATCGGCGGCGGCAATTGCGCTGCGCAGCCGGCCTGCCTCCACGCTTCGCGCCACCGTCACTGCATTTGCAGCTGTGGCCGCGAACGTGCGCATCAATCGCTCATCGTCTTCGCTGAACCCGCTGCCGCCCGCGCCTTGATCGAAGGCGGCCAGGACCCCCAGGGCCTCGCCACGATGGATCATCGGGACCAGCAATCCGGTGTGGGCGTCCGGTACCCCCAGGTTCGCGGCCGGGATCCGCAGCCGCGACTCGACGTCGGCAATCCGCTCAGACTGACCCTGCTCCAGCACGTGCCCCGAGGTCGAGGCCTCGATCGGCAGCCGCAGCCCATGGATGTCCACCGCATGCCCGGCCACCGCGGCAACGACCAGATCGGCATCGTCTCGGAGCATGATCAGCATGCTCTGCGCATCCACCAGGGCGCGCCCGCGTTTGGCGATCAGCTCGAGTACGCGATCGAGGCTGCCCTCGGCGCCGATCGCGATCGCGATGTCGCTGGTTGCCTCCAGGCCCTGCACGGCCTGCTCCAGCTCTTCGCGGCGTCGCTCAGACAGCTGATACAGCCGCGCGTTTTGGATCGCGGTCGCGGCCCAGCCGGCGAGGATTTCTGCGGCCTCCTGATCGGCTTCGGTGAACTCGCCATCTGCCTTCTCCGCGAGATACAGATTCCCCCAGGCCTCGCCACGCATCAGAATCGGCACGCCGAGAAAGCCGCGCATCGGCGGATGGCCAGCCGGAAACCCGTAGCTCGCCGGATGTTGCCCGACGTCGGTCAAGCGAAGCGGCCATGGCTCCTTGGTCAGTACGCCCAGCACGCCGCGGCCGCGCGGAGGGTCGCCGATCAAGCGGCGAGTCGGCTCGTCCACGCCCGAGGTCAGAAAGCGCTCGAGCTCGGTGCGCTGCTCGTTGAGCACGCCGACGGCTGCGTAGCGCGCCCCAGTGATCTCACGAGCCTGCTCGAGGACCATCTCGAGCACCGCCTGCGGGTCGCGCTCGGTTAGGAGCGCCCGTCCCACATCGAGCAGGCGGCGGGTATTCTCGTCGTCGCTCGGCGCGCTCATCAGCCAAATCCGAGCATAGACGTGCCGCCCGGCACCCCGGTTACGGTTCCTGAGCCCCAACACGAGGCGACGCCGCACTCGCGGCCAGGTGAACCCTCACACGCGCCGAGCGGCGGTCTCCTTGAGCTCTGGAGCGAGATAGCGTGCCACGAGCTTCGGCGCTCGCATGGCGCCGATCACGCCCGCGAGCCCTGAGTGTGCGCCGTCGTCGCCGGTGTCGACACCGAGCTGCATCGGCTCGTCGCCAGTCTCAAGGAGCCCTCCGACCACGGGCTGAAACGGCTGCGGCTCGACGATTGCCCCGGCAAACGACGCGATCGACCGTGCGGCAGCGTCGGCCTGCTGGGCGGCGATCCCGCCATGCTTGACCGGGGAGTCGGTGCAATCGCCGGCCGCCCAGACTGCCTCGACCTGCTTGAGCTTGCAGTGGCTGTCGACAGCGAGGAACCCGGACGCGTCATGGGGCAGGCCGGGAAGCCCGGGGCCACGGAGTTCGGGCAGCGCGACGATACGATCGACGGCGAGCGTGCGGCCACCGGGGTGGACGCGGATCGTTTTCGCGTCGGGGACGTCACAGTCGGCCGACGTGATCAGCTCGATCTCCCGCCGTCCCAGCAAGTTCGCAACTCTCTCGCTCGCGGCTCGGCCGAACGCCGCGAGGGGCGCCGATTCCGGGGTCAGGATCGTGATCGCCAGGTCCACCTGCATATCCCAGGCGCGTTGCGAAGTCATCAAGGCCAGCTCATAGGCTGGCAGGGGCCACGGGATCGGCGCCGGGATGATGAACGCCAGGCGATGCAGATAACCCTCTTCGACGTCCTGCACGAGGCCGTGAAGGAGTTCGTCCATCCGGCTGTCATCCACGCTCGTCACGTGCTCGTGGGGTTGATGCAGGCTTGTGCCAAGCCCGAGCAGGAGCGCGTCGTAGGACAGCTCCAGTCCGGACTCGGTCAACGCGAGGTGCCGTTGCGGGTCCACGTCGCGCAGGGCATCGTGCACCAGCTCGGCGCCCGCCTGTTCGGCGAGCCCAGACAGCGGGTATCGCTGCGCCCAACTCACGTTGAACGGTTCGCCGACAGCCAGCGGCCGGTAAACGAACTCGTCATTCGGAGCGAGCAGTCTGAGCTTGACTCGGTCGCCGGCAAGCTCGCGCAGAGCGAACGCGGCCTCCAGGCCGGCCACGCCCGCGCCGGCGATCAAGACGTTGCACTCAGAGTCAGGCCGATCCGGGCCGCTGGCGTTTGGTCTGGCCATGATGCACTTCCTTTGCCGATTGGGTGGAGCAGAGTTTTCGGGAGGCTTGAACGCCTGGGGTGCGCTGCTCAGCCGCCGTATATCGCCGTGACGTCGAGGGCTGAGAGGATGCCCTCCGCCTGTCCGCTCCCGGGGTTGACCACGATCAGGTGAGCGAGGTGTTGCTCGGCCATCGTCTGTGCGGCGGCTTCGATGCCGACGTCGGCGGCGACCGTGACGACGTCTGTGCCGGCCGCCTCGCCCGCGGTGAGATCGTTGGCCGCCGACCCCACGGCCGCGGCGATATCGAGCGTGGAGACGATCCCCCACGGCCGGCTCGTGTTACCACGGTCGACGACCGCGACAGCGTGAACTTTGCGATCGGTCATGAGACGCGCGACGACGCCGAGGGACGTGTCTGAATCCGTCGTCAGGATTCCCGTGTGCATAGCGTCGCTCACCTTGATGTGAGCGAGGGGGGTTTCGGGGATCGTTGTCATGTATTGGTTCCTTTCCAGTCAGACTGATGCCGACAACGTATGGGCGGCTGAGGCTCAGCGCATTGGGAGGTAACCGCGGTATCCGGCGTAGTTCTCCACCACCGCCACCGGCCCCGATCTTCCGCGCATCATTTGTGCGGAGATCTCGCAGCTCGCTCTCGGGCTAAGCGCGATGATGCGTGATTGGCCTGCACTTAGATTGGGAACCGCCACTGCCGCTGGGCGGTGCGCGAGAACTCAAATTCCAAGGAGCATCGCCATGTCGGCACTACCGTGCACGCCCCGCCGCAGCCGGTGACAGCGCGGCCGACGATCGCCGCCTCGGCCGCGTCGCGACCTACGCGACGACCCTGGCCGGTATCTATCTTTCGGTCGGGTTTCTGTTCTACTTCGCCGCCAAGGAGAAGCTGTTCGCTGATGGGGGCACGATGCCCGCTGGGTTGGTGAAGGCCTTCCACGGTTCGTTCTTCGCCAACGTTCCCGGCGACAACGCCGCCTGGGTGCTGTTGGGACTGACTGAGGCGGCCGTCGTCGTGATCCTCGCGGTCAGCCTCCTCCGCGGAGAGTTTCTGCCCCAGCGCCGCAAGCCGATCCGGCTCGCCGGCCTCGGCGTGTCGATGCTCGCCTACGGCATGATGATCGTCGCCAACGCGATGATCGGTAACAACCCCACCGTAATCGAGCTGTTCACCTATTTCGGCGTCACCGCCGTGGTGATGTTCATGGTCCGCCAGATGTCGCCCTACCGTCCGATGAGCTGGCTGGCCGGCGAGGCGACGGAGTAGCCACAGACGGAACGGTTACCGCGGCGCACGATGGCTCCCGCCCTGGGGGCCGAGCGCCGGTTGGCGCCTGCGCGCGCTGCAACTAGTGGTCCGTTTCGGTTTTAGTGGGTGATTGGGCGGCGAGGGTGACGCGGCCGCGTCGGACCTTCTCGAGGATCTGGTCGGTTGTTGCGGTCCACCGGAACGGCTGCGGGTCCTGGTTGTGGGCGGCGA
>JBPCPC010000106.1:0-28706 GCA_050999585.1 Solirubrobacteraceae bacterium | reverse complement strand
GGCAAACACGGACCACTGATAGACAAGCGCCCTGTCGGTCGAGCCGACAGCCGGCAGCAAACCGGCGTCGGGGTAGAGGTCGCCGAGCTGGAGGCAGATCGCCGCTGACTCGAAGATAAACCGCCCGTCGTCGAGCTCCAGCACCGGTACGCGTCCCAGCGGGTGGCGGCCGAGGTGTTCTGGGGAGCGGCGTTCATCGGGGTTCATGATCGTCAGCTCGTACGGCGCCCCGAGCTCCTCCAGGGTCCACAGAGCGCGAGTGGAGCGTGAGCCCGGCAGGTGATAGAGACGCATCGCAGATTTCCTTGGGTGGTGATGGAGCGCCCAGCGGCTGGACGCAGCGGAGGCCGACCACGCAGAGCGTGACATCTCCGCGTGCTCGGCCTGTCCCGGGTCAGCCGAGGCGCAGCGACTCGTCATCGAAGCGATCAGTGGGTGGTGCCGGTAGCGACCCGCGCATCGTGCGCGTGGATCCAGCTCACGTCCGCGTATGGATCGCTGAACAGCGCGTCGCGGGACGGGATGTTCGCCGCGGGCACGAGCCCGCGGTAACCGACGGTTCCCGAGAACACGGTCCGCCCGTCACCGACGACGTGCGGCCTGACCACCGAATGCACACCGTCAGCCCCGACGATCACGTCGACGTGGGCGATCGAGCCGTCGGCCAGGCGCAGCTCGGCCGCAGATCGCCGCTCCTCGATCTCCACGCAGCCCCGGCCCAGGTGCAGCCCGTCGCTGGCGAGCCGCTCGGCCAGCGCCTGCAGCAGTGCCACCGTTGCACGCCGTAGTAGGGCGCACCGAACGACCGAGCAGGCCTCGAGCTGCTCCCCAGCCCGAGCCGACGCAGCTCGCGCGTGCCGTTGGCCGAGAGTGCGACCGCCGCGCCCACCTCCCGCAGGGCCGGTGCCTGCTCGTAGACGTCGGCCTCGATGCGGTGGTCGCGCAGCGCGAGCGCCAGCACCAGTCCGCCGATGCCGCCACCGACGATCGCGACCCTCAGCCCCGTCACGATGGGTCAGGCGACCGCGGGCATGCGAGCGGCGCCAGCACGAAGTCGTAGTCGATCGTGAAGCCGCCGTCGCCCGCGGGGTCGGGATGGACGATCAGCGAGTCCTTCACGGCGCTGGCGACGTCATCGTGAAGGTGCTCGGAGGAATCGATGAACAGCTGCGTGACCAACGGCTCATAACCCTCAGCGCTGACGATCAAATGGACATGCGCCGGACGCCACGGACTCCAGCCCGCCGCCGCGGTCAGCTTGCCGGTCGGTCCGTCTAGCGGGATCGTGTACGGGCCAGGGACGACCGTGCGGATCTCATAACGGCCGTCGTCGCCGGCACACACCTAGCCGCGCAGGTTCCCATCGGGCGGACCGGGCATGAAACCCGAATAACAGCCGTCGGCGTCTGCCTGCCAGACGTCGAGGTTAGCGCCCGACAGCGGGTTGCCGTCAACGTCGGTCACGCGTCCGGCGATGAGCGTCAGATCGCCCGGCTCGTCAGGGCGGTGAGGCAGCTCAAACGGCGCCTCCAGGACCCCAGCGCCACGCAGATGAAACGGACCGAGGATCGTCCCCTGCGAACCGGAGCGGTCACCGAACGTGCGCTCGTCCACGACATGCTCGATGTAGACGTCACCGAACAGTGGCCACTCACCGGCCTCGCCGACGTCGATCAGCCACTGCTTGGCGGTCTGGTACTCCTCATAGGTGACATCGTTCTCAACGATCGCCTCGTGGACGGCCGCAGAATGTCGGCAATCAACTGGTTGGCGCGGTCGGCCATGGGTCTCTACTCCTTGCCCGCCTTGGGCGTTGCGCTAGGGATCGGTCGGCGGCTCATCAGCACCGAGGGCGTTCGGATGTCGCGCCAGCGGCGTGACCCGGATGTCCAGGTAGGGGAACAACGGCAGACCCGAGAGCAGCTCGTGGAGCTCATCGACCGAGCCGACATCAAGGATGCTCACGTTCGCGTAGCGACCGGCGACACGCCACAGGTGCGGCCAGCGGCCGCTGCGCTGATTCGCGTGTGAGTACTCGCGCTCCCGCGCCCGCAGCTCCTCGGCCTGCGCGGGCGGCATCTCGGGCGGGAGCCGGACCTCCATCTCCGCCATGAACAGCATCAGCGATCCACCCGGTAGCGCTGCAGGCGCTCGTCGTCGACCACGGCGCCGAGCCCGGGTTCGTCAGGCGCGGCGGTGCGTCCGGCGCGGATTTCAGGCGGACGCAGGATCAGGTCGTCGGTCAGATCCAGGAAGGTCGTGATCTCGGCCGGCCGTTGCGCGGTGGCGGCGAAGGCCGCGGCGAAGGCGACGCTGGCCGCCGCCCCGAGCGCACCCTCGTACTGGCTACCGACGATCACGGGGATGCTGCGGGCGAGGCACAGGGCGAGGATGCGTCGCGACTCCGTGAAGCCCGTGCGAGCGGTCTTGATGCTCACCGTGCGCACGGCGCCCTCCTCCAGGGCCCGGTCGACGTGCGCGAGGCTGATGCAGCTCTCGTCACCGGCCAGCGGCACCGCCCAGCGGTCGGCCAGGCGCAGACGCCCGGCGCGGTCGTCGACCGAGATCGGCTCCTCGATCGCACGCACCCCCAGCTCGATCAGCTCGTCCCCGGCACGCAGCGCCTGCTCATAGCTCCAGCCGCGGTTGGCGTCGACGTACAGATCGGCACCCGGCAGCGCGTCGCGAATCGCGCGGGTGGCCGCGGACGTCCAGCGCCGGTGCGCGCCCGACCTTGACCTTGAACGTGTTGACCCCAAAGCGGTCGTGGATCGCCAGCGCCTCCTGCGCCATCGCGGCCGGCTCAGCGAACGACACCATGTGGGCGACCGCGACATCGGGCGCGAAGCCGCCCAACAGCACGTGGCAGGGATGGCCGAGCAGCTGCCCGACCAGGTCCCAGACAGCGAGATCGACCGCACCGCGAGCGACCTGGTTACCCGAGATTCGCCCGCACCGCGCGGCAACCTGCTCGGTGCACAAGGGATCCACGCCCACCAGCAACTCGGCGAGGTGCCCGCCCACGGTCTGGACGATCGAGGACTGCGTCTCGCCGTAGGTGTAGGGGCGCGGCTGGGCTTCGGCCTGGCCGACCAGACCCGCGTCGGTGTGGACGCGCACGAGGACGTTGTCGGCGCTGGTCACCGTTCCCGACGCGAACCGGGCAGGACGGCGGTAGGGCACCAGGTAAGGGATCGCCTCCACCGCGGTGATCCGGACCGTGCCGCTGGATCGCGGCCCGGTCACCGGCGGCTGATCAGAGACGACCACGCGCAAAAGGCTATGAGACATCGATCTCGACATCAACACCAATCATCGGCCGAGGTGCATCGTCAACACGTTGGCGGCCGGTGGTCGGTCGCGAGGCCGTCACGCCGGCCCGGCCAGCGCCCGATCCTCGGCCACGGCGCGACGCAGCGCCTCGTTAAAGCCGATCGTGCGGACGTCGAAGCGCTCCATCCCCGAGGGGTCGGTGACCACGGTGGGCGCGCCCAGGCCTTCGATCAGTGGTCTGGCGACGCCCGCGTCGACCGGCGTGACGAGCCCGATCCACAACGAGGACAGCCAGGGGGTGACGAACGGCACCGGCACCCGGGGGCGCCGGCGGACCCCGAGCACGATCGCCATGCGATCGAGCATCTCCCCGTAGGAGAGGACGTCGGGGCCGCCAATCTGAATCTCCGCCGACTGCCCGGGAGGATCGCGCAGCGCGGCGGTGAGGAAGCTCAGGGTGTCGTCGATCGCGATCGGCTGCGTGAGGTTCTTTAGCCAGGCGGGTGCGATCATCGCCGGCAGCCGTTGCACGAGGTAGCGCAGCGTGCGGTAGGACTCGCTCTGGGCGCCGACCACCATTCCCGCGCGGAAGTAGGTCACCGGCGGGCCGTGCTCGCGGAGCGCCAGCGCCGTCTCGTGACGGCTGCGCAGATGGCGCGACTGCGGTTGGTCGCCCAGCCCGCCGAGGTAGATGACCTGCTGGATCCCCTCCGCGCGAGCCATCGCCGCAAACGTCGCTGCCGCACGACCATCCCCGGCGGAGAAGTCACGAGCGGCGCCGCGGCCCATCGAATGGATCAGGTAGTACGCGGTCTCCACGCCATCCCCAGCGCCGCGCAGACTCTCCGCGTTCATGACGTTGCCCTGGTGCAGGTCGACGCCGAGGCTCTGCAACCGCTGAGCGCCTGCGCTCGAGCGGTCACGGACCAGGCACCGGACCGGCTGACCGGACTCCGACAGCAGCCGCGCGAGACGCCCACCGATGAAGCCGGTGGCTCCGGTGACAAGCACGCGTCCGGACATCAGCGGCCGTCGGCTCCGGGCTCGCAGCTCATCGCCGGCGACATTACTGAGCCGCCTCAGGCGGCACGCGCTGCCGCGCCGATCGGATTTGCGTTCTCGGCTGTATTCGGTAGCCTGACACTGAGCTCGTATAGGCGCTGGAGGCGAGGTGAACGTGAAGGGCCTGATGCAGGACGTCCCCCTGACGCTGGACCTCGTCCTGCGTCGAGCCCGCACGCTCGGTCAGACCACCGAGGTCGTATCGGTCACGCCCGCCGGCGTTGTCCGCCACCGCTGGTCCGGGCTCGCTGAGCGCGCCGAACGCGTGGCCGGAGTGCTGCACCAGCTCGGCGTGCCATCCGGCGGCCGGGTGGCCACGTTCGCCCTCAACGGGCACCGGCACGTCGAGCTGCATCTTGGCGTGCCCGCGGCCGGTCGGGTGCTGCATCCGGTCAATCTGCGGCTGTCCGATGAGCACGTGAGCTACCTGGTGGAGCACGCCGGCGACGAGGTCGCTTTCATCGACGCGTCGCTGACCGGCCAGATCGCGCCGCTCAAGTCCCAGCTAGGCCTCCGTGAGTGGGTCGTGATGGAGGACGGGGGCGACACCGATCCGGCGTTCGCCGACTGCCCGCGCTATGAGCAGCTGCTCGCCCGCTCGGCCCCGGACGACGCGACGCGATCGCCCCTGGCCGAGGACGATGCCGCCTGGATCTGCTCGACGAGCGGGACCACCGGCAAGCCGAAGCTGGTGGTGACGTCGCACCGGTCGGTCTACCTGCACACGCTCGGCGCGCTGATGGTCGACTCGCACGCCGTCTCGCGTGGCGAGACCGTGATCGCGGCGACGCCGATGTTCCACGTCGCCGCCTGGGGAACGCCGTACTCCTGCGCCTACGCGCCGGCCAAGCTGGTGTTGCCCGGCAAGGACACCTCGCCCGAGGCCCTCGCCGGCCTGATCGAGTCAGAGCGCGTCACGCTCGGTTTCGGCGTGCCCACGATCTGGATCGGACTCGAGCGCGCGTATGAGGCGGGGGAGCGCGACCTGTCCTCGCTGCGGATGATCCAGTGCGGCGGCGCCTCGTCGACCCGCGCGCTGATAGACCGCTACGCGCGGCGCGGGGTTCAGTTCGTGCAGTCGTGGGGGATGACCGAGATGTCGCCCTGCGGCACCTCAATGCGAGTCCCCGCCGACGACGGCAGCGACCGCGACGCCGTGACCGTGGCCAAGGTCGGAGTCGCCTCGCCTGGAGTGGAGCTGCGCCTCGTCGACGAGGACGGAGCGGAGCTTCCCTGGGACGGCCAGGCCGTCGGCGAGATCCAGGCCCGCGGCCCGTGGGTGATCCGCGCCTACCTAGACCCCGAAGACGACGCTAACGAGACGCGGTTCGATCACGGCTGGCTGTCCACCGGTGACCTCGCCCGGATTGAGCTCGACGGCACGGTCGAGATCGTCGATCGCCTCAAGGATCTGATCAAGTCCGGCGGGGAGTGGATCAGCTCGCTGGACCTCGAGCGCGAGCTGGCCGCGCATCCGCGGGTTAGTGAGGCAATCGTCGTCGCCGTGCCCGATCCCCGCTGGGGAGAGCGCCCAGCTGCGGTGATCGTCACTACCACCGGCGCCCCGATCGACGCGGGCGAGCTGCGGGACTTCCTGCGCTCGCGGGTTGCACGCTGGTGGATCCCAGACCGCTTCGAGTTCGTCTCCGAGATTCCCCGGACCGGGGTCGGCAAGTACGACAAACAAGCGGTGCGGCGCGAGCTCGCCCGCACCCCCACCGAGTGATGAAAAAGGAGCGACCCAATGAGCTGGAGCACGGTAAAGGTCGAGCGGGACACGGGCATCGCCTGGGTGACCCTCAACCGCCCGGACAAACGCAACGCGATGAACCCGACGCTCAACGCCGAGATGCTCGAGGTCCTGGAAGCGCTCGACGCCGACGACGAGGTCGGTGTGCTCGTCCTGACCGGCGCCGGCGAGGCGTTCTCGGCGGGCATGGACCTGAAGGAGTACTTCCGTGACGTCGATCAGGGGCCCGAGCACCGACAGCGCAAGGTGCGGCGCGACAGCATGGGCTGGCAGTGGCGGACGCTGCGCACCTACGCCAAGCCGACGATCGCGATGGTCAACGGCTGGTGCTTCGGCGGGGCGTTCACGCCGATGGTGGCCTGTGACCTGGCGGTTGCCAACGAGGACGCCACGTTCGGCCTGTCGGAGATCAACTGGGGGATCCCGCCCGGCGGCAACGTCAGCCGCGCCCTAGCCGAGACGGTCGGCACCCGGGACGCGCTGCTCTACATCATGACCGGACGCACGTTCGACGGCCGCAAGGCCGCTGAGATGGGCCTGGTCAACGAGAGCGTCCCGGCGGGACAGCTACGCGAGACGGTCGAGCAGCTCGCCCGTGAGCTGCTGGCCAAGAACCCCGCCGTGCTGCGCGCCGCCAAGGTCGGCTTCAAGCACGCCCTGGGGATGAGCTGGGAGCAGGCCGAGGACTACTTCTACGCCAAGCTCGAGCAGTCACAGTTCCAGGATCGCGAGCACGGGCGAGAGCAGGGCCTTTCGCAGTTCCTGGACGAGAAGGCGATCCGCCCCGGGCTTCAGACCTACGATCGCTGAGCGCGCGCGGTCGGTTCGGCGGAATCTGAGCCGCGGCGCGCGAACCCGGCGTGCAGCGCCCGGACGCAGCTGATCAGGCTCGAGGAGAGCGCAGCCCGCTCACTCTCGGCAATACCGGCCAGCATCTCTCGCTCCATCTCGTCCACGGCGCGGTCACAGGCCTCGAGCTCGGCCAGCCCGCGCGCGGTGAGCTGGGTCTCGAGGACGCGACGATGGCTGGCCGACGGCGCCCGCTCGACGTAGCCGGCGGATTCCAGCGCGCTGATCACCTCGATCATCGACTGCGGCGTCACATAGCTGCGACGCGCCAGCTGCGCGTTGGACAGCCCAGCGGTGTGACGCAGCACCGACAGCGCCGTGTACTGCGGCCAGCTCAGCCCGAACGGCTGCAGCCGATGGTCGAGCTCGTGACGCACCGCGCGGTCCAAGCGCCCGACGATGTAGCTCAGCCGCGGTACCTGCTCGCGCCCGTCTCCGTCGGTCTCGCTCACCGGGTAGACGGTACCGCTACGAGCCTGACGTCCCACGTCCCACGTCCCGCGTCCCGCGTCGCGCGCTGCCGCGCCGGTAGCCTCCGGCACTGTGACCACCGAGATCGCTCGGTTCATGAACAGGCTCGAGGCGGTGTGGGACGAACACCTCGAGGCCTCGCTGGTCCGTCGCGACCTCCAGGCGTCGCTGGCGAACATGACGGCCGAGCCGTCCCTGCACCACCTGCCGGCGATGACGGGCGCCACCGGGCCGCGCTCGAGCGCTTCTTCACGACCGAGCTGTTCCCTCACCTCCCCGGCGACCTCGAGCGGACCCGGGTCTCGCGCACCGTGGACCGGTTCCGGCTGGTCGACGAGGCCACCGTGTCCTTCACTCACGACCGGGAGCTGCCGTGGCTGCTGCCAGGCCTGGAGCCGACCGAGCGGCGGGCCGAGGTGCTGGCGATCACGATCGTCGGTTTCAGACGCGGCCAGATCGCCTCACAACGGATCCTGTGGGACCACGCGACGCTGACCGCTCAGCTGCGCGTCCCGAGCCTGCGATGAGCTTGGGGGCTGGCTGGGTCGGAGCCGCGGTGGCGCACGTCTTCGCCGCCGAGGGCGCCCAGGTGCCACCTCGCCGGCCGGACCCTCGCCACGCTGGAGGCGGTCGCCCCGAAGATCCGCGAGCTCGGGAAGAACGCCTCGTGGCGCCCCGATCGAGCCCTCCGCGGCCGGTCCTACGACCAATTGCCGATGGAAACCGGGCGGCGCGTGGGCCACCCTGACACGGTCATCACCCGAACCCGAGGAGCCTTGAGATGAACGTCACCAAACCGATCAACGCCAGCGAGCAGATCACCGCCGAGGTCATTTCGTGGCCGGGCGTGGAGACCGGGCACGGCTCGCGGGGCGAGTTCTCGTTCCGCGTCGCCCGCCGAGAGATCGGTCACCTGCACGGAGACCGCTCCGCGCACTTCGCGTTTCCCAAACCGGTGTGGACCGAGTTGCACGACGAGGGCCGAATCGTCGAGCATCCCGTGTTCCCGGGGCGCCAGGGCCCGGCGGCGCGCCGGATCGAGACCCAGGAAGACGTGCAGGATGTGATCGCGCTGTTGCGCCTGAACTACGAGCGCCTCGCCGGATAACCCCCGAATTGGTCTGATAGCATGCCACATCGCTGATTTGGCACCCACGGACCGCCTGCCGCCGCTGGAGGGCTTTCTCGTGCCGGCGGCCACCCGGCTGCCGTCCAACGTCGCCTATCTCGAGCACCTGACGAGGTCGGAGGGACCGGGCCTGATCCGCCTGGCCTCCAACGAGAACACCGAGCCGCCCTCGCCGACCGTGAAGGCGGCGCTGACCGACTCATATCGGGATGCCAACCTGTCGCCGCCGCCGGTCCCGCCGCTGCGGCGAGCGCTGGCTGAGCATCACGGCGTTGGGTCTGATCAGGTGCTGGTGACCGCCGGGTCGACCGAGGTGATCGACGCCACGCTGCGGACGTTCGTGCGCGCCGGCGACGAGGTGGTGATTCCCGACCCGTTCTGGCCGGTGTGTCGGCGCCGCCTGCAGGCGCTGGAGGCCGACATCGTCCCGGTGGGGCTGGACGCCGGGGAGACCACCTGGCGATATGACGCCGACCGCCTGATCGCCGCCGTCACCTCGCGCACGAAGCTGATCGTCCTCTGCACGCCCAACAACCCGACCGGCAACACGATGGCGCTCGCCGACGTGCGCCGCATCGCCGACCTCGGGCGGCCGCTGCTGATCGATGCCGCCTACAGCGACTTCGATCCCACCGTCGACCTGATGGTGCTGGTGCACGAATACCCGCATCTGGTGATCACGCGAACATTCTCCAAGGCGTACTGCCTGGCCGGGCTCCGCGTCGGCTACGGGGTGATGCACCCGCAGGTGCTCGACTTCGTGGATCGGTTCCTGGTGCCCGGGAGCGCCGTGTCATCCGCCGCGCTGCACGCCGGGCTGGCGGCGCTGCACGACGACGCCTACCACGACCACCAGGTCAAGCGCGTCTCGATGCAACGCGACCGCTTGACCGCCACCCTGCGCCGACTCGGCTACCGCACTTGGGATTCCAACGGCAACTTCGTCAGCGTCGACGGCGCTCCCCATCCGGGCGGAGGCGAGGGTCTGGCCTCAGCGATCCTGCAGCGGGGCGTCGTCGTCCGACCGTTTGGCGACATCGTCCGGATCAGCGTCGGCACGGCGGCTGAGAACGACTTCCTGCTGTCCGCGATGGCGGCGATCGCCGGCCAGCGCTGAGGGCGCTCAGCGAATCGTGGCCAGCTGCAGCGCGGCCCCCAGCAGGACGTTGGCCCCGTTGATGCAGTCCGCGAGGCTGGAATGCTCGTCGCGGTGATGGCTGATGCCGTCGCGCGAGGGCACGAACACCATCCCGCTGGTGGTGATGCGCGCCATCACCTGGGCATCGTGCCCCGCGCCCGAGGGCATCTCGATGGCGCTCAAGCCGAGCCGCTCCGCTGCCGCGGCGATCGCCTGCCGCGCGCGCGTGTGTGTGGGCGCTGGCGTCCAGCGCCCGACGCGCGTGACCTCCACCTCCAGCCCCCAGCGCTCGGCCTCGGCGTGGGCCAGTCCAATCAGGGCGCCGGAGAGCGTGTCCAGCTGAGCGTCATCCAGCGAGCGCCCCTCGAGCTTGAGCTCGGCGCGGGCGGGCACGACGTTGAACGCGCCCGGCGCCAGCCGGACGTCGCCGACGTTGGCCACGCATCCGGGGAAGTCGCGGATCACGGTCTCGCGGACCGCCAGCGCCAGGGCGGCGGCGCCCAGGCCCGCGTCGCGGCGGGCGTCCATCGGCGTGGTCCCCGCGTGACGGGCCGCCCCGTGGAAGACCACCTCGAACGATGCGTTGCCGCGAATCCCGGTGACGATGCCGATCTGCACGCCCTCCCGCTCCAGCACCGGTCCCTGCTCGATGTGCAGCTCCAGGAAGCCGGCGATCGTCGCCGGAGCACGCGCCGCGTCCAGCACGCCGGCCTCGGTCATGCCCATGCGCTGAAACTCGGCCGCCAGCAGTTCGCGCCCGCACCGCGGCGAGGCCAGCATCTGAGGCGTGAGCTGGCCGGCCAGCGCCCAGCTGCCCAGCGTCCCCAGAATCGTCCCTTCCTCGTCGGTGAAGTCGATCGCCTCCAGCGCCACCGGCAGCTGCAGGCCCGCGTCCTTGACGCAGCGGACCACCTCCAACGCGGCCAGAACGCCGAGCGCTCCATCAAAGCGGCCGCCGGAGGGGACCGAGTCCAGGTGCGAGCCGAGGATCAGCGTTCTCGCGTGCGGGTCGGCGGCCGGGTACACCGCCGAGTGGTTGCCCGCCGAGTCCACCCGCGTCTGCAGGCCGGCAGCGCGCGCTCGCTCCAGGAACCAGGCGCGGACCTGGACGTGCGCGTCGGAGAAGGCCGTGCGCTGCAGACCCTCCTCCCCCGCCCATCCGATCGCGTTCATCGCCTCCAGGTCGGCGGTGAAGCGGTTGCTGTCGATGGCGAGAGGGGCGCTCACTGACATGTAGTCACTCGGGCAACAATACAAGTGACACGCGCCGGATGATGCTTGACCATCAGTGCCAGGTAACGCTGACAGACGACCTGACCATGACACGAGGATGTGACTGCACATGAGCGACGAAGGAGACTCTCTGATCCCCGAGCGCGTGCGCGCCCGAGAGCTGATCGGCTATGGGCGCACCCCGCCGCCGTTTGAGTGGCCAGACGGCGCTCGGGTGGTGGTCAACCTGGTGCTCGTCTATGAGGAGGGCTCGGAGTACTCGGTCCTGTGGGGCGATGATCGCAACGACGGCTGGGGCGAATATCCCGACACCGGGGTCCCGCCGCCGCAGCGCGATCCCGGGACCGAGGGGCATTACGAGTACGGCAGCCGGGCGGGGGTCTGGCGACTGGCGCGAATCTACGACCAGGCCGGGGTTCCGGTCACGGTCTCGGGCTCAGCGGTTGCCCTGGAGCTCAATCCGGCGGTGTGCGAGTGGATGCGCGAGCATGGTCACGATCTGCTCGGACACGGCTGGCGCTGGATCGAAGCCTGGCATCAAACCCGCGACGAGGAGCGCGAGCACCTACTCCGCGCGATCGAGAGCTACGAGCGCGTGCTCGGTTCCCGCCCGGTGGGCTGGAACTGCCGCTCCTGGCCGACCGAGAACACCCGCGACCTGCTCGTGCAGGAGGGGGGGTTCATCTACGACTCCGACGTCTGTGCCGACGATCTCCCCTACTACGCGACGCACGGTGGCCGGCCATGGCTGGTGGTGCCCTACTCCAAGACCTACAACGACAGCCGCTTTGTCACCACCCCGGGCTTCGCCAGCCCGCGTGACTTCGTCGACACCGCAACGATGGGCCTAGACCAGCTCGTCGCCGAGGGAAGCGCGGCGATGATGACCGTCGCGGTGCACGCCCGCTGGAGCGGCCAGGCGGCCCGCGCGGCGGCGCTGCGCGAGTTCATCGCCCATGCCCAGCAGACGCCGGGAGTCACGTTCATGCGGCGCGAGGACATCGCGCGCTGGTGGCTGCAGCGCTATCCCCCCGAAGCGGGCGACCAGCCGGGCCCGGCGCGATGATTGACCTGCGCTCCGACACCGCGACCCGCCCATCACGAGCGATGCGCACGGCGATGGCCACAGCGGAGGTGGGCGACGAGCAGCGCGGCGAAGATCCGACCGTGAGCGCTCTCGAGGTGCTGGGTGCCCGGCTGCTTGGCCAGGCGGCCGCCGTCTACCTGCCGACGGCAACGATGGGCAACCAGATCGGCATCCACATCCTCAGCCACCCGGCGAGGAGATCCTGGCCGAGGAGTCCTCGCACGTGTTTGCCGCCGAACTCGCCGGCGTGGCGGTCCACTCGGGCCTCGCCCAGCGCTCGATCGCGAGCGACAGTGGACGCTTCTCCGCTGATCAGATCAGGGCCAAGCTGCGCGACTGGGGGCACTTTCACACGCCACGGACGACGTTGCTGGCGCTCGAGGACACGCACAACACCTCCGGCGGATGTTACTGGCGCATGGACGAGCTGGCGGCGGTGACGGCGGTCGCCCACGACGCCCGCCTCAAGCTCCACCTCGATGGCGCCCGGCTGTTCAACGCCGCCGTCGCCCGCGGTCTCCCGGCGGTCGAGTTCGCACGCCATTTCGACACGGTCTGCATCTGCCTGTCCAAGGGCCTCGTCGCGCCGCTGGGGGCGCTGATCGCCGGCTCGGCGCAGCTGATGGAGCGCGCGCGTTTGAACAAGCACCTGTTCGGAGGCGCGATGCGCCAGGCCGGCGTAGTCGCCGCGGCCGGGCTATATGCGCTGCAACACAACCTCGACCGCCTCGCCGAGGACCACGCGCGAGCGCGCCGGCTGGCCGAGGGGCTGGACGCCGCCGGCGTCCCGGTGCGCCTGGATCGGGTGGAGACCAACTTCGTGCAGGTCGGGGTCGGCTCTGATCCCGAACAGGCGCGGCGATGCCTGGCGCAAGCGGGCGTACTGCTCTCGGGCACGCTCGATCCGACGGTGTTTCGTGCCGTCACCCACCTCGACCTCGGCGGCGATCGAGCTGATCCCGCGGGCGCTGGCGGCGATCAGGCGCTGACCAGCCCGGGCCCCTCACGGCGCAGATGGCGCCCCGGCGACCGGGTATCGAGCAGCTCGCCGTCGGAGACCACGACCTCGCCGCGGCGCACGACGGTCCGCACCGCGCCGGGCACGGTCATCCCGCTCCAGGTCGGATAGTCCTCCCCGATCGTCCAGCTGGCGTCCGGATCCCAGATCGCCACGTCGGCGTCGGCGCCCGGGTGCAGCGCGCCCTTGGAGCGAAGGCCGAACGCCCGCGCCGGGCCGGTGCACAGCAGCCCGACCAGGCGCTCGATCGGGATCCCACGGCGCAGCCCCTCGCCCAGCAACATCGGCAGCCGCACGCGGATGCCGCGGATGCTGTAGCCCAGACCGGTGAAGTCGGGCGCCTCCGGCGGCGAGTACAGCCGCTCGTGATGGTCAGAGCCCAGCGAGTCCAGCGTCCCGTCTGCGACCGCCTCCCAGACCGCCTCCACGTGCGCGCGCGGGCGGGGCGGCGGGGCGGCCATGAACCGCCGGGGATCCTCTGTCTGGATCACCGAGTCGTCGAGCATCAGGCCCGACGTGCACGCCTCGGCCCAGACGGCGACGCCGCGCCGGCGAGCAGCGCGCACGTGCTCCAGCGCCCCGGCGGTGGAGAGGTGCACGAGATACACCCCGGCGCCGGTGAACTCGGCCAGGCAGAGGATGCGATGGACCGACTCCTGCTCGGCCACCACCGGCCGCGTGGCGAAGAACTCGTGCACGCCGGTGCGCCCGGCGGCGAGCGCCTCCTCGGTCAGCGCGGCGATCAGGTCTCCGTTCTCGCAGTGGACCTGCACCGGCAGCGCGTGCTCACGCCCCCAACGCATGACTCGGTAGACGACGGCGTCGGAGGCCATCATTCCGAGCTCGGGATAGGCGAGGTACAGCTTCAGGCCGCACACCCCACGCGTGTGCAGTCCGGCGACGTCCTGCGCGGTGACCGCATCCGGGCTCCACATCGCGGCGTGCAGGCCGACGTCCAGGCTGGTGCTCGGCAGCAGGCGGTCCCGGGCACGTTCAAACGCGGCCACCGGCGCCTCGCCGGGCTGGGGCCAGGTAAACGAGAGCGCGGTGGTGGTGCCGCCGAGCAGCGCCTGATCGGCCGCCGGGACGTCGGACAGCAGGTGCACATGCGGATCAACACCCCCCGGGATCACGTAGCAGCCGCGCGCGTCGATCGCGTCGCCGCTGACCGTCCCCGGAAGCACGACGCCGGCGAGCGTCTCGCCGGCGAGCACGACGTCGGCCGTGACCACACCGGCCGGCGTGACCACTTGTCCCCCGCTGATGACCGTCGGTGTAGACATGCGCCTCTCCCGGGAGTGTACAAATTGGTCCGATAGCATGCCACCTCGAGGGATCGGCTACGTTGCTCGCATGACAGGCGAAGCGCAGGCCGGAGATCCGGCGGGATACGCGCCGGTCGTGCGCGAGCCGCGGCTGGCTGATCAGGTCGCCGACCGGATCATGCAGACGATCCTGTCCGGGCAGTTGACCCCGGGGGATACGCTCGCCCCCGAGCGCGAGCTGTCCGAGCAGTTCGGCGTGTCGCGGACGGTGATCCGCGAAGCCGTGCGCTCGCTCAGCGGCAAGGGCCTGCTGCAGGCGGTGGGAGGCAGCGGGGTGCGGGTGCTCGCAGTCGACGCCGACACCGTCGGGGAGTCGATCCGCACGCTCGTGCTCAGCGCCGACTTTGACTACGCCAAGGTGGACGAGATCCGCGGCGTGATCGAGGTCGCGGCCGTCGGCTTCGCCGCTGAGCGCGCCACACCGCAGGACATCGCGCTGATCGAGGATGCGCTGAAGCAGATGCGCCAGCAGATCGACGACGCGGAGGCGTGCGCGCGGGCCGATCTGGCCTTCCATCGGGCGCTGACGCTGGCCGCTCACAACGAGCTGTTCCTGATGCTGCACGACTCGCTGTACGCGCCGCTGATCGCGATCCGCAGGCACAACCTCGCCCGCGGCGTGACCCGGCGTCGGCGGATCGTCACCGCCCACCGCAGGATCCTCGACGCGGTGCGCGGCGGGGACCCCGAGCAGGCGGCGGAGCGGATGCGCGAGCACCTGGGCGAGGTCCGCCGAGCGTGGAGCGAGACCGCCGGCTGAGCCCGGGCTCAGGCGGCCCCGAGCCCGTGCTGGGCGATCGCCGCCTGGACCGCGGCCCGCTCGTGGGCCCGCAGCGGCAGCTCGCGGACACGGCGGGCGTCGCTGATCCACGGGTCGGCGACGCCGGTCCGGATCCCGGACAGCGCCTCGACGATCGCCAGCCCGCAGTAGGGCACGTAGGTGGTGGAGTAGCCACCCTCCTGGCAAAGCACGAGCCGCCCGGCACACAGTCGCCGTGCGGCCGCGGCCACACGATCGGTCATCAACGCGAAGCATTCGCTGGTGAGGTTCATGCGGCCCAGCGGATCGTTCAGGCTCGCATCGAGCCCGCACCCGACCAGGATGAACTCGGGCGCGAACCGGTCCAGCGCCGGCACCACGACCTGGTCGAGCGCGGCCAGATAGGCCGCCCGGCCCGAGCCGGCGGGCAGCTCGAGGTTGACGTTCGTGCCCTCCCCCGGTCCCTTGCCGACCTCGGCTACGCGCCCGCTGCCGGGCGGGAATAGGTCCTCCTGGTGCAGCGAGATCGTCAGCACGCTGGGATCGGTCCAGAACGCCGCCTGGGTGCCGTTGCCGTGGTGCACGTCCCAATCCACGATCGCCACTCGCTCCAGGCCGCGTGCGCGCCGCAGGTGCAGCGCCGCCAGGGCGACGTTGGAGAACACGCAGTACCCACAGCCCCCCTGCGGCCCGGCGTGATGGCCGGGCGGGCGCACCAGCGCGTAGGCGTTGGCGACCTGCCCGTCCAGGACGGCATCGACGGCAGCCCGGCAGCCGCCCGCGGCCAGCGCGGCGATCTCGTAGGTCCAGCGGCCGAACGGCGTCGCTGACCCGGCGTCCCCGCCGCGGTCTGTGCTCTCGGCGTGCACCCGCTGCACATAGGCGCGAGCGTGCAGCGCGCACAGCTCGTCCATGGTCAGCGCGACGGCCTCGATCTCGGTCAGCCCGGCCAGCAGCCCGCTAGCGTCGACGAGGTTGCGCAGCCGCCGTTTGACGGTCGCGCTCTCGAGGCTCGGCTGAGGCTCGAACAGCGACTCGTGCGCAAGCGTGTCGGCCAGCCCGCGTGCGTCGTGCCAGGCGTAGCGCTCGTGCCACACCCATCCGGTGGCCATCGTCGCGGGCCGCTCAGCCGCCGAGCCCGAGCGCGGACGCCAGCGCCGTCCACTGCGGCTGCGGCACCCCCTGCACCCCCACCGTCTGCAGGCAGACGTGATCGGCTCCGGCGTCGAGGTGCGCCTGGGCGGCGGCGGCGATCTGCTCGGCGCTCCCGTGCGGGACGATCTTGTCGATCAGCCGGTCAGAGCCCCCGTCGGCGATGTCGGACGCGTCGAAGCCGAAGCGCAGCAGGTTGTTGGTGTAGTTCTGCAGGCCGAGGTAGAGCTTGGCGTACTCGCGGCTCGTCGCCCGTCCCCGCTCGACGTCGGTGTCCACCGCGCAGGCGAGCTCCGCGGCAATCAGCGCGTCGGGACCGAGGCGCTCTCGAGCGAACCGGGTGTGCTCGGGCGCCACGAAATAGGTGTGCGTCCCGGACGCGCGGTCCCGCGCCAGGTCGAGCATCTTCGGCCCCAGCGCGGCCAGACAGCGGCCGTCGGCGGGCAGCTGCGGCTGGGCGGCATCGAGCCGGTCGAGAAACTCGCGCATCGACTTCAGCGGCCGGGTGTAGTCACTGGTCGCCTCGGGGTGACCGATGCCGATCCCCATCATGAAGCGATCCGGATACTCGCTGCGCACCTGAGCCTGCTCGCCCGCGACCAGTTCGGCCGGATAGGCCCACACATTGACGATCCCGGTGGCCGCGCAGAGGCGCTTGGTGGCGGCCAGCAGCGGGGTCACCATCGACGGGCGCGGGGAGCCGCCGAGCCAGAATGTGCCGTAGCCGAGGCGCTCGGCCAGCTGCGCCGCGTCCGCGGCATTCTCCTCGCCGATCGCGCGGTAGGACGTCCAGAGGCCGAAGCGGCCCAGTTCGATCGTCATGCAGTTCCCTTTCGGACGACGTTGAGCAGTTCCTCGCCGGCGCACCACCGGGCCAGCTGATCGCCCGCGAACTCGGAGGCGCGCGCGTGAGCCAGGCGTGAGTTGCCGGCCATGTGGGGCGTGATGCAGAGCAGTCCCGCGGCGTTCCACAGCAGATGGACGTCCGGTAGCGGCTCGGGGTCGGTCACGTCGAGCACCGCGCATCGGTGGCATCGGTGAGCGGCGTCAGCAGCACGATCGCGTCGGCGGCGGGCAGCAGTTCGGCGAGCTCGTCGACACCGTGGAGGTCATCGCGCGCGTGTGAGGCGATGCCGATGACGTTGGTCCCGAGCGCTTGCAGCTGAGCCTGCAGCCGGGCGCCGATCGACCCCATGCCGACCACCAGCACCGTCCAGGCGCCGAGATCGCCGCGCGGCTGCGGCCGGTCCCAGGTGCGCACGCGGGAGCTCGTCAAGGCGGTCGATCCCCGCCGTGAGGACCTGGACTACCGACAGCCCGGTCAGGCCGGGGAGCAGATCGAGTACGTCAGTGCCGCCGACGTCGGGCACCAGGAAGTCGACGGTGCCGAGGTCTGAAACGTCCTCGAGCACCAGCACCTCGGCGGCCGCCCCCGCGCGGTCGCGGACCGCCTCGACGGCCCGCCGGGCGACTGCGGCGCGGATCTGGCGTTCGGCGGCGATTCCCATCATCCTAGGCAGCGTCTGAACCCAGACCGTTTCCGAGACAACCACGGAGCCAGAGCCATGAGAAGCTGATCGTGACCGAGTTCGTATCCCTGGACGGCGTGATGGAGGCCCCGGGGGGCGAGCCGGGATACCCGCATTCCGGCTGGGTCGGCGGGTATTTCACCCCGGAGCTGGGAGCCTATAAGGAGCAGGAGCAGCTCGCGGCCGACATCCTGCTGATCGGCCGCGTCACCTACGAAAGCTTCTACGGGGCGTGGCCGCAGCGCGACGGGGCGATGGCGGACAAGATCAACACGATGACCAAGTACGTCGTCTCCACCACCCTGGGCTCCAGCGACTGGCACGACACCACGGTCATCGACTCCGCCGTCGAGAGCACGGTCGCCGCGCTCAAGGCGTCCGATGGCGGCCCGATCCTGGTCGCCGGCAGCCGCACGCTCGTCCAGTCGCTGCTCGCCGCCGACCTGGTCGACGAACTCAATCTTCAGGTGTTCCCGCTGCTGCTGGGCAGCGGCAGGCACCTCTACCCCGAGACGGTCGACACGCACCCGCTCCGTCTGGTGTCCTCGCAGCGGCTGGCCAACGGCGTGCTGCTGCAGACCTACGGCCGCGCCGACGGCTGACGGCGCTGGAGGGGCGGCCCGGGGGTCCCGGGCGTCCCGGGCGAGCCGGGGGAGCCGGGGGAGCCCGGGCGAGGATTTCAACCAGTGCGCTTCGCCCAGCGGCTCGCTCGGCTGAGAATGCCCGCTGAGGCGGGCGGTTTCAGCTGATCCTCAGTCTGAGGCGGCGAGCGTGGCTGAAAACGCCCGCTCATCCCCGGCCCTGGGGTAAAGCCGCGAAAATCCCCGGCGACGACGCGCCCCACAGCACCCCGCGTCGCGCGCACCGCCCCACCCGCGTTCCCCCTCTTCGTTGCCGCCGTTATTCGCAGCTCCCCAACGTGGAGAGCGACTCCTCACCAACGTAGGACCTGCGCAGATCCCACGATTGATTGACGGGCGGGGCACGCTACGAGCCTGCGGGGGATGAGCATGCGCGGTGTGACAAATCCCGCGGAGCCGCCGAGGTTTGTCACCGGCTGCACGCTGAGCGCTGCGGTCTGCGCCAAATCACCGGCCGGTCAATCGATTTGTCGCAGGGCGCACGCGGGCGCACGGGGCACGGGGCACGGGGCACGGGGCACGGGGCACGGGGCACGGGGCGGCAGGTGCACGCAGGCGCACAGGTGCATGGAGACGGCGGTCGGCCTGAATCTGCCCGTCTACCGGCCGGCGGTCGGGATTGTCAATCGAAACGAGGAACGAGCGATCTAGAGCGTCTTCAGCGCCTCGTTGAACGTCGCGCTCGGGCGCATCGCCATCCGCGCCCGGTCGGGATCGGGGCGGTAGTAACCGCCCAACTGCACGGCCGCGCCCTGCACCTCAGCCAGCTCGGCGACGATCGTCTCCTCGTCATTGGTCAGCCGTTGCGCCAGCGGGCGCAAGCGCGCCGCCAGTTCGGGATCGTCAGTCTGCTCGGCCAACTCCCGCGCCCAGTAGAGCGCGAGGTAGAAGTGGCTGCCGCGGTTATCGAGCTCGCCGACGGTGCGCGAGGGCGACCGGTTCTGCTCCAGCACGGCACCGGTGGCGCGGTCGAGCGTCTGCGCCAGCAGTGCTGCCCGGCGGTTGTCGGTCTTGTCGGCCAGCATCTCCAGCGACACCGCGAGCGCGAGAAATTCCCCGAGCGAGTCCCAGCGCAGATGATCCTCGCGCTCGAACTGCTGCACGTGCTTGGGCGCCGAGCCACCGGCACCGGTCTCAAACAGGCCGCCGCCCTGCATCAGCGGCACGATCGACAGCATCTTGGCGCTGGTGCCGAGCTCGAGGATCGGGAACAGATCGGTCAGGTAGTCGCGCAGCACGTTGCCGGTGACCGAGATCGTGTCCTCGCCGGCGCGGGCGCGGGCGAGCGTGAACCGCGTCGCCTGCGCGACGTCGAGGATCTGGATCTCCAGGCCCGAGGTGTCCAGCGCATCCAGGGCCGGACGCACCTTGGCCAGCAGCTCGGCATCGTGAGCCCGGGCCTCGTCGAGCCAGAACACGGCCGGGGTGCCGGTCGCACGAGCCCGCTGCACGGCCAGCCTGATCCAGTCCTGGATCGCGGCGTCCTTGGTCTGGCACATACGCCAGATGTCACCCGCCTCGACCTCGTGTTCCAGCAGCGTTACGCCGTCGCTGTCGAGGACCCGGATTGAACCCGGCCCCAGCCGCCCGGTGATCTGAAACGTCTTGTCGTGCGAGCCGTATTCCTCGGCCTTCTGGGCCATCAGGCCGACGTTTGGGGTGGTCCCCATCGTCGTCGGGTCAAACGCTCCGTGGCGCCGGCAGTCCTCGATGGTCTCGGCGTACAGCGCCGCATAGGAGTGGTCGGGGATCACGAACTTGCAGTCCTGCAGCTCGCCGTCGCGGTTGAACATCTGCCCGGAGGCGCGGATCGCGGCCGGCATCGAGGCGTCGATGATCACGTCGGAGGGCACGTGCAGGCTGGTAATGCCGCGATCGGAATCGACCATCGCCAGCGACGGTCCGTGCTCATAGGCCGACGTGATCGCGCTGGAGACCGACTCGCGCTCGTCGTCGGGCAGCTGCTCGAGCGCGGCGAGCAGCGCCGCAAGGCCGTCGTTGGCGTTGACGCCGACGCTGGTCAGCGCCGCGGCATGCTCGCCGAACACGAACGGGAAGTAGGCCCGGACGGCGTGCCCGAAGATGATTGGGTCCGACACCTTCATCATCGTCGCCTTGAGTTGGACGGAGAACAGCACGCCGTCGCGCTTGGCCGCGGCGACCTGCGCGGCGAGGAACACCTCCAGCGCGGCGCGGCACATCACAGCGGCGTCGAGCACCTCGCCGGCGAGCACCGCAAACGCGGACCTGAGCTCAGTGGTGGTCCCGTCGGCGCCGACGTGCTCGATCCGCACGGTGCCGTCGTGCTCGGCGGTCACCGAACGCTCGGTGGAGCGAAAGTCGCCGTCGCGCATCGTCGCCACGTGCGAGAGCGACTGCCCCGACCACTCGCCCATCGAGTGTGGGTGGTTGCGCGCGTACTGCTTGACCGAGGCCGGCGCGCGACGATCGGAGTTGCCCTCGCGCAGCACCGGGTTGACCGCCGAACCCTTGACCCGGTCATAGCGCTCGCGGATCTCGCGCTGCGTGCTGTCGGCGGGCTCGTCAGGGTAATCGGGAATCTCGTAGCCCTGCTCCTGCAGCTCGGCCACGGCGGCCTTCAGCTGAGGCACGGAGGCGCTGATGTTCGGCAGCTTGATGATGTTGGCCTCGGGCTGGGTGGCGAGCTCGCCGAGCTCGGACAACGCGTCGGCGAGGCGCTGCTCGTCGGTCAGGCGCTCGGGGAACTGGGCGAGGATGCGGCCCGACAGCGAGATGTCGCGCAGCTCGAGCTCGATCCCGGCGACGCCCGCGAACGCGCGCACGATCGGCAGCAGCGACTGGGTGGCGAGCGCCGGCGCCTCGTCGGTGTGGGTGTAGACGATCTTCATGTGCATGGTCCCGCGGACCCTACTAATCTCAGCCAGAGATCTTCCAGCTGCCGTCGGCCTGCCGGGTCAGGTTCGTGGGCGGGGCCGAGGCCTGCAGGAATCCTTTGACCGTCCCCCGCGAGGAGCCGATGTCGGCGGCGCGGACGGTGGCTCGGTTGCCGGCGACGGTGACCTTGGCGACCTGGGCGTGGAGCAGTCCCAGCTTCACCGACGGCGACAGCTCGCGGCTGATCCTGTCCACCACGCTGTCACAGGTGGCGCCCGGCTGCGTCTCGGCCAGCAGGCTCTGCCCACTCGGCGTGGCCAGCGCGCAGAACCCCGCGCCGTCGCCGTCGGCCAGCGCGGCGAGCGCCCGCCGAACGGTCTGCTTGACCTGGACGGAAGCCGCGCCGGCGGACCCGCAGCCGGCCACGGTGAGCGCGGCGACGCAGAGCGCCGCCGCCAGCCGAACACGAGTGGACGTCACGCCGCGCACCCTAGCTCCAATCTGTTTGCGACCATCTGCCGCAGACCCGCGCCGATCGAAAGGATCACCGATGCCCGAGGACCGCCCACCGCTGCCGCCATTCACCGCCGAGACCGCGGCGCAGAAGGTGCAGGCCGCCGAGGACGCCTGGAACTCCCGGGACCCGCAGCGGGTTTCGCTCGCCTACCGCGAGGACTCGGCGTGGCGTAACCGTGGCGTGTTCGTCAGCGGGCGCGCGCAGATCGTCGAGTTCCTCGCTGGCAAGTGGGAGCGCGAGCTGGAGTACGCGCTGCGCAAGAGCCTGTGGACGTTCGCCGAGAACCGGATCGCCGTGCGCTTTCAGTACGAGAGCCACGACCGCGACGGCCAGTGGTGGCGCAGCTACGGCAACGAGCTCTGGGAGTTCGACGAGCACGGGCTGATGCGCCGGCGCGAGGCGAGCATCAACGATGTGGCCATCGACGAGCCCGAGCGGCGGATCTTCGGGGCGCGCGGCGACGCCGAGCGCGCGCTCGAGCTCCCACTTCAATAGAGCCTCCAGCCGCTGCCCAATCACCCCCCGATGATGGAAATCACCCTCCCGATGATCGAAATCACTCTCTACACCGACCCGGCCTGCCCGTTCGCGTTCTCGGCCGAGCCGACGCGCCTGCGGCTGTGCTGGCACTACGGTGACGCGTTGAGCTGGCGGCTGCGGATGATCGTGCTCACGCTGGAGCCCGGCGAGGCCGAAAAGCTGGCCGGCGGCGCACGCGGCCTGCAGGCCCAATTCGGGATGCCGATCCATCCGTTCCCGCATCAGCGGCCGGCCTCGTCAGAGCCGGCCTGCCGCGCAGTCGTCGCCGCGCGGCAGCATGCGCCCGGCACCGAGGCCCGGCTGCTGCGGGCGCTGCGGGTGCGCACGATGATGGGCGGCCTGCTCGACGACCCGGAGCTGATCGCCAGCGCGGCCGTCGACGCCGGGATCGACTCTCAGACGCTGGCGGCCTGGAGCGAGGAGCCGATCGTCCGCGACGCGCTGGCGCAGGACATCGCGGCCGCGCGCGACCCCTCCCCGGCGGCCCGGGCGCTCGATCACAAGCTCGGCGGGCCCTCCGGGGCACGACGCTACACCGCACCCAGCTATGAGCTGCGGCGCAGCGACCGGCCGGCGAGCTTCGCGCTCCCGGGCTTCAATCCGGTCGAGGCCTACGAGGCGGCGGTCGCCAACCTCGCGCCCGAGCTTGAGCGGCGGCGCCCGCCCGCGGCGGTGACCGAGCTGCTGCAGTGGGCTGAGATGCCGCTGGCCACCGCCGAGGTGGTGGCGATCATGCAGCAGCCCGCGGCGCAGGTGCGCGCCGAGCTGGCGGTCGCCGCGGTGGCGCAGCCGGCCGGCGCTGACACGTACTGGAGCCTGGCCGGCTGAGACGCTCTGCGCCAGCTCAGAGCCGCTCGTGCCCGGAGCCGCTCAGCCCAACGGCCAGCGCTCGTTGGCCGCCTGCGCGAGGCTGGCCAGCAGCGCCTGGGTGCCCCGCTCCCCGAATCCCTGCGCCTGGGCGGCCACGTAGAGCTGCTCGGCCAGTGCGGTGCCGGCCAGTGGCAGCTTCATCCGGCGCGCCTCCAGCAGCGCGATCCCGAGATCCTTGACGAAGTGGTCGATCTTGAACCCGGGTTCGAGGTCGGCGTTCAGCAGCCGCGGCCCATAGTTGGTCAGCGACCACGAGCCCGCGGCGCCGTCCTTAATCGTGTCGATCACACGCTCCACGTCGAGCCCGGCGCGCTGCGCATAGAGCATCGCCTCGCAGACGCCGATCATCCCCGAGGCGATCGCGATCTGGTTCACCATCTTGGTGTGCTGCCCGCTGCCGGCGTCGCCGTGCCGGACGGCGAGGCGGCCGAGCTTGGCGAACAGCGGCTCGATGCGCGCGAACGTCGCCTCGTCGCCGCCCACCATGATCACCAGGGTCGCGTTGCGCGCGCCGACGTCGCCGCCGGAGACCGGCGCGTCCAGCGCCTGCAGGTCGCGCTCGGCCGCGGCGGCATGGATCTCCGCGGCCAGCGAGGGCTCGCTGGTTGTCATGTCCACGACCGCCGAGCCCGGGGGCATCGCTTCGAGCACGCCGCCCTCGGCCAGCAACATGCTGCGTACGTCGGCCGGATAGCCGAGCATCGTGAACACGACATCGACCGCCGCGGCCAGCTGCGCCGGGGTGTCGGCCCAGCGGGCGCCGGCGGAAACCAGGTCGTCGGCTCGCGCGCGGGTGCGATTGAAAACCGTGACCGGATGGCCCGCCGCCAGCAGATGGCCGGCCATCGCGCCGCCCATCACGCCGGTGCCGATCCAGCCGACCGACACCTCGTCACTCACAGGCCCGCCTCCGTTCATGCATCGCTGGATCGTATTCGGTGCGCGGACAGGGCCAGTCGCAGGCTGACAGGACCAGCCGGGACCCGTACGATCATGTTATGGAACGGCGGATCGTCTATCTCTCCAGACTCACCCGACTGCCGTTGCTAGGCGCCGACGGCGCCGACATCGGCCGCGTCGTCGACGGCGTCGTTGACCTGGGCTCAAAGCCGCCGCGGATCAACGGCATCGTGGTTGCCGTGCAGCGCCGGCGGGTGTTCGTGGGGATCAACCGGATCGGTGAGATCGCCAACGACGGTGCGCGGCTGCGGCGAGGCTCGGTCAACCTGCGTCAGTTCAGCCTGCGCGACGGCGAGCGGCTGCTGTCGGCCGAGCTGATCGGCAAGCGCCTGCGTAATGGCCGCGTGGTCGACATCGGTCTGACCCCGGCCCCCGAGAACCAGGGCTGGGAGGTGGCTACGGTCGCGCTGGCCGGCCGCCGGGTGCCGGGCCTGCGGCGGCCCCCCGAGGTGCTCGACTGGTCAGAGGCCGGGGAGCTGTTTGCCTCTGACCGTCCCGTGGACCGCCAGGCGGCGGAGCTCGGCGGTCTGCATCCCGCTGAGATGGCCGGCGCGATCCGGCGCCTGCCGCTCAGCCGCCGGCGCGTGCTCGCCGCCGAGCTCGAGGACGACCGCTTCGCCGACCTGCTCGAGGAGCTGTCCGAGGACGAGCAGGTGCGGCTGATCGAGGGGCTGGACCTCGACCGCGTGGCCCGGGTGCTGGACCAGATGGAGGCCGACGACGCGGCCGACCTGCTCGGCGAATTCTCGCCCGGCCGGCAGGCCGAGCTGCTGCACGCGATGGATCCCGAGGAGGCCGAGCCCGTGCGGCGGCTGCTCAGCTACCAGCCCGATACGGCGGGCGGTCTGATGACCCCCGAGCCCGTGATCCTCGCCCCCAACACGACGGTCGCCGAGGCACTGGCGCGCGTGCGCGAGGCCTCGCTGCCGGTGCCGCTGGCCGCCGCGGTGTTCGTCTGCCGCCCGCCGTTGGAGACCCCGACGGGCCGGTACCTGGGGAACGTCGGCATCCAGCGGCTGCTGCGCGAGACCCCGTCCAAGCCCCTGGGCCGGTGCATCGATGAAGATCTCGAGCCGGTCGACGTGTCGCTCTCGGATCGCGAGGTCGCGATCCAGCTGGCGGCCTATGACGTGGTCTCGCTGGCGGTGACCGACGATGCGGGGCGGCTGGTCGGCGCGGTCACGATCGACGACGTACTTGACCGTGTCCTGCCCGATAACTGGCGGTTTACGCTCTCGGAGGCGAGCTAATGGCACGCGGCGACGATCTCGGTACGCCGAAGGGCACGCCCGGCGGCCAGGTGTACGACCCCGAGGCGTTCGGGCGGCTCTCCGAGCGGCTGGCGCGCTTCCTCGGGACCGGACGGTATCTGGCCGGCCAGACGCTGCTCGTCATCATCTGGATCGCGATCAACGTGGTCGCCGGGGCCAACGGGCTGTGGGACAAGTATCCGTTCATCCTGCTCAACCTGGCCTTCTCCACGCAGGCAGCCTACGCCGCCCCGCTGATCCTGCTCGCACAGAATCGCCAGGCCGACCGCGACAAGGACGAGGTCGAGCGCGACCGCGAGGTCAACGCCCGGTCGCTGGCCGAGCTCGAGTACCTGGCCCGCGAGATCGCCGCGGTGCGCCTGGCCGTCGATCAGAAACTCGACCGCGAGGATTTCCTCGAGCCGCTGGACCGGCTCGCGCGGTCGATCGAGCACCTGCAGGCGACCGAGGACGACGCCGAATAGCGCAGACCGACGACGGGTCCGGACCACGGACGGCCCGGACCCGAAGCGAACGTCAGGCGCCGACTGGCGCGCGAACCGCCTGCTCGATCTTCTCGCCGGTTGCCTTATCGATGTTCTTCCAGTACTCGAACGCCCGAGCGAGAACCACGTCGGAGACGCCGTCGAGCAGATGCCCGGAGACGTTCGTCACCAGCCGGGCGCGCGCATCGTCGTCCAGCACCTCGCGGACCATCGCGCCGGCCTGACCGAAGTCGCCGTCTTCGGACCGCAACGTATAGGCCTGGCGGACCATGTCGCCGTCGGCGGCCCACAGCCCGGCATCGTCGGTCGCCGACGGGTCGGCCGCCGGGCCGCCGTAGGAGTTGGGCGCGTAGACGGGATCGGTGACGTTGACGGTCCGTCCGACGCCGTCCTTGCTGTAGCTGTGCACGGGGGACTGGGGGGTGTTGACCGGGATCTGCTTGTAGTTGACCCCAAGCCGGGCGCGGTGCGCGTCGGCGTAGGAGAACCCGCGCGCGAGCA
Source organism: Solirubrobacteraceae bacterium (assembly GCA_050999585.1). Classification (GTDB taxonomy): domain Bacteria; phylum Actinomycetota; class Thermoleophilia; order Solirubrobacterales; family Solirubrobacteraceae; genus Palsa-465. The sequence goes on along the minus strand of JBPCPC010000106.1, from coordinate 2,289 downwards.
GCATCTTGTCCGGGCTCAGGCCGATACCGGGCACCAGGTTGTTCGGCTCAAACGCGGCCTGCTCCATCTCTGTGTGGAAGTCGGTCAGGTTGCGATCCAGGGTCATCTTGCCGACCTCGATCAGCGGATAGTCGCTGTGCGGCCAGACCTTGGTCAGGTCAAACGGGTTGAACCGGTAGTTCCGAGCGTCCTCGAACGGCATGATCTGCATGTTCAGCGTCCAGCTGGGAACGTCGCCGTCGCGAATCGCCTCAAACAGGTCCCGGCGATGGTAGTCCCCGTCCTCGCCGGCGATCCGATCGGCGTCCTCCTGGGTGAGAAACTCGATCCCCTGATCGGTCTTGAATTGGTACTTTACCCAGAACTTGTCTGCGCTCGCGTTGACCCACATGTAGGTGTGGCTGGAATAGCCGTTCATGTGGCGCCAGCTGCGGGGGACGCCCCGGTCGCCCATCAGCCACGTCACCTGGTGGGCCGACTCTGGCGACAGCGTCCAGAAATCCCACTGCATGTCGTGGTCGCGCAGGCCGTTGTCGGCGCGCCGCTTCTGGCTACGGATGAAGTGCTGGAACTTCAGCGGATCGCGCATGAAGAAGACCGGCGTGTTGTTGCCCACCATGTCGTAGTTGCCCTCGGACGTATAGAACTTCAGCGAGAACCCGCGCGGGTCGCGCCACGTGTCGGGGCTGCCGCTCTCTCCCGCCACTGTGGAGAAGCGAGCCAGCATGTCGGTCTTGACCCCCGGCTGGAACAGCGCCGCGCGCGTATATGCGCTCACGTCGTGGGTCGTCTCGAAGTGGCCGAAGGCGCCCGCGCCCTTGGCGTGGGGCTGACGCTCGGGGATCCGCTCGCGGTTGAACTGCGCCATCTGCTCGATCAGGTAGTGGTCCTGGAGCAGGATCGGGCCGTCGCGGCCGACGGTCAGCGAGTGCTCGTCGCTGGCGACTGGAATGCCGCCATCGGTGGTCGTGCGGGGTACGTCACTCATCCTCGAAGGCTCCTTTCGCAGAAAAAACGCGGGCCCGAGGCCCGCCGGGATCCTTCATATCAGGTATCCCTAATAGATCAACTTACCCGGGGTTTTCCGGCCCCAATCGGAGGTTTGCGCACCGCGCCGCGGCCGAGCCGCTCGCGCCCTTTCCCCCCGCACACTCACCACGGCTCAGCGAGACTCCGGCGGTGGCGGCGAACGGACGGACACGCCTGCGGTTACGCACGGTACGTTATGTCGATGCTCGGCCTCCCGGACTCGATCACCGCCCTCCTGTTCGATCTCGACGGCGTCCTGACCCAGACCGCGAAGGTCCACGCGCACGCCTGGAAGCAAACCTTCGACGAGTACCTGAAGAAGCGCGCCCAGACGACCGGCGACGCGTTCAAGGAGTTTGACCAGCACGATGACTACGACGAGTACGTCGACGGGCTGCCGCGCTATGACGGCGTGCGCAACTTCCTGAAGTCGCGCGGGATCGAGCTGCCGGAGGGCAGTCCGGATGACTCACCCGACCATGAGACGATCTGCGGGATCGGCAATCGCAAGAACGACATCGTGCTGAGGCTGATCAAGGACCAGGGCGTCGACGCCTATGCGGGCTCCGTGCGCTACGTCAAGGCCGCCCGCGACGCCGGGCTGCGGCGGGCCGTCGTGTCCTCCAGCGCCAACTGCCAGGACGTGCTGATCGCAGCCGGGATCGAGGACCTGTTCGAGGCCCGGATCGACGGCAAGGTGGCCGACGAGCAGCACCTGAAGGGCAAGCCCCATCCCGACACGTTCCTCGCCGGTGCCAAAGCGCTGGGCGTCGAGCCCGCCCATGCGACCGTGTTTGAAGATGCGCTGGCCGGTGTGCAGGCGGGACGAGACGGCAACTTCGGGTACGTCGTCGGGGTCGACCGCGTCGGTCAAGCCGACGCGCTGCGCGCCCACGGCGCCAGCATCGTCGTGGACGACCTCGCCGACCTGCTCAAGCAACCGTGAGCTCGTGATCGAGCACCCAGCATTCCCGGTCGAGCCGTGGACGATCCGCGAGACCGAGCTGGACCTGGACAAGCTGGCCCAGGCCGAATCGGTGTTCGCGCTCTCCAACGGCCACATCGGCCTGCGCGGCAATCTCGACGAGGGCGAGCCCTACGGCCTGCCGGGCACCTATCTCGGCGGCTTCTACTGGTCCGTTTCGGTTTTAGTGGGTGATTGGGCGGCGAGGGTGACGCGGCCGCGTCGGACCTTCTCGAGGATCTGGTCGGTTGTTGCGGTCCACCGGAACGGCTGCGGGTCCTGGTTGTGGGCGGCGA
>JBPCPC010000102.1:0-11224 GCA_050999585.1 Solirubrobacteraceae bacterium | reverse complement strand
CGCGGGCCGGCCTCGAACAGGTGTGCGCGAAAGCCGTCGGCCGCCAGCGCGCGGGCGGCCTCCATCCCGGCCGGTCCGCCGCCGACGACCGCGATCGCCGCCCCTTCGCCCACTGTGGCCGCGGCGCCCTCGGCCCACGGAAACTCCAGCTCGTGACCGGCGCGCGGGTTGACCACGCACGACACCCGGCGGTCAAAGATCGAACGGTCGATGCACGCCTGGTCACAGGCGATGCAAACGTTCACGGCCCGGCGGTCCGCCGCCCGACCCTTGGCCACGATCTCAGCATCGGCCAGGAACGGCCGTGCCAACGAGACGAAGTCGGCGTCGCCGGCCACCAGCAGCTCGTCGGCCATCGCCAGCGTGTTGATCCGGTTTGACGCGATCACGGGTACGCCGGCCACGTCCCGGATCGCGCGCGCCCACGGGCGCCAGGCGCCGGGCGGGACCAGCAGCTGCACGGTCGGCACCCGCGCCTCGTGCCAGCCGATGCCGACGTTCAGCGCGTCGACCAGGCCATCGTCGGCCAGCGCCACCGCCAAACCGAGGACCTCCTCCTGCGACGCGCCGCCGTCGACCAGGTCGGCACCCGAGATCCGGTACACGACCGCCAGCGCGGAGCCGGCCGCCTCGCGCACGGCAGCGGCCAGCTCGAGCGGGAAGCGCATCCGCCGCTCGACGTCGCCGCCCCATTGATCGTCGCGCAGGTTGGTCAGCGGCGCCATGAACTGGCTCAGCAGGTAGCCCTCCGAGCCCATGATCTCGACGCCGTCGTAGCCGAGCTCCCGCGCCCGCGCGGCGCCCCGGGCGAAGTCGGCAACCGTCTCCAGGATCTCACCGTGCGACAGCGCGCGCGGCTCGCAACGGCTGTAGCCCGAGTACACCGCCGAGGGCGCGACGGGCTGCAGACCGAACGAATCCTGATAGGCGTAGCGCCCGGCATGAAACAGCTGCAGCAACACCCGGCCGCCGCCCTCGTGCACCGCGTCGGCGACCCCCCCGAGCGCGTCCGCCGCGGCCTCATCGTTGACGAAGCTGTAGTTGCGCCCGCCGGCCCCGACCCGACTCACCGCCGAGCCTCCGGTGACGATCAGGCCCGCGCCGCCGAGGGCTCGCTCGCGATAGAACGCCGCCAGCGCCCGACCACCGTCGTCGAGGCCCTCCAGGCCGAGGTGCATCGAGCCCATCACGATCCGATGGGGAAGTGCGAGGGGGCCGATCCTCCCCTCGCGGAAGACGTGCTCGAGCACGATCGCGGACGTCGGCTCGGCTAGCTCAGCAGGCCACGCGCGATGACCGTCTTCTGGATCTCGTTCGTGCCCTCCTCGAAGCGCTGCGCGCGGGCATCTCGGTACACGCGCTCGATCGGGCTGGAGGACCAGTAGCCGATGCCACCATGGATCTGGAGCGCGTCATCGGTCACGCTCTGAAGCATGTCGACGGCGAACAGCTTCGCCATCGCCGAGGCGACGTTGGCGTCGCCCCCGGCCTCCCACGCCTGCGCCGACTGCATCACCAGCGCCCGCGCGGCCTGGATCTGGGTCGCCATCTCGGCGAGCTTGAAGGAGATCGCCTGGCGTTGGGCGATCGGCTTGCCGAACGTCTCGCGCTGTTTGGCGTAGTCAAGCGCGAGCTCGAACGCCCGGTTGGCCAGGCCGACACACGTCATCGCAACCGCGATCCGGCTCGGCGTGAGAAAGCCGCTGAGCGCGACACCGAGGCCCTCGCCCTCCTCGCCGAGACGGTTGGCCACCGGCACCGGCGCGCGGTCGAACACGAACTGCCCGTGATCAGTGCCCCGGACCCCCATCGTCTCGGGCATCACGGTGGCGCTGACGCCCTCGCCGTGCGGGGGGACCAGCAGCGCCACCGTGCCGTCGGCGCCGCGCGTCCCCTCCGCGCGCGCGAACAGCAGCAGGTAGTCGGCGATCGTCCCGAACGTGATCAGATGCTTCTCGCCGCTCAGGTAATAGGTGTCGCCCTCACGCACGACTGAGCAGCGCAGGTCGGCGCCGGTGCCCGCGGTCGGCTCGGTGAGCGTGAACGCGACCTTTATCTCTCCCCGGATCAGCGGCAGCACGAACCGCTCGCGCTGCTCCGGGGTCGCATGCGAGTCGACCGACCGCCACACGCCGTTGCACACGTGGACGATCATCCGGACCGACGCGTGCGACATCGCGAACAGCTCGAGCATCGGCAGGTAGCGGGTGAACGGCACCCCGCGCCCGCCGTACTCCACGGGCGCCGCCAGCTTCAGGTAGCCGCGGTCGCGCAGCTCGTCCCACAGCTCCATCGGCACGCGGCGCTCTGACTCGATCCGCTGCGCCCAGCGCTCGCCCTCCCCCCGGACGTAGGCCCGGATCTCCAGGGTGAGCGCGTCGATCTCGGCGTCGCTGGGCGTAGACGCCGAGGAGTCGGTGACGGGAGCTGTGGTCATGTGGCGATCGCCTCTCTCTCCGCGAGCTTGCGGGCCTGCTCTCGCAGGACGTATTTCTGAATCTTGCCGGACGGCGTGCGGGGCAGCTCCGCCACCGGCTCCAGCCGCTCGGGCCAGTAGGTCTTGGTCACCCGGTGAGCATCGAGGTGCGCTTGCATCGCAGCGAAGTCGAGCTCCCCATCGGCGGCCAGCACGACGAACGCACAGGCGCGCTCGCCCAGACGCTCGTCGGGCATCGCGACGATCGCCACCTCCTGGACCGCCGGATGCGCGTACAGCAACTGCTCGATCTCGGCCACCGGCACCTTCTCACCGCCGCGGTTGATCACGTCCTTGACCCGGCCGGTGATGCGCAGCTGGCCCTGCTCGTCGAGCGTCGCCAGGTCGCCGCTGCGATACCACCCGTCGGCAGTGATCGCCTCGGCCGTCAGCTCCGGCCGGTTGAGGTAACCGTCAAACAGGCAATCGGTGAGCACCTCGAAATTGCCCTCGGTGCTGGGCGGCAGCTCGCGGCCGTCGTCGTTGACGATCCTCAGCGAGACGTTTTCCATCGGCCCGCCGTCGGTGGTCCACGCCCGTTCGGGCGGGCCGCCGGGCACGAACGCGGCGCCCAGGCAGCTCTCGGTGGTGCCCCAGGCGCCCCCGACCTCGGCGCCCAGCACTTCAAAAGCCTCGCGGGCCAGCGCGCGCGGGATCGCGGCGCCGGTGGCCACGAACGTGCGCAGCGCTCCCGGGGTCTCCCCGCGCTCGCGGGCGACGGCGACCAGGTCAGCCAGGAACGGCGTCGCGCACTGCACGAACGTCACCCCCCAGCGCTGCATCGCAGCAAAGCCGACGTCGCCGTTCCACGCCTGCTGCAGGACCTGCGGCGCGCCGAGCCGCAGCGCGATCCACATCCCGTAGAGAAAGCCGGTCTGGTGGGCGAGCGGCGACGGAACGTAGATCACGTCATCGGCGCTGAGGCCGAAGTGGGCGATGTGCGCGTCGGCCGCCCGATTCAGGCTGTCGTGGCGGTGCAGGACGCCCTTGGGCTCGCCGGTCGAGCCCGACGTGAACAGCAGCTGCGCGGTCTGCTCGCCCCGCGGACGCCGGTCGCTCAGGGTGTGCGGGTGCGGTGTGACATCACCGAGCAGCTGCGCGTAGCCCGAGTCCTCCCCGCCGAGCACGACCACGTGCTCGAGCGCGGGCAGTCCCGGTGCCAGCGCCGCGGCCATTGCGGCGTGGTCGCGACCGCGGAAGCGGTCGGGGACGAACAGCACCCGGGCGGCGCTCTCGCGGAGCATGAACTCCAGCTCGCGCTCGCGGAAGATCGGCATCAACGGCTCGCATACGGCGCCGACCCGGAGCGTCGCCAGTGCGATCGTCAGGAACTCGAGCCGGTTGGGAAGCTGAAACGCGACCGGCTCGCCTGGCGCCACCCGGAGCGACAGCAGCCCGCTGGCCGCTCGATCCACGGCGGCGGCGAGCTCGCCCCAGGTGATCTCGCGGGACTTGCCGGCTTGGTCGACCTCGATCGCCGCCGCGTCCCCAGGACGGCTACGGGCGTGCGCCTCCAGATCGTCGAGGATCAAGCCTGCACCGACGTGGGCACGGGCGACGTGACCGCGGCGGGGATCCCCAGGGCATTGAAGTGATCGAGGAACTCGGGATAGGAGATCCGATAGGCGTGGGGATAGGACAGCTCGGTCACGCCGTCGGCCGTCGAGCCGGCCACGGCCAGCGCCATCAGCACACGGTGGTCGTTGAATGACGACAGCGCGGCGCCGTACAACCGCGACACGCCCTCGAATTCCATGTCGTTGCCGTCAAACTGCACCCGGGCGCCCATCTTGCGCAGCTGCAGCATCGAGGCCACGCGGTCTGACTCCTTCAGCCGCACGTGGGCGACGTGCGAGAGCACCGTGCGTCCCCGCGCGCGGCTGGCCAGCGTGGAGAGGATCGGAACCATGTCGGGAATGTCGCGACAGTCCAGCCGGCCGGCCACCGGAGGCGTCCCGTCATGCTCGATCGAGATCGACATCCCATCGGCCGCGAACTTCATCGGCACGCCGACGCCCTGTAGCTCCTCCAGCACCGAGGCCTCGGGGTGGCCATGGATCGGGACGAGACTACGGAAGGTGACCTTGGAGGGGTGCAGCGCGCACGCCGCCAGGCCAAACGCCGCCGAGCCGATGTCCGGCGGCAGCACGATCTGAGCGGCCTGTGGGCGCTGGCCGGGTTCGATCTGGAACTCGCGCCAGTCCTCGCGCGCGGTGACCTCGAGCCCGAACTGGCGCATCATCTCGATCGTCAGCTCCAGGTAGGGACGCTCGTTGAGATCGCCGCGGACCTCGATCGTGGTCGGCTCGTGCGCGAACGGCGCCAGCATCATCAGGCCCGAGATCCACTGCGACAGCGTGCCGTCGATCCGGATCCGCCCGCCGCGGGGGCGCCCCGGGTACACCGTCACCGGCAGGCTCTGACCCTCGTACTCGATCTTCACGCCCATCCGCTGCAGCGCGCGCAGCAGCGGGCCGATCGGGCGGCGCTTGAAATAGCGCTGGCCGACGATCGTCACCGGCCGGTCGCTGAGCGCGGCCAGCCCGACCAGGAAATACAGGGTCGTGCCCGAGCTGCCGACCGAGACCTCGTCGGTGACGGGCGAGAAGCCGGCGGCGCCCCGGACGCGCCAACCGTCGCCCGCGGCCGCGATATCAACGCCGAGACCCCGCAGCGCCTGCACGGTGAAGTTGACGTGGCGCGCCGTGGTCCGCTGGACGATCGTGCTTTCCCCCTCGGCCAGCGCCGCCAGCATCAACGCCCGGTGGGCGTGATACTTGGACGGCGGGATCACGATCTCCCCCTCGAGGGGGGCCTTGGGCCTGGCGACGAGCAGACGCATGCGCTCCTGGTTTCACTCCGGGGAGTGGGCGCAGGATATCGGCGGGTCAGGCCGGTCTCTGCCCCCCGAACGGCGGGTATTTGCCGCGGATGCGGCCTTCGCTCACCCTCGCGGCAGTCCCAGCGCACGCTGTAGCCCGGCGTCGAGTTGGGCCAGAACCCAATCCGGCAGCGCACCGATCCGCTCCTCGAGGGCGTGGCGGTCGATGGTCGCAATCTGGGTGACGTTGACTACGGAATCATGCGGCAGAACACCGAGGTCGGCGGGGATCATCACGTTGCCCGGTAGTGCAGCCATCGGCGTCGTCCTGGTCAGCACGGCGACGGTGACGGTGCTCAACCGTGAACGGTTGTACTGGTCGGCGCTGAGGATCACGACCGGTCGCCGGAGCGCCGGCGCGGATCCTCGCGGCAGGCCCAGGGCAGCCCACCACAGTTCGCCGCGGACGATCACCGCCCGTCGTTGTCGGCCAGTACTGCCGCGGCGGCATCGGTAAACGCCGTATCGACCGGGATCTCGGCGATCGCCCGGTTGATCGCGTCGGTCGTCTGGTCGTCGTCGAGGTCATCTAGCCAGCGCTCAGCGGCGCGGGCGAAGAACTCGCTGCGGGATACGCCGAGGCGCTTGGCGGCGGTCTCAATTCGCGCAAAGGTCGCATCCGGCAGCGAGATGGCGGTCTTCACCCGGGTCAGTATAACCAGGTCATACCAGTCGGATCGAGGACCCGACGCCTTGGGCCTCCGCTCAAAGCTCGCCGCTGCCCCGGGGGACCAGCTCGGTCGGGACCACGAGCCGCTGCGCCCGGCGGACGTCCCCGTCCATCCGCGCGAACGCCAGCTCGACGCCCAGCTGCCCGAGCCGGTGGGGATCGGTGCGGACGACTGAGACCGCGAGCAGATCAGCGAGCTCGAAGTCGTCAAACCCCACCAGCGCAACCCGGCGACGGCGCGCCCCGAGCGCCTGCAACGCCCCGACAGTGCAGCGGTTGTTGCCGGCGAAGATCGCGGTCGGGCGCACCGGGGCCGACATCCCCATCAGCTCAGAGACGGCCTCGGCGGCGGCGGCCGAGGTGCTGTTGCCGACCACGACCAGGCGGGGGTCCGGCGCGATCCCAGCGCCCGCGAGCGCGCGCTGGTAGCCGGCCAACCGCTCGCGCGCGGTGTACAGCCGGCGGTCGTCACCGACGAACGCGATCCGTTCATGACCATGCGCGATCAGGTGCTCGACCGCGCGCCGGGCTCCGGGGGCGTTGTCAATCAGGACCGTGTCGGCTCGGGTGCGGGCCGGGGGCCGGTCCAGGAAGACCGTGCGCGAAACGAAGCCGGCGTCCTCCAGGTAACGATGGTCGGGCCCGGCGGGCACGATCAGCAGCGCGTCGACGCGACGGCGCAACAGGGCGGTTACGAGCTCGCGCTCCCGCGCGGGATCCTCGCGCGCCGACGCGGTGATCAACAGGCAATGGCGCTCTCGCGCGCCCTGCTCCACGGCCTGAGCGATGACCGAATAGAACGGGTTGCCCACGTCCTCGATCACCAGCCCGAGCGTGTTGGACCGGTCGCCCTGGCGCAGGCTGGCCGCCAGGTCGTTGCGCTCGTAGCGCAGCGCGGCGGCTGCCGCCAGCACCTTGGCGACGGTGGCGTCGCTGACCCCCGACTCGTCGTTGATGACCCGGGAGACGGTCTTCAGGCTGACGCCGGCGATGCGGGCCACGTCGACCATCGTGGCCCTCGGCGACGGCTCCGTCAGAGGTTGGCTGCCCACGGGGGCCTTGACAATAGACAACGTTGTCACCTAGGGTCCAGAGCCCAGACGATGGAGCCGGGAGAGAGACAGGGGGAAGACGATGACCGCGGGCGCTGAGCCGATCCTGGAGGCCCGCGGGATCGTCAAGACCTACGGCAACGTGCAAGCGCTGCGGGACGCCCAGTTCCGGGCGTTCGCCGGCGAGGTGGTGGCCCTGGTGGGCGACAACGGCGCCGGCAAGAGCACCCTGACGAAGGTGATCTCGGGCGTCGCCCAACCCGACGGCGGTGAGATCCTGTTCGAGGGACGACCGGTTGAGATCCCATCCCCGGCGGCCGCGCAGCGCCTGGGGATCGAGACCGTCTACCAGGACCTCTCGCTGGCCCCCGACCTCGACGGCTCGGCGAACATCTTTCTCGGCAAGGAGATCCTGCGGCCGGGCCTGCTCGGCCGGCTGGGCGTGCTGGACCGCAGCGCGATGCGCGCCGGAGCGGTGAAGGCATTCACCGAGCTCGGCGTCGCGATCCGGGATCCCGACGTCGCCGTTGGCTACCTGTCGGGCGGCCAGCGACAGGGCGTCGCCGTCGCCCGCGCCGCGTCGTGGGCGAGCAAGGTGATCATCATGGACGAGCCGACGGCAGCGCTCGGGGTCGTGCAGACCGCGCGCGTGCTCGACGTGATCCGCGCCGTGCGCGATCGCGGGCTGGCGGTGATCCTGATCAGCCACAACATGCCCGAAGTGCTGGACGTCGCCGACCGGGTCGAGGTGCTGCGCCTGGGACAGCGCGTGGCTTCGTTCACGCGCGCCGAGGCGACGCTCGAATCGCTCGTTGGGGCGATGACCGGCGCCTTCGTGCAGGGAGCCACGTGAGCTCGGTGGCGGGCACCGAGCCCGACGGTCAGCTGCCCGCCGGCTCTCCCCCGAGCGGCGATCCCGGCGATGGCGTTGTCGCCACGCAGACCGGGCTGAAGCGGCTGCGCGCGCGCGTGTTCGCCTCCACCAGCCCGGTGTGGATCTTCCTCGCGCTGGTGGTGATCATCGTCGTGTTCTCAATCATGAAGCCGCACGCGTTCCTGTCGAGCTTCGACATCAAGACGATCTTCATCAACGCATCGGTCGCACTGATGCTGTCGGTCGGGATGACCTACGTGATCATCACCGCGGGGATCGACCTGTCGGTGGGCTCGGTGCTGGTGATGTCCGGCGTCGTGGCCGCCAAGGTGATGATCGCGCTCGGCGGCGGGGCCGCCTCGGCCGGCACCGCCGGGTGGGGACCGATCGCCGCCGGGCTGGCCGTTGGCCTGCTCGTCGGGGTCGGCTGGGGCGTGATCAACGGCGTGCTGATCGCGCTGCTGGACATCCCGCCGCTGATCGTCACCCTCGGGACGTTCGGGATGGCGCTGGGGCTGGCCGACGTGATCACCGGCGGCGTCGACGTCTCGGGCATCCCCACCCAGCTCAACACGACGATCGGCGCCGGTCAGCTCGGACCGATTCCCTGGCTGGTGGTGATCGCCGTCGTGGTGACGATTGTGCTCGGGTTGATTCTGCACCTGACCCGCTTCGGTCGCTACACCTACGCGATCGGGTCAAACGCGGAGGCGGTCAGGCGCGCCGGCATCAACGTCAACTGGCATCTGATCAAGGTCTACGCGCTCGCCGGGCTGCTCTCGGGCGTGGGCGGGAACCTCAGCCTTGCCTACTTCACCACGACGACGATCTCCGGTCACGTCACCGACAACCTGACCGCGATCTCGGCGGTGGTGATCGGGGGCACGAGCCTGTTCGGGGGCTCAGGGACGATGTTCGGCACGGTCGTGGGCGTGTTCATCCCCGTGGTCCTGGCCAGCGGCCTGGTGATCGTGGGCGTGCAGTCGTTCTGGCAGCAGGTGATGATCGGGGCGATCCTGATCCTCGCCGTCTACTTCGATCAACTCCGGCGACGCTCACGGTCGCGGCAGTGATCGTCAGATCAAAGGCAACGCCACCGCGATCGGCGGCGGCAACAAGAGGAGGAACGATGCACCGAAGAATGCCAACCGTCGTGCTGAGCGCGGTCGTGGCCACGGGGCTGGTGATCGCCGGATGCGGCTCGAGCTCGAGTTCAAGCTCGAGCTCCAGCGCCGCCGCACCCAGCACCAGTTCGAGCTCGAGTGCGGCCAGCGGCTCGAGCTCGGGCAGCAAGTCACTGGCGCTGATCCAGGGGACCAAGGCCGACAACTTCTACGTGACGATGGGCTGCGGGGCCAAGGCCGAGGCCGCCAAGCTCGGATACTCGATGAACGTGCAGGGGCCGGCCGACTTCGCGGCGCCGGAGCAGATCCCGATCGTCAACGCGGTCACCGCCCAGAAGCCGGGAGCGGTGCTGATCGCCCCGACCGACACCCACGCCCTGATCGCCCCGATGCAGGCGATGAAGACCGCCGGCATTAAGGTCGTGCAGGTCGACACCACGGTCAGCGACGCGTCGATCGCGGCCGCGTCGATCTCGTCCGACAACGTCCAGGGCGGCGCCAAGGCAGCCGACGAGATGGCCAAGCTGATCGGTAACAAGGGCTCGGTCGTGGTGATGAACGAGCAGCCCGGCGTCTCGACCACCGAGCAGCGGATCCAGGGCTTCCTGAAGGAGATCAAGAAGTTCCCCAACATCAAGCCGCTGCCGACCCAGTACGTGGGCGACAACCCGGCCAAGGCCGCCCAGGCGATCACCGCGCTGTACTCCGCACATCAGGACCTGGCGGGAGTGTTCGCCACCAACGTGCTCGTCGCCGAGGGCGTCGACACCGGCCTGAAGAGCAGTGGCGCGGCCAGCAAGGTCAAGATCATCGGCTACGACGCCGACCCGACCCAGGTCGCCGACCTCAAGAGCGGCGTCGTGCAGGCGCTGATCGCCCAGGAGCCCTACCAGGAGGGCGTCGACGGCGTCCAGCAGGCCGTCAACGCGCTCACCGGCAAGCCAGCCAAGTCGATCCTCACCGGGCTGGGAGTGCTGACCAAGGCCAACCTGGCCGCGATGAGCAAGTTCATCTACAAGAGCGCCTGCTGAGACGCGCCGCGGTCACAGGGAGTGTTCGTACCGCCGACCCGGTCCATAGACGGACCTGGTAGGCGGTACACAGTCGCGCGCCAGATGTCGGCCCTTGCGGTAACACCAGGTATACTGGCGGGATGGCCAAGGTCATGATTTCGCTCCCAGACGAGCTGCTCGCTCGCCTCGACGCCCAGGCGCGGGAGCAGGGCAGCACGCGCAGTGCGACGCTGCGCGAGCTGGTCGAACGGTCGCTCGGTGAGCGCGAGCGCCTGCTTGGCGAGCGGATGACAGAGCTCGACGGGAAGGCCCGAGGCCACGGCGGCAACGTCGTCGATCAACTCAAAGCCGGACGGCCACGGTGATCTTCCTCGACGCGAGCGTGTTGCTGGCTGCCGAAGACACGGACGATCCGCATCACCTCGCCGCCGCGGCATTGCTCAGAAGCGGGTCGCTCGCCACGATCGACCTGGCCCTCTACGAAGCGACCAACGTCGCCGAGGGGCGTTGGCGCGACCGCGAAGCTAGCCGTCGACTTCAGGAGCGAATATGGGCAATCGCGCAGCTTGGAACGCTGATCAGAATCGACCGGCCACTGGCTGAGCGTATCTCCGAGCTCGTTGCAGAGCACGGCCTGAGCGCCTATGACGCTGCCTACCTCGCAGGTGCCGAGCGTCTCGGAGCGATCCTCGCCAGCTGCGACCAACGCGACCTCGTGGGTCCCGGCCTCGCACGCACTCCGGCCACGCTGGTCTGACCCCGGCTACCAGAGGACGTCGACGTCATCGGCGCCGAAGGCGTCGGCGGCGGTGACGATCGTCAACCACTCCAGTCGTGCCTGCGCATAGACAAGCGCAGCGTAGTCTCGCGGAGCTCGAGTCGGCCGAGGGCGTGTTTGATGGTCAACTCCCGCGGCGTCGCGACACTGAGGAGCACGCGACCTGCGGCGACCGCCCCACGCGGCGGTGGAGAGCGCTCGTCGTCCGCGGCCCACCAGAGGACCGCGTGGGTGTCGAGAAGCAGCAGACGGGCCACCGGGTGGCCGAAAGGCGAGGTGTGGCTGAGCCACCACAACCCCCGGAATCAAAGTTCAGCGGGCCGCGAGTGCGTCAAGCTCGCGCAGCAGCCCAGAGG
>JBPCPC010000067.1:0-9654 GCA_050999585.1 Solirubrobacteraceae bacterium | reverse complement strand
ACGCGTCGAGATCCAACTTGCCGACCGTCTCGATCACAAACCACGCCAAATGATCAGACGGCAACCAATCCCGCAACGACGGAGGCATCAAAAACGCCTGCTCACGATCACAATCAAGAAAGTTCTGAGGCATCCCAGAATTCAATTGAACACGCCGGACGGAACCAGTTTGCGCGACGGCCTCCATCAAGAGCAGCAGTCGCACGCCCGCGGCAGCGCACTCGCTTCGTCGCATTCCGGCCGCAACCGCGCCGCTTCCGCTTCCGCTTCCCGACGATTTAGGAGCTGAATGTGCGATTCCATGTCGAGAACCGCCGGCCGGCTCCGCTCACCAGGTGAGGGCCTCGACCGCGCGGCCCACGACACCAACAGATCCGGAGGATGTACCTCATGTCGCACTTACGCCGTTTCGACCATGTCGGCATCACCGTCGCGGACCTTGACACGGTGACGGCGTTTTTCGTCGGGCTGGGCCTCGAGGTCGAGGGCCGGATGTTCATGGAGGGCGACTTTGTGGACACCGTCATTGGCATCCCCGGCTCCCGCAGTCACATCGTTATGCTGCGGCCCCCCGGCGGAGGTGCTGGGCTAGAGCTGTCGAGCTTCGTCCGGCCCGAACACGAGCCAGGGTCGCCCACCGCGATGGCCAACGAACTGGGGCTGCGCAACGTGTCATTCGAAGTCGACGACTTGCAGGCGGCGGTCGACGGGCTGGCCGCGGACGGCTACGGCCTGGTCGGCGGCGTCGGTCAGTACGAGAACAGCTGGCGCATGGTCTACGTGCGCGGGCCGGAGGGGATCATCGTTTCCCTGGCTGAGCGGATCGGCTGACGCGCCCCGACGTCGCAGTCCGTGGGGGATGCCGGTGGTCTGCGGCTTGGTGACCGGCTCGGCTCCATAAACCGCATCGGCCGGACTGGGCGACAGACTCGGGGGTGCAGCGACCGACCTCGTTACCGTTCCGGCCCCACGTCAGCGACCCCCTAACGTGGCCGACCGGCCGGATTGTTCCCCCACGCGACGATCAAGAACTGAGTGATTGATTTCATGTCGGGCCGTCCCCCGACAAGCGCCGCAATCCAGCCCGACCAACACTCAAGCGCCAGACGCAGCTGACGGCGAGCTCCGACGAAAACCGAAGCCGGCGACAAACGATCTGACCGGGCACGGAAGTTTGGATTCTGAGACCGCCGCACCGTCAGACCCGCTTCGCCGCCGACTGGACAGCGAGATCGTGGCTTCCGCTTTTGGAGTTGGCGGACGCAGAGCAGCCACCTCGACCTGGTCGCGACGCCGGATCTGGTAGCCGGTGCTTCGTGGAAGCAGGCCGGTTGGGCTGCCCTCCCTGGACCCCCTCTTCGGGAGCGCCCAGTGGACGCGCGCTCGGCGAGAGTGAGTTGCCGTTTAGGTCGATATGGACTCCGTTGGGGTGATTCTCGTGGCGCGGTGGTGGCATAAGGTCGACGCAAAGGGCGGATTTCCTAGACGCAGGCGCAGTAGGATGCGCCGTCCATGGGTGGGTCGCGTGGGTCCCCGCGCCAGATCGCGGGACATGTGTCAGTCACCCGCTCCCTTCGGCTTTCGCTAATCGTGCTCGGCGTGGTGACCGTGATCGTCGCCGGAATCGAGGTGGCGATCTTCGCAGGGGCGCCGCACGCGCCGTTGTGGGTGCTCGTGCTGTACGTCGCGGTCGGCGTGGAGCACGTCGTTGGTGGCCTGGTGGCGAGGTCGCGGCGTCCGAGCAACCGCACAGCTTTCCGCGCCTAGCGGGCCTCTCGTCGTGGGAATCGAGACGCTTGCGCAGACTCGAAGGTAGGTGACTGGTGGCGGTCGTCGACAGTCCTCAGTCGTGGGGCTCGATCCGTCTGACCTTCGCCAGCCAGGCCGGTGCGCCCTCGGGAGCGAACCCTGCCTGGAGCCGCTCCGGGCTGACTGATGCGATGCTCCATCCGGAACCGGGTGTGAACCGCGCGCCCAACTCGTGCCGGCTGACGGGATGCGGGCCGGCGGTCTCGGGATTAGCGTCGCTGAAGCAGAGCAGGTAAAGGTACGCGCCGGGACTCGTCACCGATGCCAGGCTCGCGACATAGTCTCGCCGCTCGTCGTGGTTGTCGAAGGCATGAAACAAGGCGCAGTCGAGCACCGTGTCGAACACTCGGTCCAGACGATCGAGGTTCAGGGCGTCGGCGACGATGAACTCGGCGTCAAGCCCGCGCGCCGCGGCACTCTCGCGCGCGATTGATAGGGCGTTCTCAGCGACGTCGACCCCGAGAATGTGCACCCCGCGGGCGGCGATGTGAAGCGCGTTCTCGCCCGTCCCGCACCCCGCGTCAAGCACCGCGCCGCCGAACACGCCCGCGCTGGCCAGACGCACTACCGCCGGTTGTGGTGCTCCGATGTCCCAAGGGGCCGGGCCATCGCGGTATGACGCATCCCAGGGCTGGCCCGCATGCCGCTCGTGACTGGTCGGTTGCCGCCCGCCATACGGATCGTCGGCTCTGAGTCCTGTCTGCTTCGACATAACCGCCTCGTCGTGACTGGTGTTGGTCAGCCCGATCATCGCAGCAACAGCGCCCGGCACCGTGCCCGAGTTAAGACATCAGCAGGCCTCCCCCGCCAGCCGCTCGCACTCCCGGTCCTCGCCGATGAGCAGGACGGTCAGGCATCTCGGGCGGCCCGATTTCCCCTCGCCTCGGGTGCGTGCCCGCCAGTCTTCCTTCTGGGTCTCGGTCGGAAGCGGCCGCTTGGACGAGGGTGCCCCGGGTGCCGTTCGGTTCAGTGCCGGCTGGTTTTGTCGAGAACCTCTTTGAGGGTGTTGGGGGGGCGGCCGAGGAGCTGTTCGAGTGTGGGGTCGACGGTGGCGAAGTCGCCATTGCGGGCGGCGAGGAACATCCCGAGCATGAATCTGGCAGCGGGCTCGGGCATGCCTCCGGACACCTGCGCTGACACGAAAGCCTCGTCCTGGACGGTCTGGCGTCTCACCTCTCGTCCGGTCAGGTCGGTGAGAACCGCCGCGACATCGTCGAAGGTGAGCGCGTTACCCGCGGTGAGCGGCGGGGTCGGTCCGTCAAAACGTCCCTCCTCGGCGAGGATGAGCGCGGCTGCCTCGGCGAGGTCAGCTTGGGTTGTCCAGGCGACCGGTCCGTCTTGGGGCACGGCGATGCTGGCGGTGTCCGGCACCGAGCCGAGGTAGAAAGTCGGCGTGATCGCGTAAAACCCGTTGCGCAATGACGTGAACGGAACGCCGCTGTCTTCGAGCATCTGCTCGGTCGCAAAGTGGGTGCGTGAGGGAGGGAAATGCGAGTCCGGTCCCGCACCTGCGTGGCTGGTGTAAACGATGCGCTCGGCTCCGGCAGCGACCGCGGCATCGATCGCCACCCGGTGCTGCTCCAAGGTGTCGCCGGTCCGCGTGTTGGAGGAGACGATGAGCACCTGCTGGCCGCCCTCGAACGCGTCTCGCAGGCTGTCGGGATCGGTGAAGTCGCCGCGCCTGACCCGGACGCCCCGCGCCGCGAGCGCCGCGGCCTTATCGGGCTCGCGCACGCTGACGCCGATCTCCTCAGGTGCGAACCGTTTCATGAGATGTTCGACGACTCCGCGGCCGAGTGTGCCGTTGGCACCGCTGACGATGATCATGCTGCCTCCTGGGGAAGTTGGACCTGCCGGCCCGTCGCGCCGTTATCAGCGCTCACGGCGTCAAGGTAGCAGCGTTGTTACCGGAGCTATGCGACCCGCCTATCATCGCTAACATGGCGCAGGCATCCCGATCACCAGCGGTTGCAGACGCGCGAACGCGGATCGTGCTGGCGGCGGCACGCCTTCTGCGCGATGGCGGTCGCGAAGCGGTCACAACACGCGCCGTGGAGTCCGCCGCGGAAGTGCAGGCGCCGACGATCTACCGCCTGTTCGGCGACAAACAGGGGGTCATCGAGGCGGTCGCGGAGCACGAGATGTCCGCGTGGGTCGCCGAAAAGGCCGCCGGAGCACACACGGACGTGGATCGCGACCCCGTCGCGGTGTTGCGGGACGGATGGCGGGCCGCCGTGGACTTCGGTCTGGAGAATCCGGCTCTCTTCTCGCTGATGCATGGCGAACCTGACCCCGCGCGACACTGGGCGGCACAAGAGCTCGGCGAGAGCGTCCTGCGCCAGCGCGTACGCAGGGTCGCCGCGGCCGGCGTCCTCGCAGCCAGCGAGGAGCGCGCGATCGCCCTCATCACCGCATCGGCGCGCGGAGCGGTACTGACCCTTCTCGCCACCGACCCTGAGCGCCGGGACCTCGGCATGCTCGACGACCTCCTCAACGGACTCATCGACACCATCAGCACCGAGGCTCCCGCGCCTCGGGCAACGACGACGGCCGCCGCAGCCAACACGCTGCGGGCCGCAATCCACGACTCCCCGCCACAGCTGACTCCAGGCGAAGCCGCGCTCCTTGACGAGATCCTCGCCCGCCTCACAGAAACCCCGAAGCCGTAACGCGGTCGTGCGGTTGCTCATCACACCGAGCCCCGCTCCAACGATCACCGATGATCGCGAATCTGGCACATGCCGGCTGCCGCTACATCGAAGACCAAGAGTCACCAAGGTGGCCTACGGCTGAGCGGCGGAGCGCGCAACGATCCGCCGACGTTAACGTCCGGCGGCTGCGCGAGCGCGTAGGCGACGGCATCGGGGGCCAGTGCGATCGCGCCATCGCTCGCGCAGCTCGGGGTCAGTCGCGGACCCGGTGTCGGTCCGCCGGGACAGATCACGGTGGCGCTGATCTCGACCCGGAGAATAGCCACGGCCATGATCGCGTCGGCGCAGAGCTCGACGCGCACGACCTCGCCCTCTCCGTCTCGCGAAGGCGCTTCGGGTGTCTGAGGCGTCGTCATTCGTCAACCGTGCAAGTTGGCGAGCTCCTCGCGCCGCAGGCCCATCGCTCGGCGCGAGCGGTCGGCGGGCAGGCCGACCTCGGCGCGGCGAGGTCGGTCACGCCAGACGCGAAGCGTCGCGCCCAGGGTCGTGTCAGCGGCACCCATCGACGTCATTGTGGGCCTGAATGGGCACTCCGATCCCGGGAAAAGGGTGGGACTGCTGATCCCACGGTCGCAGGGTCTCTGGTTGCGATGCAGCCGCCGGGACACACTGGCTTTATGCCCGTCACCCTCATCACCGGTGGCAATCGAGGCCTCGGCTTCGAGACCCCCGCCGCCTCGTCGGCCTTGGTCACACCGTCGTGCTCGGCGCTCGCGACCAGGAGCAAGGCCAGGCCGCGGACGATCAGATCGGCGTGCGGTACGTGGCCACCGACGTGCCGGACGACGTGTCCGTTGCCCGTGCCGCTGACGAAGGAGCGCGACGGCTCTCTCGATCTGCTGATCAACAACGCCGGGATCAACGACCCAATGTCGCCATTGAGGATCCCACCGGCTCCCACGCACTCGCGCTGTTCGACACGAACGTCGTCGGGATCGTGCGGGTGACCCACGCCTTCCTGTCGCTGCTTCGGCTGTCCGATAGGCCGGCGGTCATCAACGTGAGCGCGGGATGGGCTCGTTTGATCGCACGCACGACTGCGGCTAGTCCAGGACCGCGTTGGTCGCATAAATCGCATGCTCCGCTTGGATGTCCCCGCGTTCGGACGCCTCCCAGTGCTGTGGTATCCGAGCCCGGGTATCGGCGTCACGATCAATTGCGCTGGTCATTTGGTCGCTCCGTGAGATAGGTAGGGATGTCTCTGTCTCTCAAGACAGAGGTATCGCACTCGAGTTCAAGTCCTGCTTCGGCGGGCCGGAGGGTGGGTTTCGTGCGCATCGCTCAGTTTGCGACGGCCACACCCTGCTTGGACTGAAGGTCGGGTCAATAAGCACGCGCCTACCGCCGATCTGGATCGATGCGCTCGGGTCCCGATGAGCGAGGTGGCAGCCGGTCGTTCATGCCGTCTGCTTGAGAGGCGCGAGGCAACACGATCGTGCTCGCAGGCGCGGATCGCGCCAGGGGTTTCACGGGTTCTGGCCTGGCTTGCTTTGGTCCCACCCTCGCGACCGGGCGGGCAGTCAACCGCGAGACCGCGCCCTTCGACGCGCATCGGCACGGCGAGCACCATCGTCGCAAAGCAGGCGCCGGTTGGGCAAATCATCAGCGATGAAAAGCGCAGGCGCCAGCGGATGCACTCGCTTCCGCGAAAGGGCGTAGGAATCAGCACTTCCTCAGTTCGGCCGTGGTTCCGCGGTCATTTCGCTAGCTCTGCTTGTCGCGGGGCGCAAGTCCAGAAGGTCCCGCCACCTGACGCAAGCGAGAGCCAGCTGCCGCTCTGAGTTCGGCGGGCTATCGCGCCCTCGGGCCAAGAAGGCCGGCCGTAGTAGCCGGTCAGCCTCTCGCCGTCGCGTATCTCGACCACCTTGGTGAAGTGCCCGCGCGCAGGCTTTCAGAAGGTGACGGTTGTAGCGACGGGCGTCTGCGTACCTTGGGCACGGTTGGGACGCAGCCCTGGATGTTGCTGGTGCCATGTCCGACAGCGATCGTGTCCCCCAGCGCCACCTGATATCGGTGACGATGTTGCGGCCGTCGCCACTGAAGAAGACGTCTCGCAGCCTGATTCCTGAGTAGGACTTGGGTGCTCACCTTTGGAAGCGCGTGTGCTGGGGCTTGACGGGCGGACGCCTGCGGAGTCCACGATGCCCACCGATTACCGCTACACCAAAGGCAGCTACTGCCGCTCGAATGCGCACTCGCCCTCCTGCAGGGTAATGCCGGGTCGACCCCGGACCCGATGATTCGCGTGAGGTTACGGGTTGGTCCCGTCTTGTCAACGCGGTGAGGCTGCAAGTCCGGCTGGACGCTGAAGCATGGTGTCGTCGCAAATGCAGTCCTTGGATGAGCTTGCAGCCAGCCGTGAAAGCGACCGTGCGGCCAGTCGTGTCGCCGGTCGTCCCGCACCGGCTATGCGTCGTCACGGCGATCCTCGACGGTCACGCGAGTGTCTTGATGCCGGACCAACCTGTGTGTGCGAGTACTGCAGTTCCGAGGCCTTGGCCGTGTAGCACCTCGAGCGGCTCGTCCTGACCGAAGGCCGCGATCTCGTCAGGCGCGGTGAACGTGAGCTCGTCCCCTCTTAAGGCGACTTGCTCGTGTTCGACCGACTGAGGAAGCCGTTGCTGGAAGCGATTGACCTGTCGCGCGGACTCAGCTCCGCTGGCTTTGACCCGTTCCAGGAAAGCCACGACTGATTCGCGAAGTTGTGCCTGTCCACCGTCCACGGTGTCCTGGATGGCCGGATGGCCGATTAGGCGATCGACGGCCGCGAACCGAAGCTCTCGTTCAGACAGGCCCTTGAACCCGGGGCGACTGGCATAGGACGTCACGTCAAAGTCAAAGCCCCGGACGGCCGCGAACGCGCTTCCGTCCCCCTCGGCCTCCACGACGATGAACTCGACTCCGCATTCCTGATACCAGTGGCGATTTTCGGCGAGCAGTGCGGACCCGAATCCCCGCCGGCGCCACTCCTGACGCCGAATCCGGAGTTCTTTATGGGCGATCACGAGCGCCGAACCGCGAAACCCGACCTCGCGCGCGGCCTTACCGACGATCTCATCGGTTTCGTCGGTGACGACCCACAAGTGGATCAGTCGGCTCGGCCGATCGGGCAACCGCAATTCGCGACCCAAAAACTCGGACATCATCTGCCGTGCCTCCACGATCTCGGCGCTGATATCCCGCACTTCGAAATGCAGCCCTCCGAAAGCAAACCCCAGATAGCGTTGCAGCAGTCGGTCGCGGACGGACCGACTCTGTGATCTTGATCGATCACTGCATGCAGCATTCGTTCACAGGTCGCATCCGGGCATCATCGCCGCTTGGTAGCTCGTCCGGCAGGCCCTTGGAGCTCATGACAACGTTGAGCAGATCCTCAGCGCGAAGGCTCGACGGGTGCCGACCTCGCTGAGATGAACTGCATCCGCGGGTGCTCGAGCGGCTGACCATCGCCCGACGGGAGCGACAGAACCGTGAACGTCACTGACGCGACGCGCCGTTCGGCGTCGACCGATACGCCGACGAGCGTCGCCTCGTTCAGGGCGATGCCAAGCGCGCTGCTGGTCGTCAGAGACCCTCCCGTCTTCCAGGCCATATCGGCCGTCTTGAAGATTGAGCTTGGTGCGGGCTCGTCGCAAAGTGCGCGTCGCGAACCGAGGTAGTGAGCCCGGCCTGGCTCGTTTTGCTCACTGCCCTTGCCGGAGCGCGCTCAGCGCCGCGGGCTTGGGACCTGCACTTGTACCTAAACTCCCGCGAATGCCGCTCCCTTCTCTTCGTGTCTGGAGCGCGCCACGCCTACCCCTGCCGCCACGGCCGGGCTTGGAGCTGTCCGCTGAGGCGATCCGCCGCATCGAACTGACGGTTGCCTGCCGCGACGCAGACCAGATTCCGAAGGTCAGGGACGCCGGCGAGGTCAAGAACGAAGGTGGTATCCAAGTCCAGGTCATGCACGAGGGTTCGCGGGTCGTCGAGGGGTGTTATCACGGGCTTTGGATGACCGAGACCATCCGGCGGCTACGGGGGCACCACGAGCCGCAAGAGGAGCTGGTGATACACCGGCTCATCGAGCGGATCCGCACCAGTCGGGGTACTCGCACTCCGGTTATGGTGGAACTCGGCTGCTTCTGGAGTTATTACTCGATCTGGGCGATGCGCGCCACCGGGACACGCGCGGTGCTGGTCGAGCCGGACCCCGCCAACCTCGCGGCCGGCCGGGCCAACCTGGATCTGAACAGGCTGGACGCTGAGATCGTCAACGCCGCGGTCGGTGGCGACCATGGATCCTCAACGCTTTTGAGGTGCGAGAGCGACGGGGTTCAGCGAGAGCTGCCGGTGGTCAGCGTCGCAGGGCTGATGAGCGACCGTGGAATTGACCGCCTCGATCTGTTGCAGCTGGACGTGCAGGGTGCTGAGCTGGACGTCGTCGAACGTGCGCGCGAGGTATTCGCAGCGGGCCGGATCAGGTTCGTCGTGGTCTCCACCCATCATCACTCGATCTCAGGGGATCCGATGACGCACCAGTGCTGCCTCGCCGAGCTCAAAGCAGCCGGTGCGCATGTCGTCGCCGAGCACACGGTCGGCGAGTCCTGTAGCGGCGATGGCCTGATCGCAGTCAGCTTCGATCCACCGGACAGTGACTTCACCGTGCAGATCAGCTATGCGCGGTACCGGGACAGCCTGTTCGGGGAGCTGGAGCCGGAGCTGGCAGCGGTCCTAGCTGCCAGCTAAGGGAGCACCACGATATCGGTGGATGCGCGCGTGCCCAGGCTCGCGTCGTGGAGGCCAAGGTCAGGAGCGACTAGCGAACGGCTTGATGGGCTTGACCCAGCGAGACCAGTCGGCCTGCCGGGTGTAGCCGGCGGTCGACCAGATGGCCTGTCCGGCACGGTTGCGGTCTAGCACCATCGCGTCGATGCGGATCGCGCCTTGCTCGCGAAGTCGCTGCTCGACGGCAGCGAGTAGCCAGGTGGCCGGAGCCTGTCAAGTCCAATGAGACGCCTCGCGTGTGAGTTTAGTGAGCGACCTCCTTGGTGTCGGGCTTGTTGATCCAGGCGGCTGTCGGCAGTTGGGGTGGGACGGGCTGCTTGCGGACGAACCGTTCGGGGTTGCGCGCGAAGGCCGCCTCGAGCACGCGGGC
>JBPCPC010000065.1:0-5295 GCA_050999585.1 Solirubrobacteraceae bacterium | reverse complement strand
CTCTACGACATCAACCTGGTCGTGCTGTTCCTTGACGCGATCTATCTGCCGGTCCGTCCCAGCGGCCCCAAGGAGGGTGTGATCTGCGCGTGGGGGATCACCGAAACCGGTGCAAGGGCGCTCGTTTCGGTGCGCTTGGGGATGCGAGAGACCAAGGAGGACTGGCTCGAGCTCGGCCGCGACCTCACGGCCCGCGGGCTCCCGGCGCCACGCCTGGTCGTCGCTGACGGCGCGGCCGGGCTGCCCTCAGCGGTCGAGGAGATCTGGCCGCGCGCCGATCGCCAGCACTGCGCCGTGCACCGCCTCAGAAACCTCCAGGCCAAGCTGCCCAAGTCAGAGCACGACCGGATCCGGTTCAACTACTGGTCAGCGCTCAGCGACGCGACCAGCGTCAAGGACGGCAAGCTCCGCCTCGGGGTCCTGATCTCAGAACTCGAGCATGCCGGCTACGAGTCGGCTGCTCGTTGCCTCTCAGACGATCTGGACGCCCTGGTCGTGCACCTGCGCTATCCGCTCAGACACCGCGAACGCTGGCGCTCAACCAACCTCCTGGAACGGTCGCTCGGGGAGGTCCGCCGGCGCACCAAAGTGATGGGCCGCTTCCCCGGAGAGACCAGCTGCCTCTCACTCGTCTGGGCGGTGCTCGACCTGTTCATCAGCCACGCCAGCAACGGCGCGACCTTCACCGACGTCGACCGCCAACACCTCTACCGAATCAAATACCAGCAAGCCGACCCAGACACCCTCGACGAGGAGGTCACCGCCGCATAGACTCAAACCACGGGAACCTCACCGCGAGCGAATTTACAGCGGTCGAGGGACGCAACCGCCGAACTCAAGATGCTCGTCGCACGGTCAAAGCAGGAGCGCCGACGCGTCGATCCCAGGCTGCTGGAGCTGCTCACGAGCGCGATCGCGGGCCGCTGTCGGAGCGCGTTGGCAGAGCGGCAGAAACCTGGTCGGCACCTCCAGCAACGACAGCTCTCCATGCCTTTGGGCTCCCTGCCGATGCGGCAATACGGCTAGGGCGTGGCCCTCCGGCCCAGCGGTTGTCGCTGGATCTGCCGCCGAGACGCGTCTGCGGCGGCCGTCTCGTCATTGCGCTCGCTGCTCGGCGCAGATCTTCGAGGTCGGCACGTGTGGGTGGTAGTCCTCGCTCTGCGCGCAACTCGTAGTGGAAGGAGAGCTCGTATCCATCGTGTCCGTGGTTCCAAACGATGGCGTAGTGGCCCTCTTGAATCCCGGCGTTTGGATGGTGCGGGATCTGTAGAACCAGCGCGGGGTCTGAACCGACCGTCGTGCGCTTGAACACCTTGACTGGGAGCGGCGAGACGTCTTGGCGGCGTCCGGGCTTCGATGGTGCTTCGCCGATCAGCCCGAGATAGCTGACGAAATCAGGTTTCGTCGGCCACCGTCCCGTGCGTGTCTCAAGGAGCGACAAGCGCTTGCATCGTCCTCCGAACATCACATGAAACGGAATGCTGTCGGTTGAGCTCGACCCGATGATGCTGATCAGATAGGAGCACCGGCCCACCCCACCGACGGGGCCTCCTCCCCACTGATCCTCATTGCCTCCAGGCAGCCACGTCGGGCAGAGCAGGTCGACTCCCGCCACTGCCGTTAGATCACACGCCGAGCCGATCCCGTTCATCGCGACGGAATCTGCTGCCAGCGTCACCGGAGCCGAATGGCGTTGAGCCTTCTCGCCGCCGCACCCGGCCAGCAGCAGACCGAGCGCTGCGGCGAGCGATGCCCGAACTAGGACGGTGACGCGAGACCACTGATGAGGCATTTCGCCGAGAGCTACGGCTGCCGCGGGGCCAAAGGTCCCGACACGGGCGCGCGACGCTTTTCGACGCGGGCCGGTATCGCGGCCCGAGACTCCCGCCGCGCCTCTGCCCCGGTCGCTGTCTGAGGTTGGTCGGTCTCGTGGACGCGTTACTGATGCTCTGGGACCGCCTGGGAGCGCGTCGGCTCGGAGTCTGACCGCTGCTGCTTCACGCCGAGGCGGCAGCAGTGCTTCGACGACCACGCCAACGTTTCGCCGCTGCCGCGCAGACGCTGGCGAAGAGCCGGCTGAGTCGCCTGCCCGTTAGCACCCGTAGCCGCACAGGGTGGGCATGTTTGGGGTCACCGCGATCTGCTTGATCGCTTGGCCGTCGGAGGCGCGCAGCACGATCGTGGAGGGAAAGCCCGATTGGTCGGGCGCCTTGTAGGGCTCCTGTGCGACGACGACGTTGTTCACCGGGCGCACGGTGGTGGTGACTGTGTGCCTCAGCGGCCCTCCGCCAGGAACGAAGCGCAGCGTGACCGTCGCGACGCCGTCTGGGACGACGGTCCAGAACACCGCGGCGTGGCCGAGATACACGCTCGCGTCGACGAGCACGCCCCATCGTTCGAAGCTGGCCACTGTCGCACATTGCAAGCTGTGGCTGCTGGCTGGCGTGGCGGTGCGGTACCCGGCGCAGATGCCCTCTGCGTGCAGCGCGAGATATCGCAAGTACGCGAGGTATCGGCTCTGAGCAGCGAGGATCCGGACGTGCTCGCGCCGGGGGGCGTGCGACAGATGGCGTTTGAGTGCGGCGACCTCCTCGGGTCCGCAGCGTGCGGGCACCCCTCGTTGTCCGCTGGCGTTGCCAGCCGGGATGACGTAGAAGTTCGCGCCGAACGCCGAGCGAGCCTGGCGGATCTGGTTGACGTATAGCTGGGCTCCGGGACTCCAGTGAAGCAAGCTGTGCAGGCTGTCCGCTGGTGTGGTGGGGCGGCGCAGGATCGCGAACTTGGAGGTCAAGGCACGGCTCGGCGAGCCTGTGGTCAGCTCCGGCCCGTGGAATCCGTTACAGGCGTGGTCGCTAGCGGCCGTCGCGCGCCACGCCGCGCCGACGTACTTCCACTCGGTGCGCGAGAACCGCGGCTCGGTCGTGACCGACCGCGAGGCGGTCGGGGCCCTGGCCTGAATCGTCGTGCTTCCTGCACACCCGGCGAGCGCGAGCGCGAGCATCGGCACCACGGCCCGCAGCACGGGAGCCGTCCGCTGCCTCATCTCAGGGCCGCCGTGTGGATGTGCGGGTGTGCAGCACCAGGCTGTCCAGCGTTCGGTCGGCGAGCTGCTCGGTGTGAAGGGGTCGCACTGGGACCAAAGTAGGACAGCAGGTACAGCTCTTGCCCCGCGGCGTGGAAGTCGATCGCTCGACTGATTCCGAAGCATTGGAGTGGCTGCGCTGCGAGGTGCTCGAGATCAAAGCGAGCCGGACGTTTGCCGAACAACGACCCGCGGGGTCTGCCGGCCGCGGATGCCTGCGCGAGTAGGAAGAGAAGCGCGCCGGTTGACGGCAGCTCGCCGATCGCGGTCTTGGGCGTGCAGTTGGGATCTGGGTGTCGCTGTCGAATCGGGAACGAGCTGACCACGAGCAGCTGACGCGGAGAGATGAGGCGGGTGAGGGGCCGCTGATGTACCCGCCACTCGGCTGGGTGGCGAACCGCTACGCCGCGCGTGGTATCGATGAACCGCTGCGGCAACGGAGTGTCGAGTCGCTGCAGCGACGAGAAGGGGTCGCCGCTTGCGACCAGGCGGATTGGGGTGACCGTGGAGCGGTCGTAGTCGGCGATCGAGAGAGCGCGGCGCCCGGCCGCGAGCGCGATCGGCTGCCTCGCGCCGAGCCGGATCGGCCTGCCGGTCACGCGGCCGCTGCCCGGGGCGACCTCCCATAGCGCCGCCGTGGCCTTGATCGGATCAAA
The DNA here is from genome assembly GCA_050999585.1 of Solirubrobacteraceae bacterium. Lineage (GTDB taxonomy): Bacteria > Actinomycetota > Thermoleophilia > Solirubrobacterales > Solirubrobacteraceae > Palsa-465. Next base: position 1,557 of record JBPCPC010000065.1, on the reverse strand, counting down.
CAGGGCCGGCGAGCTCGACCGCGGGTAGGCGAGCACCCAGACCCGGCCGTCGCCGAGCGTCACCGCCACGCCGCGCGGGATCGAGACGCGTGAGCGCACCCGCACCGAGACGGGATCGACCTGGGTCAGCGACCCGTTCGACGCCGACCACAGCGACCGGTAGCCGACCGCGATCGCGCCTGGCCCCGGCGAGCCCGCCACCACCGGCATGGTGGCGATGACCGTCGTCACCCGGCCGCTGGCAGGGTCCACGCGCACCACCGAGGACGGCGAGGTGTTCTGCACCCAGACGGCGTGCAGTCCATAGACGACCTGCCCCGGGCCTGGTCCGACCTCGATCGGCTGCCCCGTCACGCGATCGTCGCGCGGGTCGATCGCGATCAGCTGCCCGGGCCCCTGCTCGGGCCGCGTCACCCACACGCGACCCGCTCCGACGGCGATCCCCGTCACCGGTCCTCCGAGCCGCACCGTCGCGATCACCCGGTCGCTCCGCGGATCGATCCGATACACAACGCCGCGAGCCGGGGAGGTCACCCACACGCTTCGGTCACCGACCGCCACGTCGCTGTAGTCGCCGGTCCCCGGAGTGCGGATCCTGGCCACGACACGACCGCCGGCCGGCTCCAGCCGCGTGACCGCCCCGAAGCCAGATAGCCACAGCGAGCCGAAGCCGGTCGCGAGTTCGACAGCGCCCGAGCCGACGTGGGTTTCGCCGCCAACAACCGCGCGTACGTCGCGCCGGCGCGCGCGGAGCGGGTCTCGGCCGGGCTGGGCGAGGCGCACCTCGATCACGCTCGCCAGCGGTCTCGTCGAGATCCCACCGAGCAGGTAGGCGGTGTCGTGCACGGTCGCGACCGCCGCATCGGTCAAAGGATGCGGCAGGCGTCCGGCGCGCACGACGCGGCCAGTGGCCGGCTCGAATCGCAGGATCGCAGCGCTCGGCCCGCGCGGCGTGGACCCTCCAAGCACGAGCACCCGCCCGGCGATCAGAGCGCCCATCGCATGCGCCACCGGGGTCGGCAAGCGCCCGACGATGGCGGCGGCGGAGTGGTGGACGCACACGCGTTGAATCAGGTCGCTGAACCGGCCGTCGTACTCGCCGCCGGAGATCAGACCACCGAGCACGTACACGCAGTCACCCTGCGCGACTACCGCGGGGTAGCGGACCGCCCGCGGCAGCTTGGCGATGACGCGAAAGTGACGGCCGTCGCCGCCGGCCCACACATCGCGCTGGGGGCCAATCCCGTCAAACCCCCCGATCAGCACCACGGTGTGGCCGACCACCGCGGATGTCACGTCGGCGCGCGGGCGAGGCAGGCGAGCGATCACACGCGTCAAACGACGCCGCGGGTCAAACCACTGCACCAGATCGTCAACCGCGGAGGACGCGCCGGAGCCTGTCAAGTCCAATGAGACGCCTCGCGTGTGAATTTAGTGAGCGACCTCCTTGGTGTCGGGCTTGTTGATCCAGGCGGCTGTCGGCAGTTGGGGTGGGACGGGCTGCTTGCGGACGAACCGTTCGGGGTTGCGCGCGAAGGCCGCCTCGAGCACGCGGGC